>CAZDMD010000165.1:0-1681 GCA_964506805.1 uncultured Vampirovibrionales bacterium | reverse complement strand
AGAGGGGTGGGGTGAGGGCTTCAGGATGTCCAGTTAGAGTTGGTGTTTCCCCCATCCTAGCCTTCCCCCTAAGGGAGAAGGGACAAAGCCAGCCCTACACCACCCGATACACCCCACGTCCGACGAACGCCAAAAAACCTGCGTCTAAACGTCTGTATAAGGTAAACTCAATTTATTCAATGGTATTTCATTGAAATAAAACTTGCATCCTTCCAGCTTGATATATTGCAGTACGTCTTTATACTCATCTTTTAAAAACCAGTCGTTAAAAACATAAATGTATTCAACGTCGATATTTAAGTCGTCTAGCAGTTTAACATATTGCTTACGCTTAAAATCGCACGTTTGCAACTTTTCATCAACCGAACCTGGGGTTTGTTGATGTTTTACTTCGATAATATAGATTGTTTGATTCAGAAAATTATAAAAGACATTATCAGGCAAGAGCTTTTTTTGAAGTCGTTCTTTCCAGTTAATATTTTTATCTGCTAAAAACTTATATAAAGCGTGTTTTTTAAAGATAAGTCCCACTTCTTGATTATCATAAAGAACACCAAACAAACTATCATTCTTTTCTTGAATGGAATAGCCTTCAACATTATCAAAGGCTTGCACTAAATCAACTTTTTCCTCAAAATGAAGACCTATTTTAGTATTAGCACCAGAACTTCCACCTTTTTTCATTTCAAGTTCCTACTCTTTTCCGTTTCTTGGGAACACACTGTTCTTGAACTCTCAAAAGTCTAGGTAAGGCTATCCCTTCCAGATACTCGCGGTTTTGGTCAATGCCAATAAAGGAACGTCCGTGTTGCAACGCCACCACGCCCGTCGTACCGCTACCGCAAAAAGGGTCAAGCACCACATCGCCCTTTAGGCTACTGGCGATTACAATGCGTCTCAACAGCAATTCAGGTTTTTGCGTCGGGTGCTTGCCAAAGGTTTTTTCGTGGGTTTTGGGTGTACCGCACGCCCATACGCTCCGCATTTGTTTTTCGGGCTTTTTAATGAAATCGTCTTCATGCCACACGCCGTTTTTCATTAAATCATAGTTAAACGTGTGCTTGGCGGTTTTGCTTTTTCTCGCCCAAATCAGGGTTTCGTGGCTGGCGGTAAACATACGGCAACTCAAGTTCGGGGCTGCGTTGGGCTTAAACCATGCCACATCGTTAATCACATGCCAGCCGTCGAGTTGTAAGGCGAATCCGCAGGCGTAAATGGAATGATACGTCCCACTAATCCATAGGCTACCGTTCGGTTTAAGGACTCGGTGGCAGGCTTGAATCCATGCACGGTGAAAGGCAAAATCGGCTTCCACGCCGTTGCTTTTGTCCCACGCCCCTTTGTTGACGCTCACTCGTTTACCCGCATGACAGGAAAAGCCGTTGTTGCTTAAATTATACGGCGGGTCGGCAAAAACCAAATCGACGCTTTCCGCTGGCAGTTGGGCTAGAGTCTCTAGCACATCGCCAAGATGCAGGCTCAAGGTGTCGTCTTGATGAAGAAGCATGAGGGTAGTGGGGCTTTGCATTTGAAAGGGACTCCGTGCTTTTGTGAGAACCCTTCTTTCGGAAGGGTCTCTCTAAAAAGCGATCGGATCGTACGATCAGATCAGCCCCAGATCAAGCCTTGATCTTTTCAGTGTTTGATCGATCTTCATTCTCTTCATCATTCGTTACAGAAA
>CAZDMD010000164.1:0-1878 GCA_964506805.1 uncultured Vampirovibrionales bacterium | reverse complement strand
TGTATTTTCAAGTGTTTGCAATTTTTTTTCAATGGCTGTGATTAAAGCACATAGGAGGATATTGGGATCATTTAGACGCATAAGGCAACCTCAAACAATCCCTATTATAACAAAAACAAAACATGTCAGGTGTTAAGACTTCTGTTAATGTAATTGGTCTTTTTATTATTGTGGCAAAATATTTTTTCAATAAATCAAATGTTGTTTTTAACGAAAACTAAAGCACCCCACAACGATGCCGATGCGATTCGCTCATCACTTGCCAGGCAATCGCTTGAGGGGTAGAGCATTGACTTAAGTGGGCGTGTTGACAACGTTCAATAAATCGGCAGCCTTCAAGGGGCATGCTGAGTAAAGTCGGTGGTGTGCCGTCGATTGAAGTGAGTTTTTCGATATTAGGCTTGGGGATGCTCTGTAATAAGCCCACCGTGTACGGATGCTTTGGCGATTGAAATAGGTCATCTACCAACGCCGTTTCCACCAAATGCCCCGCATACATCACGGAAACCCGATGACACAATTCCGCCACCACGCCCATATCGTGCGTAATGAGTAGAGTCGCCATATTGAAGGAGTGGCTTAATTCTCGAATCAACGCCAAAATATCGGCTTGAACGGTTACATCTAAGGCGGTGGTCGGTTCATCCGCAATCAGGAGCTTGGGGGTACACGCCAACGCCATGGCAATCAGCACGCGTTGCCTCATTCCTCCTGAAAACTCATGGGGATAGGCTTTTAAGCGTTGTTCGGCATTGGAAATACGCACCGCATCCAGCAGTTCTCGCATTTTGGCATGGCGAGCAGACGAATCTAAATCGCTATGCGTTTTAAGAATCTCTTCCAGCTGATTCCCCACCGTGTACACGGGATTCAAAGCAGAAAGGGGATCTTGCGGAATTAGGGCAATGTCTTTGCCTCTGATTCGGCGATACGCTTCAGCGGAGAGATCCTGCAAGCAGGTCTCTTCTAAATAAATGCGTCCGCTACTTAAAACACCAGGGCGAGGCAACAAGCCTAAAATGGAAAGTCCTGTGAGGCTTTTACCACAACCACTTTCACCCACTAAACCCATAATTTCACCGGGGGCAATGGTAAATTCAACGCCTTGTACCAACGGCACCCACCTCTCTTCTTGTGGATGTGGAAAAGAAATCGACACCTCTTCAAGACGAAGAACGCTTTGGAGGGGAGTCGTGGTGGGGGGTGTCAAAGTCATAGAACTACCTAAAGTTTTGAAACTGCAAGGGTTTTTCCCATGCCGTCATTTGAGATTTCAAATGGGTGATAACCGCTTGCAAGTCATCTCGATTTTTACCACTCACACGCACTTGTTCACCTTGAATAGAGGCCTGTACCTTGAGCTTGGTATTTTTAATTTCAGCGACGATTTTTTTAGCAAGCTCTTTATCAATCCCGCTATTGAGTTGAATGACTTGACGAACGCGTCCACCAAGGGCATGTTCTACGGGGTTGCTTTGTGCATCTAACAAAAAGGGACTCAAACCACGTTTGGTGATTTTTTCTTCCAAAATTTGAAGCACGTTTTGCAAAGCAAATTCGGTGGCAGTGGTAATGGTAATATCGTCTTTATTTAAGATGAGTTCGGTTGCGGTATCTTTCAAGTCGAATCGGGCGTTGATGTCTCGATTGGCTTGATCCACGGCATTGGTGAGTTCCTGCATGTCGAATTCGGAAACAACATCAAAGGTGGCATCTTTCGCCATGTGCATAGCTCCTTCTTTAAAATGAAACGAGGTTATAGTTAAACAAGATTATTTTTTTACGGAATCATCCCTTTAAGTACATATCGTCATTCTGAACGTATGTGAAGAATCTCCTAAGCTGGAAAGCGAATCCAATTAAGAGGATTGCCACGCC
>CAZDMD010000163.1:0-1897 GCA_964506805.1 uncultured Vampirovibrionales bacterium | reverse complement strand
CACCCGCCCCTCCCCCCCCCCCCACCCCTTAAACCGCTTTAGAGGTGTTGGAGACCTTTGTCGGCACAAAGGTCTCTGACAACGACCAGCTCTAAGAAAACCTGTATCAGTATTTTTGATTTTAGCTATATTTGACGCTCCCTTTTTTTTAAGTGATAATAAAAAAGAATCAAATATCCACAACACACTCAAAAAGGAATTGCTTATGCCACATGCGTCTCACTACTTTTTTACGTCTGAATCGGTAACGGAAGGGCATCCCGATAAAATCTGCGATCAAATCTCCGATGCGGTCTTAGATGCCTGCCTCACGCAAGACCCTGAAGCTCGTGTGGCGTGTGAAACGGTGGTCAATACGGGACTCGTTCTCGTAACAGGCGAAATTACGTCTTCTTGCTATGTGGATATTGCCAGCATTGCCCGAAAAGTGATTGCCGATATTGGCTATGTGGGTGCGGATGCAGGCGGTTTTGATGGTCAAACCTGTGGCGTTTTGGTGAGTATTGATGAGCAGTCTCGTGATATTGCGGGCGGTGTGGACAATGCCCTTGAAGTCCGAAATAACAGCCTTAGCGATCAAGAAATTGACCGTATTGGAGCGGGTGATCAAGGGATTATGTTTGGCTACGCCTGCCAAGAAACCCAAAGCTATATGCCTGTGGCGATTGATATGGCACATGCCTTGGTGAAACAACTCGCTAAAGTGCGTAAAGACGGTACTTTACCTTATTTAAGACCAGACGGGAAGTCTCAAGTAACGATTGAATACGTCAACGGGGTTGCCACTCGTGTGGAGACGGTGGTGATTTCAACGCAACATGCCCCTGAAATTGAAGGCGTAAGCGACAATACCGCCATGCAACGTCGTATTTATGATGATATTCGCCGTTATGTGATTCACCCTGTCTTTGAGCGTTTTAGCTGTAAGCCTGATGCCGATACCAAGTTTCTCATCAATCCCAGTGGCCGATTTGTCATTGGGGGGCCTCAAGGGGATTCGGGTTTGACAGGGCGTAAAATTATTGTGGATACTTATGGCGGGGCGTCTCGTCATGGGGGCGGTGCTTTCTCAGGTAAGGATGCCACGAAAGTCGATCGATCCGCCGCCTATGCCGCTCGTTATGTCGCCAAAAACTTGGTGGCAGCAGGCTTAGCGGAACGTGTTGAAGTTCAACTCAGTTACGCGATTGGGGTGGCTAAACCCACGTCGGTTTTTGTGGATAGCTTTGGCACCGTACAAGCAGGGTTAAGTGATGCGGATTTAGCGGAAGTGGTAAAGGCGTGTTTTGATTTGCGTCCTGCGGCGATTATTCAAAAGTTCAATCTAAAAGGCTTGCCTCGTGAGCGAAACGGACGTTTTTATCAAGATTTAGCGGCTTATGGGCATATTGGGCGTGAAGATTGCAACGTGCCTTGGGAGCTTTTGGATGCCGTTGATGCTTGTCAGCAAGCCGCTGAAAGTTTAAAGAAAGAAGTCGTGATCAACTCTTAAATCCCTTTGATTCTGCGAATTCTTTATCTCTTTTAAAAAATCCTCCCTTTTATAGTCTTTTCAAGAGTTTTCTGAACAATAGGCTAGACGAGGAGCCTAGATGATTTTGTGAACGGAGTGTAGATAGACCTACATGACTGAACAAAATCATCGTAGCGACAAAGTATAGGCACTGTACGGGAATATATTTAATTGACTATAGCCCTGTATTTTCAAGTGTTTGCAATTTTTTTCAATGGCTGTGATTAAAGCACATAGGAGGATATTGGGATCATTTAGACGCATAAGGCAACCTCAAACAATCCCTATTGTAACAAAAACAAAATGTGTCATGTGTTAAGTTAATCGACTATATAGGGGCTGTCTTCAAAAAGCCCATAATGGGTACTTTCTGTGTCAAAACAA
>CAZDMD010000162.1:0-1920 GCA_964506805.1 uncultured Vampirovibrionales bacterium | reverse complement strand
TGTAGGTCTATCTACACTCCGTTCACAAAATAATCTAGGCTCCTCGTCTAGCCTATTGTTCAGAAAACTCTTGAAAAGACTATAATAAAGAAACTCCCTTTTAAACTCCATAGGATGCCTCCATCATGTCTGATTTAAGCCCTTCGCCTACCGTACTCTTTCAATCGGAGCGTTTGATCTTTCGCCCCTTTACATCGGATGATTTTGACGACTTAAAAGCCTTGCATCAGCACCCTGATGTTGCCGCTAGCACCTTTACGGGCTTTAGTGATGATGCTCGTGTGCAAGTAGAACTGGATGAATATATCGACGAATACGAACGACTGGGCATGTCTCAACTACATGTGAGTGAATCTGCCACAGGTCGTTTTGTGGGACGCATGGGCTTTCAGCATCGCCAGTGGAATCCTGAACTACCTGAAAAAGAATTTGAACTACGATTCGCCATTCATCCTGATTTTTGGCGTCAAGGCTACGCCACTGAAGGGTCGAAAGCGGTCATTGCTTATGCGTTTGAAGAGATGAAGCTCCCTAAAATTGTGATGGCTCATTTTGTAGACAATGTTAAATCTCAATTCATTGCTCAAAAGCTAGGCTTTGAAAAAACGCATGAGTTTATCGTTAAAAACAGACGCATCATCGGTTATAGTCGTTCCCATAATTTCTTGTAGAGTGTCTATACGTTGTCGCTACGATATATTTTGTTCAGTCATGTAGGTCTGTCTACACTCCGTTCACAAAATAATCTAGGCTCCTCGTCTAGCCATCTCTACAAAAAACTCTGAAAACGACTATATCAGCGAATGAATCCGAATATCCTATTGTAATTTAACGTCCTTTTCTTCATAATGGTAGGGCAAACTAGAAAGTGTGGGGTGTATGTCTAAACCATTTGAAATTTTATTTTTTGGGGATGTCGTGGGGCGTCCAGGGCGTGAGGGGGTTTATTATTATCTGACCCATGATTTAATTGAAAAACCCGATATGTTGATTGCGAACGTGGAAAACATTACGCATGGGGCTGGTACTTCTGAAAAACACATGCAAGAAATGTTGGCTCATGGATTTCACGCTCTCACAGGGGGGAATCATACCTTTGATCGCAAGGAGTCTTTTCACTTCATGGAAGACGCCGAACACTTGCTGAGACCTGCGAACATGGCAGGGCGTAATGTACCAGGGCGTGGTTCTCGGGTGATTGAGGTGAATGGGACAAAGGTGGGGGTTTTAAATCTTATAGGGCAAGTATTTATGGGGAATTATAATTCGCCTTGGGAAGTCATTGATACCGAACTACCTGCCTTGCTCAATCAAACCCCGATTGTCTTTATCGATATTCACGCCGAAGCCACTGCCGAAAAGGGGGCATTGGCTCGATACGCCGCTCAAATGGGGGCTTCTGCCGTAGTGGGGACGCATACGCATGTGCAAACCAATGATGCTCGAATTTTGTATGAACGCACGGGATTCTTAACCGATGCGGGTATGAATGGGACGTATGAAAGCGTCATTGGGGTTGAAACCGCCAGTGCCATTAGTCGAATGAAAGACGTGGGCTGGGTCAAAATGGAAGGGGCGAAGAGTCGTCAGGTTCAAATCAATGCCGTACGCTTTTCGATTGATCCGCAAAGTGGGCAGTGCTTAAGTGTGAATCCTATTGCTTTGGTCAAAATGCTCCCTGAAACGGTTAATGTGGGCTAGTTGTAGCTCCATCAAACATAAAGACCCTCTTGTAGAAGAGAGTCTTTACTTAAAATACTTTATAACGACTAATCTAAGAAGTCTAACTCATAATCGTCCGTATCAGTGTCATCAGTACCGCCCACTTCAGACCCCTCATAATCTTCGTCTAAAAACAAATCATCTAAATCGCTCGTTTTTGTTTTAGAAGTCTGTGAGGTGTTAGAAGGACGACTAAAA
>CAZDMD010000161.1:0-2085 GCA_964506805.1 uncultured Vampirovibrionales bacterium | reverse complement strand
GTGGCATTTGAAACTAAAATTTCCCTATGTTATAGTAGAAGCGAATCGTTCTTGAGTTTTAGCTGATTGGAGGTTTTAGGGATGACGATGTTGAAAAAATTGCAGTGGAAGATGTTTCTCTTGCCGATGTGTTTCGCTTTGTTCTGTTTTATGCCACTGGTGCATAGTGCTAAACTTACACCCGATGAAGAACTCCAACGCATTGTACGCAAATTGATTGAAATCAACCAGCTCGATTTACCTGAGTCTGTCGTCGAAGATTCGCATGTTCAAAAAAACGATACCCTAAATGCCTACACAGACGGGAAAAAAGTCGTGATGACTTCCGCATTATGGAATAAGCTCAAAACGGAAGACGCTCGAGCCTTTGTGGTGGGGCATGAATTGGGGCATATTACTAATCATCACATCAGCAAGGGAACCGCTCGCAAAGTGGGATTTTCTCTGTTGGGCAGGATGCTCTCTCTTTTTATTAGTAATCCGATAGGGAGCTATGGGGCACAAATCGGAACGCAGTTGTTAGATTTAAAGTTTGATCGTAACCAAGAGTATCAAGCGGACGATTCAGGCATGCTTTACATTATGACGGCGAACTATAATAAGAAAGCCGCCATTGATGTCTTTAAAGTGTTACGTCAAGCCAGTCAAAACGGTCGAGTCGAATTTTTAGTAACCCATCCCTTGCCTGATTCACGGATTAAACGTGTAACGGAAAAGTATAGCTTGCAAGACCCTAAATTATAGTCGTCTCTACAAAGAACTCTGAAAACGACTATATAAATACGCTTTAATTTTTGTTAGGATGAAAGGATGAATCCTTTAAAATGAATGAAAGAATCTGATTATGAACTCGTCTCGTCGTGCCTTTGTGGTGGTGATTGATGCCCTAGGGGTGGGTGCCATGCCCGATGCCCCCGATTATAACGATAGTTTGGAAGCGAATACACTCGGACATATTGATGCAAGCGTCGATCGGCTTCATCTACCAACGCTTGAAAAACTAGGTTTGGGGCGTATTATTCCTTTGCAACATTTGAGTACCAACACGCCTCCCCTCGCACGAGTCGGCAAACTTGCGGAGCAGTCCAAAGGCAAGGACACCACGACAGGACATTGGGAAATGATGGGGATTACCTTGGAAACGCCTTTCCCTACCTATCCACAAGGATTTAGACAAGAATTGGTGGAGGCTTTTATTTCACAAACGCAATGTGGTGATATTCTTGGGAATAAACCCGCTAGCGGTACGGCTATTTTAGATGAACTCGGAGAAGCCCACCTTCAGACAGGGTATCCGATTGTTTATACGAGTGCGGATAGCGTCTGGCAAATTGCGTGCCATGTCGATAAAATCCCCTTAGAGACTCTGTATCAGTGGTGTGAAATCGCTCGAGAGATTTTACGAGGAGACGATGAAGTGTCTCGTGTCATTGCGAGACCCTTTGAAGGGGAAGTCGGGGCGTTTAGACGACTTGGGCATGCACGGCATGATTATGCCGTTGAACCACCCAAAGAAGGCAATCATTTGGTAATCGCTGAATCCGCAGGCGTGCAAGTGATTGGCATTGGTAAAATCGAAGATATTTTTTGCGGTGTCGGCATCACCCATAGTATTAAGAGCAAAGATAACGCACACGGTTTGGCGATTTTACAGGAATTGATTGAAAACAAATTGCCCCTTGAAGATTATCAGCTCAATGCTTCTGTAACAAAAGACACCAGCAAGCAGTTGATTTTTAATAATTTGGTTGAAACGGATATGAACTACGGGCATCGTCGAGACGTAGAAGGGTACGCACGAGCCTTAGAAGCCATTGACGAGAAGCTCAAAGACTTTATCGATGCGATGACTGACGATGATTTACTGGTGATTACGGGGGATCATGGATGCGACCCCACCGCTCCGGGTAGCGACCATACGAGAGAATACACGCCTTACATCGCGTATAGCCCTTCACAGCAGGGGGCAGTCTTGGGTACTTTGCAGGGGTTTCACCATGTGGGGGAAACGTGCTTGGAATGGCTAGGGGTATAGTCGCCTCCATAATTTCTTGTAGAGCGTCTATACGTTGTCGCTACGATATA
>CAZDMD010000160.1:0-2091 GCA_964506805.1 uncultured Vampirovibrionales bacterium | reverse complement strand
TTATCGTAGCGACAAAGTATAGGCACTGTGCGGGAATATATTTAATCGACTATATTAAGATAATTTTACGAAGGTAGAGTACAGTACACCCTAAATCACCCTAACCTTTAAGACAAAATCGAGCCAGCTCAACAAGGGAAGCAGTTTATACGGCTTGGGCAAAAACGCATTCGATCCATTGATTAAGGCGGCTTCGTAGTCGTCATGATTGCAGGTGGCTAAAATATGCGTTTGGGGGGCAATCGCTCGGATGCGTTGAAGCGACTGCCAAGGGCTTTTTTCCGCGTTTGCCACCGCTTTTTTAGACGAATCAATAAACGGATCCACCACAATGGCATGAGGGCAACGCTTTTTCACCGCCTCTTCTAAATCTAAAACGCTAGGCATCACATCCACTTCAATCCCATTCATGCTAATGGTTTGTTCCAACAAGAACGCCAGTGCCGCATCAGGTTCCACCACCATGACATAGGGATTCGCAGGGGCTTGTGCTTCAGGAGACTCGTCTTCTTCTTCACCTGTGAGCAGGAAGCAATCAGTAATCCAAGCACTTTCAGGGGGGGCAATTTGACTCAAGGCTTTAATGGCGAGCTGTAAGCCCTTGGCTAAAACAGGGCTTAAATAGTTAAACATGGACACATTCGTGGACATCACCCCCGCTCCCACTCGCAAGGAGGGTACTTTGGTAAACAGAGCCTCTTGTCGCCACACGAAAAAGCCTCGGTTTTGATCGTCAGGGGAGAGGAAATGCCCGCAACTGGCATCTAAACGCTTCATCACAATCGGTAAAATGCGTTCAATCCGTTCAGGCGTGGAAAGCACCACAAAAGTGTTTTCTTCAACATGGAAGACCCAATCCGGCACATGGAGCATTTGCCCCAAGACCGCTGCACAATGCTGAATCACCTTGAGCTTGGCTTCCTGACCGTACAATAAGCCATAGGTATTGAGTGAATCCATATGAAAAACGGCAATCGCCCAATGTTGCTTACTCGCTTCGATTTGACGTTCGGTGTACGGCGTATTCTGCATCAGCTGTAAGCCAATACCTTGACGAATCCGCCGATTAAAAATGCGTTCGAGCAGTTCCCCATTGGGCTGACGTGTAATCGCCGATTGATACTGATCCAAGTGGCGACGAATATGCGACAAGACCCGAATGCACAACTCTTCGGTGGACATCTGCACATCCAAGAGTTCATCCGCCCCTTGCACAAGGGATTGAATCCGTTCTTGTTCGACTTCACCGTGCGTTAAATTCAAAATAACCGTTCTAAAGCCTTCTTGCACAGACCATTGTCGTAAATGCCGTGTCAACTCAAGGGGAGACAAGACTTCCTCCCCCTCAGGGATTTCAAGCATGGCTTCTAGTGCCAGTTTCTCTTCGACAGATCCTGTAAAGCTCCCGTCGTAAAGAGATTCCACAAGGTGTAGGGCGGGGGCATCTACTACGACGGCATCTGGGAGCAAATGATAATACACACGTTGCAATTCTTCTAACTGCGTGCTGTGAATGACTCGCACGGAAATGACTTCATCTCCCTGCAGGCCTGACATAAACGTTCGTAAATACTGATGATAATTCAACCAACGATTCAAAGGGGTATCAGCATCTTGGGGACTCTCTTCCACCACATGACAATCCGCAACGTCCGTTGGTTTTCGGGTTTCCGTTTCATAAAACGTAAACGGCGTAATCACCAAGAGTTCTTGTAATTTTTGAAAATGCTGAACAGAGACTTCCGTATTCACGTTAAGCCCTCTCTTCTGCGTTAGGAGCATCTAAGTTGTCGCCTAAGTCATCATCCAGCTCGCCCCCTAATTCAATGCTATTGCGGAACTGATTTTGCATTTCAAGCGTATTCAGTGGCACAGTAAACCAAAACTTCGATCCCACACCCACTTCACTTTCCACCCCGATGTGTCCCCCCATCCGTTGCACAAGGGTTTTGGTGATATACAGCCCCAAGCCAGAGCCTTCCACTTGTTGCGTCATATGATTGGCGGTGCGGTAAAACTTACTAAAGAGCTTTTCTCGTTGGGCTTCGTTGATGCCGTCGCCTTCATCTTCAATCACAATCCGCATAAAGC
>CAZDMD010000159.1:0-2216 GCA_964506805.1 uncultured Vampirovibrionales bacterium | reverse complement strand
GTAGGTCTATCTACACTCCGTTCACAAAATAATCTAGGCTCCTCGTCTAGCCTACGATTCAAAAACTTTTTAAAGCACTATATTCAACTTTTTTTAAGGACATTTTATCTGCTTTATGGTCAATACACACGCCAAGCCTTGTCCCATTACCCTGCATGACAGTCGCATTGTGATTTCCGTACCTAAGCTGGAATTGGCTCCGCCTGCGGAAGAGGGCGTGCCTGAAATTGTCATGGTGGGACGCTCCAACGTGGGTAAATCGTCGTGGATTAACTCCATGTTGCAACGTAAGAACTTGGCACGCACCTCCAACACACCTGGTAAAACTCGACTGATGAACTTTTATGAGGCGACTTGCAGTAGCGAAACCCTAGAGATTCCACGCAAATGGGTTTTTGTGGATTTACCGGGTTATGGCTACGCTAAAGTTTCCAAGAAGGAAATGGCGGAGTGGAACCGTAATTTTCAGTATTATTTGAAACATCGTGAAGGCATTCGTATGGTGGTACAACTGATTGATGCTCGGCATGGCTTTATGGAGTCCGACATCGACATGCTAGATTGGCTCTTATTCCACGATTTACCGATTATGTTGGTGATTACGAAAACCGACAAATGCACGAATCGAGAGCGAGCGGCGAGTATTGAAACCGCCAAAAAACTGCTCGACAAAGCAGGGCTTGCTCAACTGCCGATTATGCCCTATTCTTCTGAAAAGCATGAGGGTCGTGTCCCGTGCTGGCTCTATTTGGCGGATCAAGCAGGTTTACCTTGTTTGTAGAACATTGATATTCGTGTTATGCTGAAAAGTAGTTTTTAGAAAGAGTTACGCTTGTGAGTCGATTAGACGTTTACATCGGTCAACAACTGTGGAAAATGCTGGCTTTAAGCATGACCCTCATTACGTTGATTGTCTTTTTTAGCGATACCCTTTTTGATTTTCTTAAAGAAATGCAAGACTTGGGTTTTCCGCTGAGTTTTGCGTTTCGATTTTTGGTACTACAAGTCCCCACCGCATTGGCATTCGCTTTTCCACCAAGCGTTTTTCTCACGATTTTTATGGTGTATAGCCACCTCAATCAACACTTTGAACTCATTGCCCTACGCATGAATGGACTTTCTCTATGGCGATTGTTTCAACCTGCTTTCGTGCTGGGACTACTGGCGGCATGCTTAAGTTTCGCCTCTACCGAATGGTTGATTCCAAATGCTCAAAGGCAAATCGCCGAATTGAAAGAGGAAGTGCTAACGTCTACACAGCTGAAGCTGACCAAAAATGGGATCACGCTTCCACTTTTTAAGGACGGACAATGGGTGAAGTTGATTCACGCCGAAAAAGCCAGTTTGAATCATTTGGAAGGCTTCACCTTCATTCAGAGAAGTCAGAGTGGCAACATCGAAGTGATTCAAGCCCAATCGGCGGATTATCAATCGCCACAGTGGCAACTCAACGGCGTGCAAATTTACGGGGTACTGGCAGGCAATCAACGATTTGTCGTGAATCGCATGGCACGGGTACAGAAATCGCAGTTGCTGGACGTGGATGAAGAGACCTTGAAAGCCAATCAAGGTGACTTTCACCATTCTCAAGTCGGTTTTGCTCAACTGGCTCAACGCATTAAAGAGGCTCGGCAAGGTGAAACCCCGCCTCCGACCAAGTGGGTGGTGATGCTCTGGGAGCGACTCGCTCAACCGTTAAACTGTTTGGCGTTGGTGTTTATGGCGTTTCCTTTAGCCTTGGCTCCCCCAAGACAAAGCAGTGCAAAAGGCTTTACCCTTGCTATTGTTACGTTATTTGCTTTGTACATTCTGCGTAACATTAGTATTAGCTTAGGGCAAGGTGGACTTTTGATGTTTGGCAACACGCTTTCCTTTGATGCGTCCGTGGCGGTGGCGTGTCTGCTTCCGACTTTGTTGTTGCTCGGGCTAGGGGCTTGGTTGATTCATCGTAAATCGTATTCGCTTTAAGCCTCATTCGTCGATTTTATCCATAACTCATTTTTCTATAGAAGCCTCTGTAAAAGGGGGCAAAATGGTTTTTTGTAGGGGCAAAAAACTTCAACTCTTAAATTCAACAGAGAAAACTAGAAATATCCCCCAAATGCTCTTCTATTTTTCTTATCTCGCCTCGTTTTAGAGACAAGACCCCCTCAAACTCCCTAAACTCGCAACAATTTACGGCACATATAGTCGATTAAATATATTCTCGCACAGTG
>CAZDMD010000158.1:0-2256 GCA_964506805.1 uncultured Vampirovibrionales bacterium | reverse complement strand
TCCTCGTCTAGCCATCTCTACAAAAAACTCTGAAAACGACTATATGATTGAAAAGGTTCAGCTTTTAGATTTTATTACATCCCACCCCGACTGAAGGAGGTTTCATCACCACATGACAAACATTATGACGAAGTTAAAAAACTGGGTTACAGGCGACCCTTTTGAAGAAGAGGAATACATGAACGAAATGGAAGCCGTAACACCCGCTTATACCCCTGAAGCAACGCGTCAAGTTTCTGAAGTGCGTGCAGTAGCAAATGTGCGTGCGATGTCTCCTGTTGGCAGTAGTTTTAGCCAAGTCATTGTGATTGAGCCTCGTTCGTTTGAAGATGCGTTAGATGTCGTTTCTCACTTAAAAGCCCGTAAGGCGGCGATTTTAAATCTTCATTTGTTGGATACGAACCAGTCTCAACGTGTGGTAGATTTTCTTTCTGGTGCGACGCATGCCATTGAAGGGCATCAACAACGCATTGGTGAAGGGGTGTTTATCTTTACACCGAATAATGTCTCCATTGCTTCTGAGTTGGGTGAAGAACTCTCGGACGGTCTGAGCTTGTCGCAGGCGTACTGGAATTAGTTTTCCATACCTAATACTGAAAAGCCTCCTCGTTTTAGGGGGCTTTTTTTGTTTAGGACTATAAAAGTCTCTAAATACACCCCTCCCCAGCCCTCCCCTTAAAGGGGAGGGAGAAAGAGCTTTTACACTTTTTTAGAGCTTTCTATAAAAAACTCCATTGTGCGTTTGAATAAAATGAAGAAGATGAATTGTCGCTTGTCTTTGTGCTACACTAAACGCATGGAATTCAAGCATAAGGACGCTTCACTTGTTCACAGACATGTTGAACGATAATCTCAACAGTATTAAAACGCTGTCGTTTTTAATACTGTTTACAGTGGTTTCGATTGCATGGCTATGGGCGAGTTTTCCGACTTTGCAGAAGCGTCAAAAATTATACTATGTGGTCAGTTTTATTGCTCTAACGTATACGGCGTTGTTGTTTATGACGTCTCCGTATTTATATTTGATGGTGATGGCGGTTACCGCCACCTTTAGTTTTTGTACCTATGTGGTGGACTTGCCTCGCCGATCGTCTTCGGTGCTGCTCGCTTTTTTAGGATTTTTGCTTTTATTACCTTCTGAAGTGGGACATGGGTTTTGGGTGCTTTGGTTTATGAGCCTTTCATTACAAAACTATTATTTTTATCGGCAAGGGGTGGTGAAAGCCCGTGGCGACTTATTGAAATCTACCTTCGTGTGGGGAGCGATTGTCTTACTTAATATGCTGTTTATGTATGGACACGTTCATGATTTATCCCTAAGTACCTTTGTGATAGCGGGGGGATTCACCAGCCTTCTCCCATTTTTTCTTTCGGTGGGACTTTCCCCCGTTTTGGAGTATCTCTTTGGCTTTTTATCGTCATTAACGCTTTTAGAGCTTTCGAACTTGGATCACCCCCTCATTAAACGACTACAAGTCGAAGCACCAGGAACCTTTCATCATAGCCTCTTACTCGCAACGCTATCTGAAAAAGCCTCCGATGAAATTGGAGCGAATGGTTTACTCACGAGAGTTGGTTGCCTTTACCATGATATTGGTAAAATGAAACGCCCGATTTATTTTGTGGAAAATCAAGCCTATTTCGGTGTGGCAAATCCCCACGACTATTTAAACCCTCGTATGAGCAAGTTGATTGTAACGTCTCACCCCATTGATGGCTTGAAACTAGGGAGCGAATACAATTTACCTGACGCCATTAAAGCCTTTATGCCTGAACATCACGGGACGCTCATTTGCGGATACTTCTACGCCCAAGCCCTAAAACAAGAGGGTAAAAATAACGTAACCAAAGCCCAATTCCGATACGCAGGCCCTAAACCACAAACCCGAGAAACTGCCATTGTCATGCTCGCTGATGCCGCAGAATCCGCCGTGCGAGCCTTAAATGCTCCCACGCCCGATCAGGTAGATACCCTATTAGAAGTCATTTTCAAGCAACGTATTGAAGACGGTCAATTTGACGAATGTCCGATTACGATGCAAGAAATTTTGAAAGTGAAAAAATCGTTTACACGGGGCTTAAGTGCGATTCATCACCAACGGGTGAATTACGCCGAAAAAATCACCCAAGTTCGTCAAGGGGCATCTTCATCGACGCAGGGCAAGGGTTATCTCAAGCCTCACGCTTAAACGTGTTTCTTTCTAGGGGGTGTTGACATTTAGTCAAGAAAGGTGGAATTTCAAGGAAAAACAAACG
>CAZDMD010000157.1:0-2460 GCA_964506805.1 uncultured Vampirovibrionales bacterium | reverse complement strand
TCTATCTACACATTTTCTAAACTTTTTCACAAAATAATCTAGGCTCCTCGTCTAGGATTATCGTCTAGCCTACTGTTCGGAAACATCTTTAATCGACTATACTTGTGTCAGAGAAGGGTTGGATTGCTCATATTCGTCCACGTGGCGAAGAGAAAAAAGAAAAAGTGGCAGGGAAAGCCCCGAAACGCTGGGTTGTAGAGCGAACACATAGCTGGATGAATCGCTACCGAAGACTTTTGATTCGCTGGGAAAAGCAGGATGCTCTCTATGTCGGCTTTATTCAATTGGCGTTTTGTTGCCTCATCCTTGAAAGACTAATTTGATTTATTTCTCGGATAGGCTCTAAGTCATTGCTTTTTAGAGTTTTGTTAAAATTATAGCCTACTTATTTTGCAGATAGGCTTCCACGAGATACAAAATAAGCGTCATTTGCTTCTTTTGTTCGGGAGTGATTTTAGTATTGTTTTCTAACATGGTTCTCAAAATCGGGAGTGCTTGTGAAAGAGCGACATTGGTTTGATTCACGATTTCGGTGGTATCGGCTTTAGAAGTTTTGGCAATGTCATCCGCGGTTTGTTGATTGTCCGCAGCTCCTAGAATCTTAGTCAATTTAGCGACTTCGCCGATGCCTCTGATTCGATCATAATTAAGTTCAGAGCCATACGCCAAATCAGGCAAAGCGATTTCTTTTAGCTCGTCATAAAACGCATCGGACTGAGCTTGCGTAATCACAAAATCGTTTTTGTCATCCGCATCATCGCCTAAGGTATCCATATACAGCCATGCTTGGGCGGCTTCACGAGCCGTTAATTTCTTGTCATTGCCCGCAAAAGAAATGTAGAGTTTTTGCAACACAGCATCTGACACGTTGGCTTTAATATCACCTGTTAAGCCACCTGCTTCTTTGAATTCTGTAAAGCTCAAAGTGCCGTCATTATTGGCATCGTTTGTTTTAATATAATCCTTCGCTTGGGTTGAAAGTCCTTGTTGTTTCACCACAAATCCAAAAGGCGTATTACTTGTGTTTAAGCTGTTTAAATCAAAATAATTCATATTTTCTCTTTCTCTTTTTAAAACCTATGGAAATAAAATCGGGTTAGGTGGTCTCAAAACAATAAAGAAACTATTAGGAGAGGCAATTGCCCATTGTTTACAAAGTGTTACAACCAAAGACGCCTCTTGGTTAAAATGCACGCACAAAATAAAATTGAGACGGGTTTATACTCATCCAACCCTAAAAATGGATTGAAGTTTAAATGGGTTTATGTAAAACTAAATGTAGTGCTTAAATGCCTTTCATTCAAACAGTAAGAGATACACCCTGACCGACGTAAAGGATTTTGACTTATGGCCATAGAGCTAACGCTACCCGAACTCAAGCTTTCTTCAGCGAGACAGGAGGATCCTCATATTAAACTGGTAACAGGCCGAGCCAACCCTGAATTGGCAAAAGAAATTGCACATTATTTAGATACGGTGGTCTCCCCCGTTCAGATTAAAAACTTCAGCGACGGCGAGCTTTACGTCCGCATCGAAGAAAGCGTGCGTGGTGAAGATGTCTACATTGTACAGCCGACGTGTGGTCCCACGAATGATAACATCATGGAATTGTTGTTGATGATTGATGCCCTGAAGCGAGCCTCTGCTAAATCCATTACCGCCATTATTCCTTATTATGGCTATGCGAGACAAGACCGTAAAAACGCAGGGCGTGAACCCATTTCAGCCAAGCTAGTGGCGGATTTAATTTCTACCGCAGGGGCGAATCGAGTTGTTGCCATGGATTTACACACAGGGCAGTTACAAGGCTTCTTTAACATTATTACGGATCACCTTCATGCCACCCCTGTCTTGTTAAGCTATATTCGTAGCCGAGACTTGGTGAATCCCGTAGTGGTGAGTCCCGATGCAGGCGGTGTCGAACGTGCCAGAGTCTTCGCCAAAAAGCTAGAATGCCCGATTGCCATTATCGATAAGCGTCGTTCCGCTCATAATGTGGCGGAAGTCTATAACATTATCGGTGAAGTGCAAGGGCGTAGCTGTATTTTGATTGACGATATGATTGACACCGCAGGCACGATTTGTAGCGGGGCGGATTTACTCACCAAAAACGGTGCCCATGACGTATATGTGATGGCGGCACACCCTGTCTTTAGTGGACCTGCGGTGGAACGCTTGGTGAATTCATCCATTAAAGAGGTGATTGTAACGAATAGCATTCCCTTGAGCGAAGAAGCAAAACAACAGTCTAAAATTGTACAACTTTCCATTGCAAGCCTCTTGGGTGAAGCGATTTGTCGCATCCATGAATCGCAGTCCATTTCGGATATGTTCAACTAGTTGCTGTGGGAAAGACCTTAATTCGTAAATGCTGTATTTTTGCACTTAACACCTGACATGTTTTGTTTTTGAGAGTGGTACTAATTAGATAGATAAAAGACCTTGACGCAGAGATTCTAA
>CAZDMD010000156.1:0-2504 GCA_964506805.1 uncultured Vampirovibrionales bacterium | reverse complement strand
TTACCTTGCCAGCGTCTTCCAGTTGCTTAAGCCCTCGACGCACCGAATTCACCGTAACCCCGATTTCTTCTGCCAGCGACTGAATCGACGGGAATTGTTCGCCACTTTTAAAGGTGTGCGTTAGCTTTTCACTCAAGGCGTTATACGCTTTTTCATAATCGTATAAATCCACATGCTGTTCCGCAGGTACGAACAAAAATTCCATATCGCTTAAACGATTCAAATGCAACGGTAAACGGGTTACATAAGTGCCGTAACGCCCCCGCTTGGAATGAATCATGCCCTGTTCGGCAAGGCGTTGCATCGCATCATGCACCGTTTTAATGGAAACCTTAAAACGCACCGCTAATTCTTGATGAGGCGGTAAGGTATCGTTGACTTCATATTCATCTGAAATCAGCTGCTTTAAATCCCGTTCGACTTGATCAATCAGCGTATCCGTTTGAATGGACGCAAAATCACTGCCGACATGTTCTACATTCGGGATGCGTCTCAACGTCCAATTCGGCTTTTTCCCCCGATTGCCCATCGCTTCTAAAATACCTTCATTCGCTAAAAACTCCATCGCTAAACGTGTCGTATTCGGTGCCGAATGAATGATTTTAGAGAGTTCTCGGCTAGAAGGCAGAATCTGATTCACTTCAAGGGATTCATTGACGATGTATTGCTGAATCGCTAAAACGGCTTGGTCTCGTTTAGAGGTTTGCTTGCGAATTCGTTGTTCGTCGTGATCTTGACTCGCATTGCGTAAGAGTGTGCCAATGCGCTGTTTGGATTCCACCCAGCCTTCGTCTTCCACAAAGCGAATGGCATTTTGCACGGTGCCGATACTCACGCCTAAATAGCCTGAAAGTTCTTGCTTTAAGGGGAGCAAATAATTTTCATTAAGACTCTTCGTTTCAAAGCCGTTTTGAATCCATTGCATTAGCCATTTGGCGATTTGAGCATCTTTCCCCACACCTGCTTCAAAATGAAACGGCTTAGGCATTTGAGCCAAGGTGAGCCTGACTAAGACTTCGCTTTGGCTTTGCTGTTGTGCCGATTTCAACTCGGCAGGCAAGGTTGATCCTGAACTAAACGCCCCTTTGACTTGCTTGGGGGCCAATGCTTTTTTTTGAGTGCCTTTTTTCGCCGATGGTTGAGTCAAGAGAGCATCCGTTTTGGATTGAGATTGGGAGGTCATGCCTGGTGCGTTCCTTTTCTATTTACCTATGAGTTTGAATACGAGTGAGCTTTCCGTAGAGGTATCGAAAAGACTCTCGCCATACATTCGCTAGATTGAAGTGCCTATGTGTTTAAAATTAAACGGAATCATCCCTTTAAGTACATATCGTCATTCTGAACGCATGTGAAGAATCTCCTAAGCTGGAAAGCGAATCCAATTAAGAGGATTGCCACGCCTAACGGCTCGCAATGACGACATAATTCTATTATGTACTTGTGGGTATTATTCCGAAATTAAATAACCTTGTCTAATAGTATTAAAACAATAGCGACTTTTAAATGTGCCACTGTTTAAATTAGTTCACCTCACATTAAGTATCGGCAGGGGGAGGTGCAACTTTAATTTTTGTTACAAATAAAAACAATCGCAATAGGCTAGCCCTTTGAACGAGAGCTAGCCTGTGAAACGAGATTAAGTTTTTAACTTATTTACTACCAGCAGATCCACCCCATCTGCCTTGTTCTGGATTGTAGAGAACGCCATCTACTTTATCGCCAAATCGACTAAAAGCACTCAAGGCAATACCGTCTGGTACATTATGGGTGTCGAAGCCTGGTCTAGCTGCAATGCGATGTGGTGCGTTACGCTCTTTTTGAATTTGGAGACCATAAGCAAATAGACTTTCTCTCATATCACGATTTTCAGATAATGTCAAAAGTGCTTTCTGGATTTGATTAAATCCATCGGCCTTCTTAAAGTTATTGATAATACGAGTTTTCTTTCCCGAATTATCATTCTGAAAACGATTGTCGGAGACAATGGTATCGTCATCTTTTTCATTATTATAAGACGCTACTTGTGCATTGACATTTGCGGGGCTAGAGAGCAACGCCTCCCATTCTTTTCTGTCGACACGCCAGTTACCATTCCCCTTGCTATCTGCCAAAGCAAATAACTCCGTCAAAACAGGGAGAGAAATACGCAAATTTCGATTTGTTTCCTGCTTCGGAGGGGTCTGACTTTTAGCAGGTTTTTGAGGTTGGTTGGTTGGTGGGTTGGTTGTACCAATACGACTCATCATTGTTAATGATTCCTTTATGTTAAAGTTGAAATAAACTACAGGGATTAAGCGTCAAAATAAAAGTACTTTGATTCTTAATTAAATAAACAATCAAATAAGACCTCAATTGCTAAATGTTAAGTATTCCTTACAATTTTTATTTTCGGTATTTCCCATACAAGATAAAACGTGCCATTCTAAGCGTTTTCCTTTATCATTAAAATAATCCCTAGTCTCCCCTAATCCCATAGGATGTCCACCCATGACGAATGAAACTCC
>CAZDMD010000155.1:0-2522 GCA_964506805.1 uncultured Vampirovibrionales bacterium | reverse complement strand
GATTCTTCACATGCGTTCAGAATGACGATATGTACTTAAAGGGATGATTCCGAAAGAAATTATTGAAAACGACTATACTTGCGAATTCTTGAACTATAATATAGAGGTGCTTCGTTTTAAAAGAAAGTCCTTTTCGTGAATCCCATTATTCGTCTCCCGTCTAAAACGCAAGTGGAAGTCATCCTCCCCCACTTCGTCCCGACTCGTTTTTGGTCTATTGCCTTACAAGGACACCTCAAACTCAGGGTGGAACGTAGTGGGGTGCCTCAAAAATCCTTAAAAGCCCCTGTACGATTGTTACATCTTTCCGATGTTCACATGGATTGGAATACCCAAGCATGGCTCAACGCCTTATTGCCTTATCTTTATTCATGGGTGGAGCTGTACCAGATTGATGCCCTTATTTTTTCAGGGGATGCCATTGCCTATGGAGACGCTTATCTTCCTGCATTACGAGATTGGATGCAGGCACTACCTCAACAGATTCCCCAGTTTGGCGTGATGGGGAATCACGACTACTATGAGGGGTCTAAAGGCATCAAAGTTCGAGAGGCGCTGGAATCAGGGGGTATGCAAGTGCTGATGAATGCGTCTGTGCCGTGTCTTTTGAATGAGGATAGAGGATCGTTTTATGTGCATGGTTTAGATGATTACATTCGTGGTACGCCCCATGTGCCAACGATTTTAGAGGTTGCCGAATCGGAGATAGAGGCGAATCACTTTTTAGTGGTGCATAATCCCGCTCAACTGGCAGAGCCTTATGCGTGGAATCGTTTTGACTTAGCCTTTGCAGGGCATACCCATGGGGGGCAGTTCAAATGCCCCAAGTGGCTGGCACGGCGTTTAACAGAATCACCCTTTGTATCCAACTGGTATGCCATTCAAGAGCATTGCCAGCTCTTTGTGCATCATGCCACAGGCACAGCGAGTATTGCATTCCCGCTTAAGCTCGGTCGTCGTCGTCCGCCCGTGAGTGTGCCGCGTTACGGCTTAATGAGTGAAGTGGTGATTCACGAGATTCATCCTCAAGCGTAAGTGTTTTTCAGACTCAGAACACGTCAAAAGCTAGGCACCTCTCTTTTGAAGTTCTTCTAAATGTTTGAGCTTTTCTCTCGCTTCGCTTACCTGTTGGTCTAAAGATATGACCTCATCACCTTTTTCAAAGAAGCGTTTCCATACATACTCCACTTGCTGTTTCCGCCCGATGCTTCTCAAGCCAATTTCAACCTCATCCTCCTCATCAGGGTTTCTGCCCCGACGACGGCGTTTTTGTAACGCTTGCGCCCAACCTTTTATATTACCCCACGCTTCTTCTTGCGGTGAAGCCGTAACAGGAATCGTACCGATTTTAGACGCTCCGCCCCCTGCGTAACGTTCCATTTGTTCCATAATCATGGCGACCGCTTCACGTTGATTGTCTTGATAGCGTTTTAAGGTGGCTTCATCCTTATCGAAATACTTTAACAGCATTTGATGACGTTCGGCATCCTTTAAAATAGGCAAAAACTTATCATAAGAACGTTTTACATTATTGGCGTGTAAAGTGGGAGAATCAGGGAAGTATAAGCGTTCCGAAACGTCCGAATCAGCATGGACAAACAATGCGTCCAATATGCGTAGGGGGGCAGCTTCAATTTTATTCAGCACGTCTCGTTTCGCCCATTTGGAAATGGGTTCGTCCCCTGCTTTGGTACGAATCATCGAGTTTAAAATTGCCATAGAGGTTTCACGGGCTTTGTCTCGAGCGGGTTGATCGTGCTGACTGGCGGCGTTAATACACGCAAAGAAGAGTTTGGCAATTTTTTTCATATCGTTAGGGTGAATATACACATGTTCCGCCAAGTCAATGGGAACGAGTCCGCCATTTTTGAGTTTGCCTGCTTTAATCGCTTCTTTTTCTGCTTGGGTTTTGAGTAAGAAGTTTCCGCCGTGTCCATCCGTACTCTTAAATCCAAGGGACTGCATGGCAATGGTATACGGGATTTCTTCGGTCATCGTATCCCGATACAATTGCCATTCTTTGGAGTTTAAATCAAAGGGGTTAGGCGAATTTAAAGCATTGAGGACGAGCTTAGACAAATCCCCTTCGCCTTTAATTTGTTCCATCACAATGACTTGATAGTCATGCCCGTCTACCCCTTTAATCGTATGTACCCCATACGGCTTGGGGGCGAGTCCTTCTGTAATACCCAAAGCCTGTTGTTGTTGACGCATGAGTTCAAGTCCCAATTTTTCGTTACCAAAATTAGACCCTTGCAAAACCGCTCCTGCTTGTTCAACCGAAGATCGTAAAATCGCCTCTTGAAGTGTTTTAAGTTCTTCAGCGTCTAAATTAGATACATCACGCCCTCCTTTTTTTGCTAAAGAATTAAACGCAAGGTAAAATTCTAAGTTGTTAACTGCATTTTCAGGACGAGCATCCTGTTTTAGAAGTTTTAAGGCGAAACCATCTTGTAAGACAACCGCTGCCGTAGAGGCTTCCACAATTTTAAGAGACGACAATGGTTTTTTAGTGAGAGGTC
>CAZDMD010000154.1:0-2603 GCA_964506805.1 uncultured Vampirovibrionales bacterium | reverse complement strand
TCCTCGTCTAGTCTGCTGTTCGGAAACATCTTTAATCGACCATATCTGACGTAGGTCGTCGTCCCCGTCCGACAACAGGAGGGATTAAGGCTTCAAGACGCTTCCATAAGGCATCCTTCACTCTGAAAATAGTGGCTTTTTTTGACATGGATCTATACCGAAAATGACCTTAACATCCCCATCTTACCATGAAACTCATTTCTCGGATAGGTTCTTACTTTGTTGCCTTGTGTCGCTTTGTTACAACCCTGTTACACCGCATCCAAATAATCGGGGAGGCGTTGCAAGAGGAGTTCCGCTTCTTCGGTGAACGCATCCGCTTCAGGCAAAAGGCTCGCTTGTCCTCCGAGCTTTAGCCACTGCGTATGATGTGCCGTTTCCGTCAAGAGATAATCCTGCCCATGTAAACGTACCCAATGTAACTTGACGCCAGAAGCCAACTCTTGGACATCCACCCGTTCAAGCCACGACGGCATCAAATGAGGGGCGTTTGCTTCATAATGCTTTGCTAGATTGTTTTGTTCCAACGCATGCCAAGTAGAAGGCAACGCCACCGACTGCCATAAAGCCTGTAAGAGCGGTTTTTGTTCTTCTAAGTGGGCTGCTTTCACACGGTTCATCCAAGCGATGCACCACGGTTGACGCATCACCAAAATACCCAAACCCAGCACCAACAAAGTATTAAAAAAAATCAGCGTGAGATTGGGTGCTACGGATTTCCCCGCTTGCGATGCCGATGGTTTCAGTACATCTGACAACAACACGGACTCTTCTGCTCGAACAGCAGACGTATTCAACACCAGTGAAATACCTATCGCAAGCACAAACGCGAAGCAACGCATCAATCCAACTCCTTAATTTACTTATACTAGTTTACCATTTGAATCCAAGAGGGTCTATTTTATCCTCTATTTGTGTTAGAATTAAAAAGACTATATTGATTGATAAAGGTTTTGATGATGTCGATGCTCCCCTCTCGCAGTGCTGCCTGTTTTTGTACCTATGATGCTCGTGCGATTGTAACCCCTGATTTGTTTGATGCGGTTACTTATCAACACCTAGGGCTTGCTTTTGTCCAGTTTTGTCGTCAGCAATTAGGAGCCAATAGCCCCCTCACCATTGCGATAGGCTACGATGCTCGTTTGCATAGTCCAAGCCTTTTTGAAGCTCTCAAAAATACCCTTTTGGAGCGAGGGGTCAACGTGCTAGATTTAGGCTTACAGCCTTCGCCTATGGTCTATGTGTCGGAATACTTGGATTTACCTGAAGGCATCCCCACGCCTGATGCGACGTTGACCGTTACGGCCAGTCATAATCCTGCCCCTTATAATGGCTTAAAATGGACGTTAAAAGGGCATGCTTTGACTCGTGAAGACGTACAAACCTTAAAATCTATTTTTGAAGTACAGCAAGGGCAAGCGATTCCCAGCCCTTCGCAACGAGGCACACTGACGGCGTTTAATCCTGTGCCTGCTTATGTGGCGTGGATGAAAGCGAATTTTCCTGCTCCCGAATTTCACACCAAAATCGTGGTGGATGCGGGCAATGCTACAGGGGGCTTGGTGTCCTTGCCCTTGCTAGAAGCCTTTGGTATTGAGTGTGTCCCCTTGTTTACCGAAGTAGACGGACGTTTTCCGAATCATCACCCTGATCCGTCTAAAGCGAAACATTTACAGCATTTAATCGAGGCGGTTCAAACGCATCAAGCCGATTTTGGTGTTGCTTTTGACGGCGATAGCGATCGCTTGGGCGTGGTGGATGACACAGGACGCATCGTGGCAGGGGATTTTTTACTCCTATTGATGACGCAAGCCATGATGAAACGTCGTCGTCAACAGTATACCAATGAAGCACCGCCGAAGGTGGTGGCGGAAGTGAAGTGTTCTCAACATTTGTTTACAGGCATTGCGGATGCTGGAGCGGAGGCGATTGTCTCCCCAACGGGGCATGCTCAAATCAAAAACACCATGAAGCTGGAAAAAGCGGTTTTAGGCGGTGAATTAAGTGGACATTTCTTCTTTAAGGATGAGCATTGGGGCTTTGATGATGCGTTTTACGGCATGATGCGAATGGTTCAAGTGCTGGATGACGCTCGAAAAGAGAGGGGCAATTCACAACTTAAAATGAGTGATTTGGTGAATCAGCTTCCTAAAACCTTGATTTCAGATGAATTACGTTATGCGTTGGATTCTAGCTTAAGCCCTAAAGTCATGGCGTATCTTAAAAATCGTGTGCAAGCACTCAAAGACGCTGACGAGCCGTTTGGGAATCAGCGTATTTTGGAGGTCTCCACTTTAGATGGCATTCGCTTGGCATTGGAAGGTGGCTTTGCACTGGTTCGTGCCTCGAATACAGAGCCTGTTTTAAGTCTGCGTTGGGAAGCCTCAACGGAGGAGGATTTAGATGCGTGTGAAACTAAGTTATTGTATTTGATTCACAAGGCGGTCTCTCATGTGGAAAGTAGTACCTCTAGCACTTCTTAAATTTTTAGACACATAATTTCTTGCGTGAGATATTGACAAATGATTTGTCATTTGTCATACTTAAAATATAGTCGATTAAAGATGTTTCCGAACAGTAGACTAGACGAGGAGCTTAGATTA
>CAZDMD010000153.1:0-2607 GCA_964506805.1 uncultured Vampirovibrionales bacterium | reverse complement strand
CGAAAATGACGTTAACATCTTCATTTTACCATGAAAATAATTTCTCGGATAGGCTATAAGTATTGATGCTAATGGATTCGTTTTTGTATCGATTTTGTTACATTAAAAGTAGTTCTGTTATACTGTTTATGAGTTTAAATTACAAATTTAGATAAGGTCAAGTAAAATAATGGATGCCTTAACCACTTATCACGCCAATGTGCAACAGTTGAACGAATGGGCGTATGCGTATTATGTGCTAGATGCCCCCAGCGTGGACGATGCCGTCTATGATGCGTTGTATCAACACGTTAAAGCCTTTGAAGCTGAACATCCCCTCATGGTCTTGCCTGAAAGCCCCACTCAACGGGTCGGTGACAAGCCCCTTGAGGCGTTTCAAACGGTGGAGCATCCTGTTCGCTTGTACAGCTTGGAAAACGCCTATAATGAAGGGGAACTTCGCAGTTGGTTTACCAAACTCACAGAAGTCGAGGCTTTACCCGAATGCGTCGTGGAAGGCAAGCTCGATGGTTTAGCAATCACCTTGCTTTATGAAGACGGCTATTTGGTGCGAGCCGCCACTCGGGGAGACGGCATTAAAGGCGAAGATGTTACCCAAAACATCAAGACGATTTCAAGTATTCCACTCAAAATCCCACAAAAAAAGAATGCCCCGATTCCCAAGCGTCTTGAAGTGCGAGCCGAAGTGTTAATGCCTGTGCGTCATTTTGACACTTTAAATCAAAGTCGTGTTTCGCAAGGCTTAGAACCATTTAAGAATCCCCGAAACGCTGCGGCTGGAACGCTCCGCCAACTCGACTCTAAACTGGTTGCGGAACGTAAACTAGACGCTTATTTTTTTAGTGCCACGATTTTGGATGAGGACTTTAAAAATCCCCCTGAAACGCTTTGGCAGATGCAGGAATGGATGCGACACACACTTGGCTTTAAGCTCAATCCGCATCGATGCTTGTGTACGTCATGGGAGGCCATTTGGCAGGAAGTCCAACGACTTGATGAAGCTCGGCACAACTTTGATGTCGCCACAGACGGAGCGGTGGTTAAACTCAATCACTTGCCTTCCTTTGAGGCATTGGGCTATACCGCCAAGTTTCCTCGTGGAATGGTTGCCTATAAGTTTACGCCTGATACCGCTGAAAGCACGGTACTCGATATTGAATACAGCGTGGGGCGAACAGGGGCGATTACCCCTGTTGCGATTATGGAACCGATGCTTCTTTCGGGGACTTTGGTACAACGGGCTAGCTTGTATAATACCGAACAGCTCCAGCAGTTCCCTGTTTTAGATGCTCCTGAAGAGGCAAACACGGACTTACGAACGGATTTACGTTTGGGTGATACCGTCCGTGTTTTTAAGGCAGGGGAAATTATCCCCAAAGTGGAAGGCGTTTTGATTCAAGACAAAACACGACAAGCTCCCACGCAAATCCCGACACATTGCCCTGAATGCCAAAGTCTTTTGTTGGAATCGGATAATAAATCAGGCTTGTTTTGTCCGAATCGTATGGGATGCCCCGCTCAAGTGAAAGGGGCGTTGACGCATTGGGTCTCTAAAAAATGTTTAGATGTGGACGGCTTGGGTGAAGAGACGGTGGCGTTGTTGGTGGATGCCCTTAACGTAACGCATCCCAGTGATTTATATCGGTTGGATTATAATCAAATTATCGGTTTAGAAGGTTTTCAAGCCAAATCCACCGAAAAAATGCTGAAAGGCTTAGAGGATAGCCTCAAACAACCCTTATGGCGATTTATTCACGGTTTAGGCTTGCCGAATGTCGGTATTGAACTTGCCAAAGTGATTGAAGGCTTTATCGGTTCGTTATCTCATTTAAAAGAAGTGCATTGGCTTGAACTGGCTTTATTTGAAGGGATTACCGTAGAAGGGGCGAAAAAAATCGTCATGGCGATACAAGCCCCTGCGATGCAGATGGAACTTGAAAAATTTATTATGCTGACACAGGATACCGTTCAGGCCGAATCGACGTGGAGGCCTCCGTCTGAACATCGCTTTACATTACAGATACTACTAGCGTTAAAAACTCACTTTAAGTGGGAAGGTTTAGGCACAAGTTCGCTCGAAACGCTGGCTCAAGCGGTGAGGATTTCGCTTTTTGAGCATCCGACAGATCCTTTACTTACGCCTTATCTTAAAAAAGAAGCCCATATTGCTTATGTGATACAAGGCGTTACAGAGGCTCAACTCCGTCCCACGCTTCAAAATCTAGTCGAACGATTTAAAGCCACCGTTACCACAAGCAAACCCACATTGCTTCCTTTAGCAGGTAAGACTTACGTCTTAACAGGGACACTTACGCAAAGCGGTTGGAGTCGAGACGAAGCGAAAGCACGGCTCGAAGCCTTAGGAGCGAAAGTAAGTGGGAGTATTTCCGCTAAAACAACCGCACTTATTGCAGGGGAGAGTGGGGGCAGTAAACTGCAAAAAGCACAAGGCTTGGGCGTACCGATTATGGAGGAATGGGCTTTTTTAGACTGGCTCAAGGGACTCGGTTAAATAGTGGGTTTTAAGAGAGGGAGGTTAGAGGTCTTAGATTCTATCCGAGAAATAAATCAAATTAGTCTTTCAAGGATGAGGCAACAAAACGCCAA
>CAZDMD010000152.1:0-2637 GCA_964506805.1 uncultured Vampirovibrionales bacterium | reverse complement strand
GGGAAGGGGAGAACTTTGCTTCGTCTGAAGTCTTACATTTTAATAAAAACAATCAGCATGAGCCGATTGCCTCATTGTAACGAATTTGTAACCATTGAACTGTGCAACGAATAGCATAGAGTATTTAGGGGATATAAAAAGCCTTTGCCAAAGTCAGCCGAAACGCTTCCCGATGTAACTGC
Source organism: uncultured Vampirovibrionales bacterium (assembly GCA_964506805.1). Taxonomy (GTDB): domain Bacteria; phylum Cyanobacteriota; class Vampirovibrionia; order Vampirovibrionales; family JAJTHC01; genus JAJTHC01. The sequence goes on along the minus strand of CAZDMD010000152.1, from coordinate 2,455 downwards.
CACAGCGGTGTCATCTCCTCATTTTCAGGGAGTTCCACCGTCAATACAGGGATACCTCGCTCCACGCCCGCCCAATTCCCAAACGAACCAGGTGTTGGGTAACCAATGCTGGCTTCCGCAGGATACTCACACGCCGTCGCATAAATCTCCGCTAACGTTTGGGTCATCGGTAACGGCCCGTCAAAATTGATGAGGCGATACGGCGTATGATACGTCAAAATCAGCTTGGGTTGCGTTTGATTCACCAGTTGGGCAATACACCTGCTTTCGGGTTCACTAAAAGGCAGTCGTCCCCCATGATACACCGCCTCCACATCGGAGGCTTCCCAATTCTGCGTTTGAAAATTACGGTTTAAATCCACGCCACTGGCATTTTTGCGTGTTTTAGCCAGCAAGCCGTCGGGATTCACCATCGGCACAACCCCGATTGAAATCCCACGCCCCAAGCTCGCATCGTGATGCAAGTCGTGCAGAAGACGAAAACACAGTTCCGCCGATTCAGGTTCATCTCCGTGAAACGCCCCTAATACCAAAACATCCAACGGAGCAAGCTCCAAAATCTCCCCCACTTCAGGGTGCGTCTCATCATAAAACCCGTGAAAGTCGAGCCGTAAGCCCTTGACGGACGACCCCATTTGCCAATACAGATAAGGACGCTGACGAAACATCGGCATTTTCCTTTAATCCGTAGTAAGGGGAATACGACTTGAAGGCGCGGTTTGTGGATTCGTTTTGGCAGGCACCGCCTGAACAGGCTTCATTTCAGGGGTAAACGGTTTTACTTGAACGCCTGTCGCAGTGGCACGGCTTGTCGCATTAGACGATTGAGGAGGGCTTACAATCGTGGTGTCGCCTTTTAAGGGGCTTAACTTGGGAACCGCCACTGCGGCAATGCCTCCCTTGAGCTTGTTGAGCTTTTCCTGCACTTTGTTTTTGGCATCCGTACTGGCATCTGTGGCACGATTGAGATATTCGGTGAAATACTCAATGGCTTTCGGTGTATTTTGCGTCTTTTCTTCCGCAATGCCTAAGGCATAAAAGGCTTGAGTCAAAGGAGCTTCCCCTTGAAGGGCTTTTAGTAGTGCTTCTTTGGCAAGGGCGTATTTCTGTTGAGCCAAGTAAACGCTCCCGAGATTATAGGCGGTAAGCGTATTTTGAGCATCTAACGCCAAGGACTTTTGATAAGCGTCTTCGGCTTGCGGATACTGTTTCTTTTCGTGATACAACGTTCCCAAATCGAACCAACCTTCGGCATCCAGAGCGTCAATCTTACCCGTTGCCTTCAGGGACTCTAGTAACACAAGGGCTTCCGCCTTTTTATTTTGATGAATCAAGGCACTGGCTTTATAATAGTTGGCTTGAAAACGAGTCGATTCAGGTAAATCCTGCACCGCCAATACCCGATTCACCAAGTCTAACGCACGGCTCGGATTCGTTTCTCGCCACAATTTCGCCAGATTCAAAGCGGCTTCGATATTCTCAGGCTCTTGCAGCAAGGCTTCTTCATACAAGGCGACCGCCTCTTGCGTGTAGTCATGTTCCAAGTATAAAGCCCCTAATTCAAGGCGTAAATCTTGGAGGTCTTCTCCTGCTTGTGCATAGTTTTTGGCTTCAATGAAGAGATTTTTAGCTTCTTCAAAGCGTTTCGCACGCCCTGCTTGCTTGCCTTGTTTCAGATAAATGTGATACACATCCTGCTTCACCCGAGCGATTTCAGTGGCATTCAACTGACTATTTTTCAAAACGGTTTGAAACACACTCAATGCCTCAGGCAACTGCCCCGACTCATACAACGCCACCCCGAGATTCTGTTGCAATGTGGCATAGGTATCCGCTTCTTGAGGCGTTTTGGCTAATACCTGCTGATACAATGTCGCCGAAAGTTTAGCATCCCCTACTTTTAAGGCTGAAAAGGCTTCTTGCGTCATGGCTTCAAGGCGTTCCGCCTCTTTGAGATTCGCTTTTTTTAAGAGTTGATTCGCTGTGGCTTTCGCCGTTACATAGCTCCCCTGACGGTTCAGCCATTCAATTTTAACCAACTGCGTTTTGACATCATCAGGATTCGCTTGTACAAAGGGTTCTAAATACTTCAAGGCTAGCCCATACTGACTTTGCTTGGCATACAGCCCTGCCAAGCGATACTGCAAAATCACATCAGTGGGGTTGGCTTCCGCTGCGATTTTTAAATCTTCAATCGCTTCATTAAAATGACCGAGTTTTTCATTCGCCACGGACTGCAAATTCGCCACTTCAGAGCTATAGCGTCCGTTGGCTTTAGCAAGACTTAACTCTTTTAAGGCGTTTTGTGGATTTTCTACCAGCAAATAGGCTTTAGCCAGTAGGGCTTCATCCTTAAACTCACCAGGGGCTTCTTGACGCATATATAGAAGATGCTGAATGACCTTCTGCCCGCCTTCCGCGGTGTTGAGCTGAATGGCAAATCGAGACAACTGCC
>CAZDMD010000151.1:0-2682 GCA_964506805.1 uncultured Vampirovibrionales bacterium | reverse complement strand
ATTCCTTATTACGACGTACGCAAAATGTCTCGGAAGCCTCGCATTTAGTGCGTTGGCGTCTACTTGTGCAAGTATTCCGAATTATTGTCAGGAATCGTAAAATAAAATCAGATATAAGACTTAATCAGTCCATAGTCTCATTATCCTCGTCTTCCTCATCATTCGGCCATTGAATCGGGGGAGCAAGGCAAATGCCCTGCCCTTCAGGGAGGCTTTCTCGTGCATAAGAAGAGATTTCACCCGCTTCGTTTTTTAAGACGATTTCAACGTCTGAGTCCGTCTCTGTAACGCTCACCAGTTGATAAAGGGGAAATGTTCCGATTGTCGCTTTGGATTCAGGCACATTCAGCGGTTTAAGGGCAACGGTTTTGCCGATGTAAAACTGGAGTTCTCGCAGGCTACGCAAATGGCGAAACAGACCAGGCGAACTCACTTCTAGCACATAGGAATGGGCTAGAAGTTCGGCCAAGTCGTCAATCAAGGGTTCAAGTAATAAAGAGGCTTCGGCACATTCGTCTAGCGTGATGCGAACGTCTTTTTTTTCTAAAAAGACTTGCACAATCAATCGTCCCATGGCGTGATCCAGTTCTACCGCAAGGGGGACAAACGGCGTTTGAGCCAATTCGTCAATGGCAACCTTTAAAACGGTTTTACAAAGACGAGCTTCTTGTGTCGGGGTAAGGGGGGAGGCTTTCATATCAATCCTTTTCTATAAAGTTTTTCGGAATCATCCCTTTAAGTACATATCGTCATTCTGAACGCATGTGAAGAATCTCCTAAGCTGGAAAGCGAATCCAATTAAGAGGATTGCCACGCCTAACGGATCGCAATGACGACATAATTCTATTATGTACTTGTGGGTATTATTCCGAAGTTTTTAAAAGACCATTAGTCAACTATAGTCGATTAAAGGTGTTTCCGAACAGTAGGCTAGACGAGGAACCTAGATGATTTTGTGAAGGAGTGTAGTTCTGCCTACACTCCTTCACAAAATCATCGTAGCGACAAAGTATAGGCACTGTGCGAGAATATATTTAATCAACTATATTGCATAACCGACTATAAAACAAACCGCCTCGTTTTGAAAGAGACGGTTTGTTTAGAGTCTTTACGATAACTAGCCGTGCCATGCCCGTTGCGGATGCCCCTCGTAAAGGGCTTTCGGACGAATCAATCGATTATTCGCCAACTGCTCCACCACATGAGCCGTCCACCCTGTGGAACGCCCAATCGCAAAAATCGGCGTGTACACTTCGGTGGGGATGTTCATCATGTAATAGAGATACGCAATCGGGTAATCCACATTCGGGAATAAGCCTTTTCTCTCGTGCATCAGCGTTTCGAGTCTATCGGCAATGGCAGGCCATGGCGAATCCTTGCCTTTCGCCTCAACAAACGCTTGACGCATTTCACGCATCAACCTTGCACGAGGGTCTCCGTTTTTATAGGCACGGTGTCCGAATCCCATGATTTTACGTTTTTCCGCTAAGGCATTGTCCAACCAAGCCTCCACGTTTTCAGGAGACGCAATCTCCAAGAAGGTAAGCATCGCTTGTTCGTTCGCGCCACCATGCAAAGGCCCTTTCAAGGTGCCAATAGCCGCCACGACACCTGAATGAATATCACTTAAGGTGGAAGTCGTTACTCTCGCACTAAAGGTAGACGCATTAAAGCTATGTTCCGCATAAATCACCAAAGTCGAATTGAAGACTTGGGCGGTTAAGGCATCGGGCTTTTCGCCTTGTAGCATGTATAAGGTATGTTCGGCATGTGTCAACTCGGCCCCTTTGATTTCAGGAAGCGGTGTGCCTTTTTTGGCATGAGCATAAGCCGCCGTCAACGCAGGCATTTTAGCAATAATACGAATCGCTTTACGCAAGTTCGCTTCATTGCTGTGATTATTTTTCTCTTCGTCATACAAGGCTTCAAGAGCAAGTCCTGCTTTCAGTGCATCCATCGGGTGAGCATCTTGAGGGAAGCTACGAATCATGCTGGCCACTTCAGGACGAATCGCACGTTCGCTGACGAGCGTCTGATTAAACGCCTCTAGTTCCGTTGGGGTGGGGAGTTCCCCATAAAGTAACAAATACGCCACTTGCTCAAAGCTGGCGTATTGCATTAAATCTTGAATATCATACCCACGATACAAAAGCGTCTGGGTTTCAGGGTTAATCGTACAAATTCGGGTGGTTCCGGCAATCACCCCTTCTAAACCAGGTGAATAATCAAGCGTTGCTGCATTCATTGAATGTTTCCTTCACGATGTTACATAATTAAAAGTGATTCTGCAATTTAAAAAGCATCTCAGCACGGTATAGAATCCCCCATTAAGGGATTGTACAAAGTATTCAGCGAAACTCACACCAAGACGAAGACCTTGCCTCCACCGTAAATGGGCTTTTCGTTATGATAACCGATAAACATGGGTTGTTCAAGCGGTTTATTTTGACCGATGCCTCGTTGAGCCACAGAAGTCGATAAATCATTCGACATCAAAAAGGGATTCGCCTTGCCAATCCCTGCCACAGGGGTGAGCCCCCCTAGTGGAGTAGTAGGTGCAACAGGAGGCGTGATATTAGGATACCCCACTTCTGAAGAGCCTGCCCCTGCTTGAGCCTTGTAGCGTTGACCGATCGAAGACTGTTTAAAGAGCGTGTTTTGAATGCTGTCGAGAAGTCCCAT
>CAZDMD010000150.1:0-2852 GCA_964506805.1 uncultured Vampirovibrionales bacterium | reverse complement strand
AAGTCAGAATCACACACGCCAAAGGATGCCTTGCCATGAGAACCCCTCTCTCGTTTTTCGACTCACAACTGAATGAAAAATGCGGTGTCTTCGGCATGATTGGTCATCAAACCGTGCCACTCGGGCAGTTTGCCTATTTTGGCTTATTCGCACTTCAGCATCGAGGGCAAGAAAGTTGTGGGATTGCCGTCTTTAACAACGATCAAATGACGCTTCATAAAGATGTCGGCTTGGTCAGTCAAGTCTTTAAAGAAGACTTGCTAGCTAAGCTAGAAGGGCAAGTGGTCATCGGGCATACACGCTATTCTACCGCAGGCGATTCTTCCCTTGAAAATGCACAACCCGTGATTTCACGCTCTCGATTAGGGAGCATTGCCTTAGCCCACAACGGTAACCTCATTGAGCTGGACACCCTTCGAGAACGCTTTCATTTGGAAGTCGGCGACGGATTCGGTGCCAATAGCGACAGCCACGTCATGGTGCGGTGCTTGGGGCAGGCGTTGGCGGAAACGCAGGGCAACATCGCAGATGCGGCGGCGTTGGTCTTTAGTCATTGTCAAGGGGCGTTTAGCGTCGTCATGGCAATGGGGGATTGTCTCATTGCGGCACGGGATGCTCACGGCATTCGTCCCCTATGCTTAGGTAAAACCGCTCAAGGACAAATGGTAGTCGCCTCTGAAACCTGTGCCTTAGACATTATCGGAGCGACTTATCTACGAGATTTAGCCCCTGGTGAAATTTTATTGATTGACTTGAAAGGTAATTGCCAACAGCGGTTTATCCCAAATGCCGTGCCTGCTCATCAAGAACATTTTTGTGCGTTTGAGTTTATTTATTTTTCTCGGCCTGATAGCATTTTGCAAGGGCAAAGTGTGTATGAAACACGCTTAATGCTGGGTGAACGTCTTGCCCAAGAACATCCTGTCGAAGCGGATTTTGTGATCCCTGTCCCTGATTCGGGCATTCCTGCGGCGGTGGGATACGCCCGTGCCAGTGGGATTCCCTATATGGATGGACTCATTAAAAATCGCTATGTGGGGCGAACCTTTATCAATCCGACGCAAGCCCTGCGTGAACAAGGCATTCGCCTCAAGCTCAATCCCCTTAAAAACCTTTTGGCAGGCAAGCGTGTGGTGGTGATTGACGATTCTATTGTTCGTGGTACGACGAGTCAACGCATCGTACAGATGCTGAAAGAGGCGGGGGTAGCGGAAATTCATTTTCGGGTGAGTTCACCGCCTGTGAAGCATCCGTGTTACTACGGAATTGATATGTCCAGTGAAAGCGAGTTGGTGGCGAATCACATGGAGGCAAAGGCTCTGAATACGTGGCTTGGCAGTACGACTTTGGCGTATTTGTCGACGGCAGATTTATTGCAGGTGGTGTCTCGAACAGGGCAAGATCAGCCGTGTATGGCGTGCTTTAACAATATCTATTACGCAGGCAAACCTAAAGAGGAGTCTCCCCATACGGGTTGTTGGACTTAGGTTGTGTTGGCTTGCGAGTGCTTTGTGTTTTTTATATACTTTTAAGCGTCATCACTATAATCATCAAAAGGATGCAACATGAAATTTTTGACCGCAGGCGAATCTCACGGGCCAGGACTCACCATTATTTTAGACCACATCCCGGCGGGCATACCCCTTTCCTCTGATGCGATTAACCTAGATTTACGTCGTCGTCAGGGAGGCTACGGTCGTGGTGGTCGCATGAGAATTGAGAAAGACACGGTCAAATTTCTCGCAGGCGTAAGGTTCGGTAAAACCACAGGCGCCCCGATTGCCCTCTTTATCGAAAACAAAGATCACGCCAACTGGGCAGGGATTATGGATGCTGAAGGCGAAATCACCGATGAAAAATCGTTCATTCGTCCAAGACCAGGGCATGCGGATTTGGCAGGTTTCTATAAATACGGACTCACCGATTTACGAGATGCCTTAGAACGTGCCTCCGCTCGAGAAACGGCGGCTCGTGTCGCAGCGGGAGCGGTGGCTAAAGCATTGCTCCGTGCGGTGGGAGTTGAAGTCTTTAGTTACGTCCATATTTTAGGGGGTAAAACACTCCCTATTCGTACTGAACTTGACTATACCCAAGACGTTCAAGCCTTTATCGATTATGTCGAAGCCAACGATTTACGCTGTGCAAGCGATGAAACGACGCAAAACGCCGTGCGTCAGTATATTGATGAGGTTCGCAAGGCAGGTTCCACTTTAGGGGGCGAAGTACATTGTATCGCCACAGGGGTGCCAGCTGGCTTGGGAAGCTATGTGCAGTGGGATCGTAAGCTAGACGGACAACTCGCTCAAGCGGTGATGTCGATTCAAGCGGTGAAAGCCGTCGCCATTGGAGACGGTGAACAAGGTTCTCTTGTCGATGGGAGCGAATTCCATGATGAAATTCGCTTGAACGAAGCCAAGCAGTTGGTACGCCCCACGAATCGTTCAGGAGGATTGGAAGCTGGCGTAACCAACGGTCAACCCTTGCTTGTGAAAGCGTGGATGAAGCCCATCGCCACGTTGATTAAGCCTTTGATGAGTGTGAATCTAAAAACGCATCGAGAAGAAGAAGCTCACTTTGAACGTAGTGATGTAACGGCAGTACCTGCTTGTGCGGTCGTGGTAGAAGCCATGGTGGCATTGAGTCTCGCCAAAGCCTTGACGGAAAAGTTTGGTATGGACAATTTAGGCGATATTCAAGCAAGTATGACACATTATCAAGCCCGTTTGTCGCCCCCACCTGTGATGTATAGTCGCCTCCATAATTTCTTGTAGAGCGTCTATACTTTGTCGCTACGATGATTTTGTTCAGTCATGTAGGTCTATCTACACTCCGTTCACAAAATAATCTAGGCT
>CAZDMD010000149.1:0-2872 GCA_964506805.1 uncultured Vampirovibrionales bacterium | reverse complement strand
CAAAGAATGCCGTACCGACAGTTCAGTCAGTTCTTTTTGAAGGGCGGCGGCGTTATAGTACGTTCCTCCCAATCGTTCGAGCTTATAGCTTGCCATGAGTCCTTGTGGTGTTTCAATCACGTGGTGTGTGGGATATTCATTGAGTGTATAGCGTAAGGTCAACGCCATTCGGGCATTCAACCAATAGCAGGCTTCATCTTGCCATGTGGGGAATAAATCGGGGTGTGTTTTGGGAGAGGCTTTCGCAAGCACCCCCAAATACTGATTCAACAAACGAGGTTGTAATTTTAACGCCGTAAAATCCACAAAGCCTTTTTTATTGACGTAAAGGTGAAGTAAATCATCCAGCATGACATGGCTAAACGGCTCACTGGGATTCACCCCCTCTAAGGTCTGTACCGCTTGAACAGGTAGAAGCATCAATCCCCAAAAACATAACAACAAACCCATAAAGTATCGCATTCTTGAATCGCTCCTTTAACGAGAGAGGGCTTTTACGCCGTCCCAATTGAGGCGAGCCAAGCTGTTTTTAAGGTGAGTTTGATACCCCTGATGCCAATCGGCATCTGAATTAAAGTAGGGTAAACGCCCTAAAAATTGCCAACTGGGATTCTCCTGCAACCACGTCTGCCACGACTCATCTAACACCGATCGATGGTGAGTTTGGGTCATCAGTACATTCAGAGAATGCCAGTGTCCCATACAAGTGAAGGTGTATAAGGTATCGGTATCGGCGGTTTGACTGGGTGTGCAAAGATACAACAAGGACACATTGAGCTTCGGGAGCAAGGCTTCCACCAAGCTGGCGTTCCCGATGTTCATAATCACATACCGATAGTTTTTACTCAAAAGCCGAGACCATCCATAGCGTAAGGCTTTTTGTACACAGACTTCGTTGAGCAGGGCATCGGTTTGATGCACCCAGTCCGTTTCCTGCTGGTTAGGGGGGTGATTAGAATGATGACTAGGGTAAAGGCTAATCGCTTCGTGATGTCCCTGAATCGTATAGGGCGTTTCCGCCAAATGCCAGTCCACTTCGGCTGAAGGCATGAGTTTTTGAGCCTGCACCTGCACCAGCGTCTCATACAACGAAGCACCTTGAAAGGGCTTTAAAGAATTTTCGCCTTTTAGTTTTCTTAAAATGCCACAATCCACCGTCGTATCGACCCATAACGTGGGATCTGAACAGTTTTGCATCAGGCTAAATAAGCCTTCAATAAACGTGGATTTCCCACTGCCTGTTTCGCCTGCCACCACCAGTACACTGGTTTCTTTGCGGTTTGCCATGTCGCCCCTTTGTCTTTTAACAGAATCGTTTATAATAGTATACTGTAACGTTGAAATGAGCAAATAGTCAAATGCGACAGACACTGACCTTCCACTTGCGAAAAATGCTCTGTTTTTGGAGGCGTGAGGTGTTGCCGTCTGATTGGCTGATGAATTTGGAAGCTCCTGCGTATCGTCTCCCGAACACCCCTGAATCACAAGCACTACAACGTGCGTTAGAAAGGCAGTATCCTCTTATCCACAGCCTACCGAATACATGGCAATGGGTGCGTTTAGAATCCTTCTATCAACTGGTGCAACTCGATGCCCTGCAAAAGAGGTTGTCTTTAGCCATGCAACCCCACTGTCATTGGGTGGATGTGGGTTCTAAAAACGCCGCCACCTTGCCTGCTTGCTTAGCCGTGGCAGACACCTTAGGAGAACGCGTTTCTTTGACCGCCATTGAAATGGATCCCTATCGTCATTATTTAGACGGTTACACACGGGGCGATTATGCTCGTGGACTGCTTCAAGGCTTAAAATCCTTAACACCGCATTCGATTCAATGGATTGAGGGAGATGTCATCGACTATGCTCAAAATCAGGCTCACAGTGCCGATGTTATTTCCTGTTTTTTACCTTTTGTGCTAGAACTAGAGCATCAGGCTTGGGGTTTGCCTACCCATGCCTTTGCACCGCTTTCGTTTTTTCAAGCCTTGTGGCGTTTGCTCAAGCCGAATGGGGTTTTACTCTTGAGTAATTTGAGTCAAGACGAAGTAGAGGTTCAACAAAAATGGATTCACGCCTTAGTCGATTCCCTACCCTCACATGAAAAACTGATAATACAGGTACAAGCCCTTGAAGTCCCCACAGCGTTTATGAAATGTCAAGAAGAAAGGCGTTATCTATGGTGGATTCAAAAACAAGTCCACGGCTCATGTTAGCTACAAATAATCCGCATAAGGTGGAAGAAATACAGGCTTTTTTCGATGCTTCGGGCTTACAAGTCGAGGTTTTACCTGCTACGTCTATGGAAGGCTTAGAGGAAAACGGGTTGACTTTTAAGGAAAATGCCATGCTAAAAGCGAAATTTGTCCTTGAAGAAGCCCGATCCAAGCAAATAGACTTCACCTTAGGGGATGATTCGGGCTTTGTGGTGGAGGCGTTGTCGGGGCAGCAAGGTTTAGAGGCGTTTCCCGGAGTGTGGTCGAATCGGTGGTTGGCAGGCGAACCCACGCATGCGGATCGTTGTCGAGGGATTTACGCCTTAATGCGTGAGGCGGCGAATCGTAACGCCTATTTTGTGTGTGGTATGGCGTTGCTAAAGGTTTCCACTGGGGAAGTCTTTGAAGTGGAAGGAGTTTGTCCCTTATGGGTGCGAGAGGACGAAGCCCTTGTGGGAGCCAATGGTTTTGGCTATGATCCGATGGTTCACGCCATCAATGCGGATGGCACGGTGCATCCGTTGACGATGGCAGAGTTTTCCATGTCTGAAAAAAACGCTATGAGTCATCGAGGGCGAGCTTTGGCTCAATTGGTAGAGGAGTTGTGGAAAGCACTATAGAAACCTGAGGATACGGAGAAAGTCTCTTACTCCCTCTCCCTT
>CAZDMD010000148.1:0-2932 GCA_964506805.1 uncultured Vampirovibrionales bacterium | reverse complement strand
ATGACTGAACAAAATCATCGTAGCGACAAAGTATAGGCACTGTACAGGAAATTATTGAAAAGACTATACCTGGTTCGGAACACTGGGTAGATCCCACCGCAAAAGACAATTGCCTCTTTGTTAAAGCGGTGTGGTATAGTCGTTTTCAGGGGGGATTCACCTCGCTTGTGCTATGATTTGGCTTAACTGATGACACGCCCTAAAATAAAAACTGGAGTTTTTATTTATTCTATGGTATAAAATCAATATACTCTTTCAGATGTTTACTACTGCTGTTTGTTTAGCTATAAAATATCAATGTTAAGAGTAAAGCAAAATGAAACTCAATTTGAATCTTGAATGAAGCCTTCAAAGGACTCTCAGAAAAAAGGAGCAACGGTATGATGAGATTTGACGTAGAACGAGATGAAATTTTTCAAGGAGTCAATTCCGTTCAACGTGCCACCGCCACACGCATTATTCAGCCTATTTTATCGAACATTTTATTTGAAGCCCATCCCAATGGTCAATTACGCCTTTCTGCTACGGATTTAGATTTTTCTCTTCAAGCGACATTGAATGCTAGTGTCATTACAGAAGGTAAAACCACGATTTCCGCTCGTAAGTTGGCAGATATTTTGGCAAAACTCCCCCAAAAAACCACCGTTACCTTTGATGTGAATCTGATTCATCAAACCTGCACCGTGTCTTGTGGATCCGCCACTTTTGAATTGAGAACCCTCCCTGCTGAAGAGTTTCCCGATATTCCTGTGATTGATCCTTCCTGTAGCGTTGAACTGGATTTAGATGCCTTGATTCGTGGGATTAAGCAAAGCGAATTTGCTGCCTCTAAGCAAGATTCTAACAACATCTTAGGCGGGATTTACTTTAAATTGTCTCAAGGGGATTTGGATATGGTGGCGACCGATGGCTCTCGTTTGGCTCGCCATACGGAAGCGATTGAAACAGAAGGGGATTTCAATCTCATTACCTCTATTATCCCTGCCAAAACCCTGCAAGAGTTTAGAAAACTCGTTAGCACTTATGGCAAGGAAGAGGGTGAAAAAGCCTCCATTTGTATTAAGGATGGACAAGTCTTTTTAAATACAGCACGTTATAATGCCGTGTCTCGTTTGCTGGATGGTCAGTATCCACGCTATGAGCAGTTGATTCCCAAAGATTGCAAAATGACCGCCGTGATGAATCGGGTGGCATTGATGTCTGCACTAGAGCGAACAGCGGTTATGGCAAATGAACGGACGCAGATCGTCAAGATGAATTTGCTCAATGATCAGCTTCGTCTCGCCGCCGACACCCCTGATGTCGGGCATTCACAAGATTCCTTGCCTGTGCAGTTTAATCAAGCAGACGAGTTACAAATTGCCTTTAATTATAACTTTGTGTTGGATGCTTTAAAGGTGATGAGTGGCGATGAAGTGCAAATGGAAACCAATGGATCGCTTGCCCCAACGTTGTTTAAGGATGCCGCAACGCCTGATCAATACCTCTGTTTGGTGATGCCTGTTCAAGTGAAGTAATTTTATTTTGTTTGTGTTAATTTTTTACTTTTGAGATTTAAAATCATAAGGCTGAATTTTGTGCAAGTCCAAGCATCTGTAATACATGAGGTCGAACCTTATATGACAGACATTCGTGAAACTAAACTCGTCATTCATGGGCAACACCCCATAGAAGGACGCATTGCTGTTTCTGGTGCAAAGAATTCGGTTTTGAAACTCATGGCAGCGGCTTTGATTTCAGAACAAGATACCGTCATTCGTAATGTACCTGCACTGACGGATGTTTCTGTGATGGCAAAAGTACTCAAAAGTTTAGGGCGAGATGTTGAGCTAGAAGGCTCTACTTGCCGACTCTTGCCGGGTTCGATTCACAATACAGAAGCCCCTTATGCCTTTGTCTCTAAAATGCGGGCGAGTTTTAACGTCTTGGGGGCGTTGATCGGTCGCTACCGTAACGCCAAAGTACCGCTTCCAGGTGGATGTTCTATTGGTAAACGTGGGGTGGATATTCACATTAAAGGCTTGCAAGCCTTGGGTGTCGATATTCATGTTGAACATGGCATTGTCTATGCCAATGCACCGAATCTAAAAGCAGGGCATTTTACCTTGGATATGCCAAGCGTCGGAGCGACTGAAAATCTTTTACTCGCTTCGGTTTTAGCCCCTGGTACGACTGTCTTGAGTAATGTCGCTCAAGAACCTGAAATTCAAGATTTGGCTCAATTCCTAAACGCCATGGGATGCCATATTTCAGGAGCAGGCACGTCCGAACTCACGATTGAAGGCGTAAAACCTGAGGCATTAAATGCAGTGGATTATGCCGTGATGTCGGATCGCATTGAGTGTGCCAGTTTTATCGCTTGTGTGCTTTCGGCAGGAGGTGATGTCCTCGTGGAGAAGGCTTCGCCTCGTGCGATGACGTCTGTTTTGGCGAAGTTTAAAGAAATGGGAGCCGATTTAGATTTAGTGGATGAGTATTCTATTCGTGTCAAGCATCCGCAGGGTAAACGTTTAAAAGCCTGTGATGTTGTTACGAATTTTTATCCTGGTTTTCCTACCGATTTACAATCGCCGTTTATGGCGTTAATGGCACAGGCCGAAGGCATTAGTATGATGTCCGAAACGATTTATGAGAATCGTTTTCAGCATGTGGGTGAGTTGAATCGAATGGGGGCGAATATCCAAGTCAAAGGTGATGTGGCGATTGTCAACGGCGTGGATTGTTTGTCAGGGGCAAGCGTAAAAAGCCATGATTTACGGGCGGGCATGGCAATGGTGATTGCTGCCTTAGGGGCAGAAGGCTATTCGAGCATCTACAATTTGAAACATTTGGATCGTGGCTATGAATGCTTGCATGAAAAGCTCACGGGGATTGGGGCTCATATAAACCGTGTACCTTTAAATGCCACGGAAGCGGAACAGCTCCTAGATAC
>CAZDMD010000147.1:0-2933 GCA_964506805.1 uncultured Vampirovibrionales bacterium | reverse complement strand
GTCTACTCTTCTAAATAGTAGCGAACGGTGGTAACCACTTTACCTCGACGCAAGGTGAGCAGGGTTTTAATCAGCAAGGCACTTTGATTATGCAAGACATTATGCCAAAACTTTTTGGTTACAAACTCCGGGATGATAATCGTAACCAAGTTATGTTCGTGGCGTTCTTCCACTTCATCAATGTACTCAAGCAAAGGTTTCGTAATCGAACGATACGGCGAGGCTAAAATCGTCAACGGAACGCCACAGCCCCACGCCTTCCACTGGGCTTTTAGATTATTCGTGCTAAAGTCATCTAAAGAGACATGCACCGCTTCGACTTTCGCCGAAAGCGTTCGGGCATACTCTAAAGCAGGAATGGTGCCTCGATGCAGGTTAGAGACCAAGACCAACACCGTATGCTCAATCGGACGAGGATCATGCCCTGTTTCATTGATCGGCAAGGCCAATTGCCTTGCCACGCTTAGGTAATGGGATTTAATCGTGGTGAACGCTACAATAATCAAGGGAATCGCGACGCAGACCAACCATGCCCCCTCTGTAAATTTTTCAGTCGTTAGAATCAAAGTAGCGAGTGCCGTTACAATCGCTCCAAAAGCGTTAATGGCAAGGCTTTTCTTCCAGTGGGGCTGTTGATGCGTTTTGTGATAAAAACACATACCTGCTTGTGCCAAGGTAAAAGATAAAAAGACCCCAACCGCGTACATCGGGATGAGTCCGTGGGTATCGGCTTTATACATCCAAACCAAAAGGGCGGAAATCAAGCCTAAAAAAAGCACGCCATTACTAAAGACCAAGCGATCGCCCATGTTCATAAATTGACGAGGCAAGTAGCCATCGGTCGCAAGCAAAGACGCGAGTCGAGGAAAGCCCGCATAACTGGTATTGGCGGCAAAAATCAAAATCACGGCGGTAATCAATTGTAAGAGTCCATAAAGCCACGACTCGCCTCCAAAGACCGAACGTCCAATTTGCGACACGGTGGTTTGACTTTCAGAAGGCAATAGACCAAAGGCAAAGGCTAAAACCGTAAGCCCTAAAAAGATTGTCGCCAAAATCACGCCCATTAAAACCATCGTTTTATTGGCATTTTCCGCTACGGGTTCTTTAAAGGCTTTTACACCGTTTGAAATGGCTTCAATCCCTGTAAGTGCGGAACAGCCATGACTAAAGGCTTTCACTAAAATAAGCACCAAGCTCATATTCCACAGAGACGACCACGCTTCAGGCGTTACCCCTGTCGATGCCATAATGCCATGCGAAAAATCAAGGACGCTTTGCCCTGTTAAAATCATCCATGCCCCTTTAATCAGTAGCGTAAACATTACCGCAATAAAGATGTAAGCAGGTACACTAAACACCAAACCTGATTCCTTGACCCCACGCAGATTCACCAGCGTGATGAGTCCTAAAAAGCTAATGGCGACAGGCACTTTGTGTTCAATTGCCAGCCACCCTGCTGAGGTTAAGGCATCCACCGCAGCGGAAGTGGAAACCGCCGCTGTTAGAACGTAGTCAATCAATAAAGCCGCCCCTGCCACGTGGCTGGCTCGAACGCCTAAGTTTTCTCGTGCGACTTGATAAGAGCCTCCGCCGTTGTCATAGGCTTTAATCACTTGTCGATAGGACACCACCACCACCGCCAAAACCAAGGTAATAAATAAGGCAACAGGTATCGATAAAAAACTAACCAGTAAGGGATACGCCCGAAGCATCTCGACATTCAAGGCCTGCAAGACTTCTTGCGTGGCATACGCCGTTGAAGAAAGGGCATCACTGGCAAAAATGCTTAATGCCATGGGAATGGCGAGCCGTTCATGTTTTTCTTGAGCCGAGGGCAAGGGTTCGCCAATTAAGACTTTTTTAAACGTCGTCCATAGCATGACGCTTTTCCTTCTTCATCATCAAAATGAAAACGAAACACTAAAGAATCCTAAAGTTTAGATTCTCGTTTAATGAGCTTATGGTATCATAAAATTGTAAATCATTTGCGTTCACTTGAAAGGAAAGAAAACAATGTCCCCCAAACAACCCAGAGCAGGCAGTGAAGTGATTGCCAACACCCCATGGCTCGCTCGCATGACGGATAAAGCCCGTTTAGATGCCGAAGGTACGATTAAAACCTTTGATTTGAAGTACCCTTGCCCCATGGATCAACAGTGCCTAAGCCGTATCGGGTTAGATGCCACGACATTCCAACGTTTGGCGGTTGAAAATACGGATGATGCGTCTTTGATTTCATCCTTGACCACAGCGGGTGCTAAGCTAGGATAACTTTTAAACAATGCCTCAAACCCCTTGTGTGTCCATCGAATTGTTATGCGTCGGAAAGCTCAAGGGGGGGCAACATCAGTATGTGCAAGACGGCTTTACTCAATTTGCGGAACGTCTGAAGCCCTATTGCAAACTCAAAGTTACCGAACTTCCCGATGAAAAAATAAAGCCAAGCCACACCGTGCAAGACGTTCAAGCCCTTGAAGCCAAGCGAATTTTAAAGCATTTACAGGAGCATCCTAGTTTTGTGGTGGTGATGAGTGAACACGCCAAAGCCACTGATTCCCCTCGTTTTGCACAATTACTCGCCGAACGCCACCCTGGATTAAACCCCTTAAGTCGTGGTAAGCATAGTGGATCGCAGACTCTTATGACTTTTGTAATAGGCAGTGCCACAGGTTTGGATGCAAGTGTGCTGGCTCAAGCGGACTGGCAACTGTCGCTTTCTCCTATGACCTTTCCTCACCTCATGGTGCGTCTGTTGTGGATTGAGCAACTGTACAGAGCCTTTCGTATTCTGAATAATGAGCCGTATCACAAGTAACGATATAGTCGTCTCCAGAGTTTTTTGTAGAGATGGCTAGACGAGGAGCCTAGATTATTTTGTGAAGGAGTGTAGACAGAACTACATGACTGAACAAAATATATCGTAGCGACAA
>CAZDMD010000146.1:0-3070 GCA_964506805.1 uncultured Vampirovibrionales bacterium | reverse complement strand
TACATCATCGAGCAACTCGATTTCACGAATCGTAGTACCATTACCCCCATAGAAGTCGGGGTGTTTCGGGATTTATTTTTAACTTGCTTTGAAGAGAATGATTAAACGAACCACCTTAAAGCTCCCTTTATTCCATTAGGGGGAGCTTTGGCTCTCATTCAGCTAAACCTTTGGTTTTTTATTACCTATCGTTTACTGCGTCGTTTTTTTAGCGGAGCCGTTTTCGCTAAGGGACGCACCAGTTCTTCGTAACGTTCAAACAAAAAGGCAACACGCTCCGCATCGCTGGTAAAGGGCGTTTTACGATACACCTTTTCTACCGCTACATCCAACGCCGTGTGAGCCTTACGCAAATCAACAGGCATGGCGAGCGGATCGTATAAATCCGCCAAAGTCGCCCCTGATGCCAAATACGGCGAACGAGCGTCTAAAACGGCTTGAGCCAAGGCTTCAATCTGTTGGATTTGGGCGGGGGTGGGATCAAGTGGCCACGGGAAATTATTGTACACCAGCTTATTTGAATAGCGATAGCGCCCTTCTAAACGCCCTGCGACGGTACGCATCCACGCCATGTGGAGCCGACTGGTCAAGACGCCAAAATGCCACAAGCTCGCATCGGGGATGAACGTACACGCATCCCCACAAATCACGTTTTGAGACACCATTGCCATCGGGATATACTGCCGAGTTTCAGAAGACACTCGGGGAATGACCAAGTAGTCGCTTTGGGGTTGGCGTATTTCGGTGAACAAATAGGGGGTTTCGGCACTTTTACAAGTTCCAGCTCGACTACTTTCAAGTCGTTTAATACGAATTTCTTCAATACGGCGTTTGATTTCAGTATTGTTTCGCCATTCACTGGTGGGTACATCTTTTAACCATAAGCAATAGCGTTGAATACCGTTAATGAACTCTTCACCTCCAATAAAAGGACGAATCCAATCAGGTGCAACATCAAATTTTGAAATCAATTCTTCTTTTTGTATCTCATCAAATAACAAGTATCCTCTATCATTTGGCATACTTCCAAAGCAAATCGGTGGTACATCACACAACACGCTTAAACGACTTTCAATACAAACATTTGGAGCATTCACCAAGTAGGGACTGATGTTCGTGACTCGCTCCAACACGGCTTCACCTTTAATATCAGGGTATTGAAATAGCAAGCGTTGCTTGGGTTCGGTCAAGCCAAACCCCACCACAATACAAAACACCGCAGCTTGCTTTGGTGCCTCGTTTTGCCATTTAAAGGTGTTATGGGCAAAGTGAATCATAATACCTTTTTGAAGTAGAGGCTTCCACAAAATACTAATTTGTTCGCCTTGACAAATGCTATTCGTGCTAACCAACGCCACTTTAATCGAGGTACCCCGAATAAACTCCGATGCTTTTTTATACCAACACGCTACATAATCTAGGTTTTTCGCATTTTTATCCGTTGCAAATACAATATCCATATCTTCAGTTTGCTGTGTATTTCGCTTATTTTTTCCAATAAAGGGAGGGTTGCCCATCATGTAATGCAGGGCTTCTCGGGGGCAAACGTCGTCCCAATTCGTACGCAGGGCGTTGCCGTGCTGTATGTGCGGTTCGTGGGTAATCGGCAAAGGGGGTGCAAAGGGTAGCCCCGTTTTATTCGTCAACTGTACGCTCATTTGGTAATCCGTTACCCACAAGCCTAATCGGGCAATTTCAACGGCAAGTTCATCTATTTCAATGCCATACAGGTGGGTTACGCTTAATTGCGTTTTGTAGTTATGAAACAGGGTGGCGTGTTGCCCTGCTTTTTCACGTTCGACTTCATCCAGTTCAATCAAGGCTTGAATCACTTGTATTTCAAGCAAGCGTAGTTCTCGGTAGGCAATCACCAAAAAGTTCCCTGTGCCACAAGCGGGATCCATCAGCTTGAGGGCTTTGAGCTTCTCCCAAAACGCCAAGAGCTTGGCTCGTTTGTTGACTGTACTTTCTAGCGAAGCGAGTTCTGCTTTCAGTTCATCCAAAAACAGGGGGCTAATGACTTTCAGGATGTTTTTTTCGCTGGTGTAATGCGCCCCTAGCTTTCGACGTTCGATTTTGTTCATGGCAGCTTGAAAGAGACTCCCAAAAATCGCAGGGGAAATTTTCGTCCAATCTAAGGCACAACATTCAATTAAAAGCTGGCGTAAGGTGGCATCAAACGCAGGTTTTTGAATCGGCACGGCAAACACAGATCCATTGACATAAGGCAGTTTTTTGAGGTCGTCATCTAAATTGCGTTGTCGTTTGTCATCAGGCGTGTTAAGAATATCAAAGAGTTCGTCTAGGAAGCGTCCCACATCGGAGCCGTCAACGTTGGTTTTTTCTTCCAAGCACCAGCGAAAGTGGTCTTTGTCAAAAATACCAATATCTTCGGCATAACACAGGAACATGACACGCACTAAAAACAGTCGGTTGGCGTGTTCGTCGTATCCGTTTTTGAGCAAGGCGTCGTACAAGTCGCCTAAGCGATTGGCGGCTTTAATGTTAATGGGGTCTTCATCTTTATAACGCACGAGTTCTCGCCCCGTCATAAAGTTAAACAGGTGAATCTGTTGATGCAAGTCTTCTGTTAAAAAGCGATGCCGTTCTTGGGTTTCGACATTTTCAAGCACCATGTGTTTAAAGTCGCTTACCATCACGAATCGGGGTAAGTCGTCTTGCGGAATGGTTTCAAAATAGTCGTAAGCTTGAGTTAAGGCTTTTTCCAGATTTTCGCCTGCACTTTTATGTTCAGCAAGGAGTTGCCCTTTCCAAAAAACGTCAACGAATCCGCCGTGCTTGTTTGTGAAGCGTTTGGCTTGTTTTTCAAAAACCGCTTTTTTACGGCGGTTGATGCCAAACACGTTAAAAAAGGCGTTCCAAAAGCTGTCTTTTTCGGCACGTTCTCGGGTTTCATCTTTCCAGTCTTGCCCGAATTGTAAGGCTCGGCTTTTAATTTCTTGGGGGCTTAGCATTTTGTGAATTGGCTCCTTGAATACACCTAGTGCTAATTTAACACGACCACAAAACGAATAAACTTGCGTTTGCCCACCTGTAAAACGCAGGATTC
>CAZDMD010000145.1:0-3070 GCA_964506805.1 uncultured Vampirovibrionales bacterium | reverse complement strand
TAATTTATTATTATATAAACATTCTAAACATGTAGTGGAGACTAGGCGGAATATCCCTAGTTTATGGGATGATGTAATAAACCTTATATCACACAGGGGAAACGTGTACAAACGACTTGCTTTCGCACAATTCATAAGAGGTTTTGTTTTTATGCTTACAAGAAGATTATTATCTTTTCAACACAAGTAACGTTAATATAAAGGGAAGTTAATTATGGTGAGTATTAAATATAATTTATCGGATCAATTTTTACGAAACTTGGGGGATCCAACGGATATTGTTGGAAATCTAACAGGGGTTCAAAATCGCTTTAAACGTCCGTTCGCAGAAAAAGTTGTAGCCCCTTACATGAAGGGAGTAGAGAATGATCCCCAAAAAATCGAAGGACTCAAACACTTTAATCCTTCTACTACGCATGTAGGACGTTTTGCTGTTGAAAGCCTCGCTGAAAGATTGTTACCTGAAGGGAGTTATCTTAACAGAAGTTGGAAAGCTTCCTATGCCAATGGTATTAATCCAGCGGATGTAGGGTGGGATACTATCACCATTCGTTCTCAACAAATGAATGATCTCAAAAACCTCGAAGAAATGGCGGTTCGCTTAAATCAAGCTGGCGTACCTGTCCAAGTTACCAACGATTCGGGTGAGGAACTTCTTCAACTTTTATCTTCAAAGCCTTTAGACTTCAACGAAGTATTATAGTTCCAGAAGCTGATGTGGGGGCTTGCCCTCCAGGGAGTAGCCTTTTAATTAAATGACAGTGATACCAATTAAACGATTAAATAGCATCTAGCGTGTTTGTTTTCGCTACGATTCTCGATGTGCTTATGGCTATTTGTGTATAATTATCCATCTGCGAGTCTAAGCTCCTAGAATCTATCTAGTTGCTCTTCAATCACTGAAATGGTATAAACAATTGATTGTGATGAAAAAACATGAAAAAACCACCTCAATGGGTGGTTTTTGGTGGCTATGGCGGGATTCGAACCTGCGACACTACGGGTATGAACCGTATGCTCTAACCAACTGAGCTACATAGCCAAATCGCTTATATTAAATAATTATCTATAAACCAAGCTAAGATGCAAGAAAAAGTTTCACTCATGAGTGCTGTCAGTGTGAACGATCGAGTCGTTTTATAGGCTCGTTAAGCCATTCGGTGGGAATTGACTGTTGGCGAATTGATACTCGTTGAGTCCGCCAAAATTCGCAAAGGTTTGTAAGGGGTTCACCTGCGGGGTTTGCTCGTATTTATATTTGGCTAAGCTATATAAGGCATTGGACTGCAAACTCGCCCAATCGGTGGGAAGCGGTTCGCCTAAGGCACTACGTTGCTGAAATGAAATCGCACTATAATTAGAATTAAAATAAGGCGTAAAAGCGGTGTAATAGGCAGGATCCAAGGTTACGCCTGAAAGCGTGTTGTTCCAAGGGTATTGACTGGGGCTGGGTTCACTAAATACCATGTTAATGCCCGACATGCTGGTGCGTCCTTATTTTAACGTAAACATCCTAATCGCATAAAAACCGTTTGCGTGTTTTATTGTGCGAACGAAGGCAGGCAAGCCGAAACTTTATGTTTATGCTTTAATGAAGGGGCGTAACCCTAAAAATAAAACAAGGAGACTCCCTCGTGATTAACGATATTATTTTGATGCTCGCTCTATTATTTGGCATTGTTACCGCCTGTACGATTTTTACGAATGCGATTGAATGGATTGGTGAAAAACTGAACCTTAGTGCAGGAGCGGTTGGTTCAGTTCTCGCTGCGGTGGGAACGGCACTTCCTGAAACCATTGTGCCGATTGTCGCCATTATTTCAGGCGTGCTTTCCGCAGGGCAAGCAGGCGGTATGACCGCCGAAATGGGAGGCGAAATTGGCTTAGGGGCTATTTTGGGGGCACCTTTTATGCTGGCTACCTTAGCCATGTTCATCAGTGGTTTAGCGATTGTCATCTATTCGGCGTTGGGCAAGCGTTCTTTGGAACTAACCATTGATCGTACGCAGTTTTTTATGGATGTCCGCTACTTTTTCATCGCCTATGGCTTAGCGATTTTAGCCTCGTTTTTACCGCAAAGTATGCTTCCCTTTAAATGGGTGATTGCTTTGGCTTTATTGGGCGTTTATGCGATTTATCTCAAGAAAACCCTTCATGCCCCTGAAGTGCCTCAAGATGTTCACGATCACATGGATTCCGAAGGGCATGAGATCGATCGCTTATATTTGCAACCCAAATCCGAAGAACCAAGTATGTTCTGGGTGTTGGTGCAAACGGTTCTCGGTTTGGCAGGTATTGTGGTTTTGGCTCATTTGTTTGTGCATGAAATTCAGCATTTGGCGGAAAAATTGCATTTGAATGCCCTTGTTTTAAGTCTAATCATCATCCCGATTGCGACTGAACTGCCTGAAAAATTCAACAGCGTCGTTTGGTTGGGCAAAAGTAAAGATACTTTGGCAATGGGCAACCTAACAGGTGCGATGGTCTTTCAAAGTTGTGTACCTGTGGCGGTGGGCGTTGCTTTTACCCCTTGGGTGTTTACACCGCAAGCGATGTTGAGTGTCATTTTATGTGTGATTTCTAAAATGTTGATTGCCCTATTGATTTTTCGTTGTGGGAAGAATGGATCTCCCTTTGTGTTGATGTTAGGCGGTGTTGCCTATGCCATTTTTGTGTGGCAGGTGGTGGCTCCGTTGTTGTAAAAGGAGTGAAAAATTTGTTGCCCTCTCCTGATTTTAGGAGAGGGCGAAGAACGTCTTTCAGACGTTCGAGGATGAGGTTAAATCTTGGCGATGACGGTGGTGTCAACCTCCCCCTAACCCGTCGAAAAAGTAAGACTTTTCCTCTCCCAACTTCTCCTTCCTAAAGGTGAAAATTCACTTCGTGAATGAGACATTTTATAGCTATATAGTCGATTAAAGATGTTTCCGAACAGTAGGCTAGAAGATAATCCTAGACGAGGAGCCTAGATTATTTTGTGAAAGAGTGTAGACAGACCTACATGACTGAACAAAATTATCGTAGCGACAAAGTATAGGCACTGTGCGGGAATATATTTAATCGACTATAT
>CAZDMD010000144.1:0-3148 GCA_964506805.1 uncultured Vampirovibrionales bacterium | reverse complement strand
TCATCTAGGCTCCTCGTCTAGCCTACTGTTCGGAAACATCTTTAATCGACTATAATCCTAACCGATTACTTACAGTGTACATGGAAATACGAAAATTGTCTGCAAAAAGAAAAAGCCCCGCCACAATTTATGTAGCGAGGTGGGGTAAAAAGTCAAAAGTTTTTTAAAAAAATCACTAGGATAACTTATTGATATGACGTTTGTTGGGTGGCCCTAACTTGGCGAGCAAGTGCTTGACGGCTTCATTCATTTGACACCCTTGAGACGATTCCGAGAAGAAGTTTTGATAATAACATCCTGAACAGTCGGCATTACGCACAAAACACGCCACGGCAGAAGGCGACCATTGTCGGTAAGGCCCTACGGTGTCTTCCTCATTTTCAGCGAGGATATTGGCGTCCACGATGTGATCGTGCCATTTGATTAGATTTTCAAGATTCAAGTGAGGGTACTGTTCTTTTAACGCATAAACCGATTGTGCCGTTACGGAAGCAGATACCGACACAAGAGCGGGATGAGACTTAATTGCTTCGGTGGGCTGAACATGTAAACGGGGTTCTTCTAAGAGTAAAGATGCAGAGGCCATGTGTATAAAAGTTTCCTTAAAAGCAAAACAATACTAGGTAGTGCGGATATTTAGCCCATAAAGGGTACTTTCTTTGTCAAAACAAGCCGTTTTCTCGTTATGTACGTCTCTGTACACGCCTCAAAAGCCGTTTGTTTTTCCTTGAAATTCCACCTTTCTTGACTAAATGTCAACACCACCTAAAATAACAATAACGCCCTAAAGTCCTTTTAGAATAGAAAGTCCTTTAAAGTAAAATGAAACGGAATAATCCCAACAAAATGCAGAATACAAAATGCTTATAGAAAAGCGACCACATCAAAAAAAAGAACATTTGTTTTTTCTTTGATGTAATGTAGTTATACTACAACTTTTCAAGTCCTTTGTAAAGTCTCTTTACAAAACATTGATCTAAAGTCTAATATACAGGGCAAACACAGCTAAAAATAACCGATTTGCAACAAATTAGAAGGTTGTCCTCCTCCATGTGTAGGATTTTATGTAACAAAATTGTAAAGACAATCGTTTTGGTGCTGCCCTGCCTCCCTTTTGAACAGGTGCATCAACTGCAGTTGGTACTCATCGCTCATAAGGCGAAACATCCCGACTTCCCTGACGTGTTGTTAATGACCTCTCACCCTGCGTGTTACACATGGGGGCGTGGGAATCAAGCGGAAGAACGCCTTGTGGCTTTGCCTCACCCGACCTTTGATATTGAACGTGGGGGGCATTTGACGTTTCATCATCCTGAACAGGTAATTTTGTATCCCTTAATGCGTTTGGCGAGTCCTAATGTACATCAACACCTTAAGCGAGTCCTTGAGTGGGGGCAGAACGCTCTCTTTTCTTTAGGGATTGCGACTTCGGTAGACGGGCAAGGCTCTGGTTTGTGGAGCAATCCCACCCACAAAGTGGCTTCGATTGGCATTGCTGTGAGACGGTGGATTACCTATCACGGTTTAGCCATCAATGTGGCGGTGGAGGCGAGCATGTGGGAATCCTTGCCAGTGGATTTACATCCCTGTGGCTTGGCTCATGCAGTGCCGACTAATGTGCAGTCGCTGAATGAAAAAATTCATCGTCAACAGGTGGAATCCGCACTGGTGCAAGTTTTAGAGAAAGATGATTCCCTTGCCCCAGTGAAGGTGTGTAAGACAAGTTCCTATTTGACCCTTTCTCAAATATGTGCTTTAGTAGAATCAAACAAAATCGAGTGGATTCACACAGAAGGATAAAATAAGATGAATTTAAAAGTATTTTTGGGTTGTTTTGTGGCGTTTGGCGTTACTTTAGGGTTGCTCGCTCAGGCTTATGCGGGGACGTATCAACATGTAACCATTTACCCTGAAGGGAAAGCCGTTTTTTCGGAAGAGGTGCTGTTGAATCTGCAAGCAGGGACGCAAGCTGTTGCCATTGTCAAATCCGCACAGGCAATGGGTGTACAGCTCTTCCCACAATCTGGCATATGGGATAAAAACATTCAGTTGATAGGGATTGAAAGCCCTGCTAATTATGGTGTTTTGGTAGAAGACTGGATTGATAAAGCCTTATGGGTGAATGATGCCGTTACCAATAAATATGTACGTTGTACCTTAAAGCAAGTACTGCCTGATGGGTCTCATTCCATTGTGCAAGTGGGGAATGACTTGTGGCGTGTGCGTAGTAGCGATTTACTCTTAAGAGAAATCAATTCCATTGCCGAAGTCGAACAAGGCGGCGTGTACACCGCTCATTTAAAAAGTACACAAGCACAAGCCGTTAAAGCGAAAGTTTTGTATCAACTGGCAGGCTTTCAAAGTGCGATGGACTATGTATGGCAGTTACCCGAATCATCAAAAGAGGCGATAACCCTCAATGCCTCTGTAGTGCTTTCTAATCAAAGTCATACGCCTTTAAATAATGTCGCCGTGAGTGCCGTCTTTGGGGCGGTGAATCGTCCGCAAGACAACGGCTATGCCGAAGAGCGACACCGCTCCTATGCCGCAAAAACGGCTCTATTAAGTGCTTCTAGTGCGGATGCCTATACGCCACCGAGCATGAGTCATGTAGGTGAATTGATGCAGATTTCGCTTTCGCAGCCGATTCGTTTGGGGCGTAGTCAAAGTGCGAGTTTTTTGTGGAAGCAATTGAGTTTAAAGCCTCAATACCGATACCGCTTTGCCCCGACGCAAAACGGTTGGTGGTGGCAACAAGGGCAAACCCGATTTGAATCACCCAATCAAGCGGTGCAATACTATTTAGAAGTCGAAAAATGGAGCGAAGCCCTCCCTGCGGGACGCTTTAGTGTGTTTCAAGCGGATGAGAAGGGACAAGTACACCTCATCAGTGAAGGCGAGCAGGGCTATCATGCCCCTGGCGAGCCGTTGCGGATTTCTCTTGGGGAAGCACCTAATATCAGATCCTCTAAAAGCCAAGTGAAGTATAGTGAATTTGCTAAGCATACCTTGGTTAGCTATGAAGTGCATCTTAAAAATACCAAGTCTGAAGCGGTGGTGGTCGATGTGCATGAATATCCGTATGAAAACTGGCACTTGGTGAATAGCTCACTGCCTACTACGCCAGTGCAAGGGGTACCTGTGGCGT
>CAZDMD010000143.1:0-3254 GCA_964506805.1 uncultured Vampirovibrionales bacterium | reverse complement strand
AAGCCACCCGAAGTGAATTTGAGTTTACAAGTGCAACCTGGACTTTCTAACCGCCGGGCATTAACAGCACGACCTACGTCTTGTAGTTAAGCCGTTAGCCTTTCTATATCCCTAAAAAGGCGTTTCTATAGTAGAAACGCCTTTTGGTTTGTGATAAAGTAGACACTTACTTTTAGAAATTAAAGGACTCACAATGACTCACTCGACGGATGTCGCCATTATTGGCGGAGGACTAGCGGGAACAGAAGCAGCACTGCAACTCGCTAAACGTGGATTTAAGGTACGCCTCCATGATTTAAAGCCTGTCAAGCGATCGCCTGCTCATCATAGCAACCATTTAGCCGAAATTGTTTGTTCGAATAGCTTTGGTTCTATGGGGGAATCCGCCAGTGGACTTATCAAGCAAGAGTTGCGTCGTTTAGGATGCGAGCTCATTGAGATTGCAACCGCCTGTGCCGTACCTGCAGGTCAAGCTCTGGCGGTGGATCGTGAACGATTTGCCGAAGAGGTAACGCAACGGATTCACTCGCATCCTAATATTGAATTTATGGCAGGCGATGTTACCGAAATCCCAAAAGACGCGCGATTTGTCTTAATCGCAACAGGGCCTTTGACCTCTGAAGGCTTAACGGCGTGTTTGGGGCGTTTATTAAATCGGGGTAACCTCTACTTTTTTGATGCCGCCGCTCCTATTCTGACGAAGGAGTCTATCAATTTTGATATTGCGTTTGTGGCGGATCGTTACAATAAAAACCTCTCTCAACAATCTGAAGCGTCTTATATTAACTGCCCCTTGAATCAAGCTGAATATGAACGCTTAGTGGAATTTATCAATCACGCCGAACGCACCGAAATGAAGGCCTTTGAAGAAGAAGCCATGCAAAAAACCAAGTTTTTTGAAAGCTGTATGCCGATTGAAGAAATGGCTCGGCGAGGGGTGGAGACTTTGCGATACGGCCCTTTGAAGCCTGTGGGATTAGACGACCCCCGAACAGGACGTTGGGCTTATGCCGTTGTGCAGTTGCGTCAAGATAACGCAGAAGGCACGCTTTATAACATGGTAGGCTTTCAAACCAATATCAAATGGGGCACTCAAAAAGAGATGATTCAACTAATACCTGGATTAGGTGAAGCGGAAGTGATTCGTTACGGTGTTATGCACCGCAATACCTTTTTGCATAGCCCTGAAGTTTTATTGCCTACTTTACAGATGAAGGCTCATCCGCATATTTGGGTGGCAGGGCAACTCACGGGAACAGAAGGTTATACCGAAAGTGTGGCAACAGGCTTATGGGCGGCATTGAATATCGCTGAATGTTTGCAAGATAGACCGCCTTTGGTTCTTCCAGCTGAAACGATGCTCGGAGCCTTGTGTCGATACATTACAAGAGAGGAAGCCATCGGACAGAATTTTCAGCCGATTAACAGCAATTGGGGGATACTCCCTGACTTAGGCGAGCGTATTAAAGATAAAAAAGAACGTGCCAAGCGTCATACAGCACGTAGCTTAAAGGCACTAGAGATTTTCTTACACTCTCACGGTGAACAGCTTCCTAGATGAGTTTAGGCGTCCAGCTGGCGTTTTGATTGATAATCTGTACTTTGTTTGCTGTATTCAGGAGAGAACTTTCTTTAATCGGGGGTGTTTTGAGGGTTTCTTCTTGCAGACTTTCTTCGGGTAAACGAGCCACAGGAATCAGAGGTAATACGATTTCAATGAACTCCGTTTCTTGTTTATACAATTCAATAAAATCAACCAAATTAAGCTCCAAGCCTTCTGGCCAACGAATGAGCTTCGATCCAAACCAGTAATCAATTTCTCGGTACAACAAAAACAAGAATTCTTCGTCGTAAGTAATTTCTTCAAGGCATTCTGTCCACGCATCTGCCGTAATAAAATCACCAAATCGAGATTCTAGACTTAAATACCCGAAACGTTTTTCTTCGCCGTAACGTTGAATGGTCGCTAGAAAGGAAACCCCTTCTCTCACGATGTAATGAAGAGCGACGAGGTTACTGACATTACCTTTTAAGTAAAGATAATTTTCCACGACAGAACGCCATACTCGTTCTGAAAACGCATCAATCATAAGTTGAGGACAATAAGATGCGACAATCTGTTGAGGCTCAATGACGCACGGTAAACTTACTTTATAATGATTTAAAACCGTTTTCCAATGCAATAAAGGATTGTCTGATGGAGCGGTGAGTTCTTTTCGCAGTTGCTTTAAATGATCCGTAACGCTTTGAGAAAGAACCTTATAACCGTTGAGTTGCCCATTATCAGAAGCCCCTAAAATCGCACCAAGGAGTTGTCCATTCTGTTCCGACTCCTTAATTTGCATATGACTGGTAAAGACATCACTTAAAGGTAGGCTCGGCATGTGGGGGAATCCACTACGGATGTAAATTTGCTTCGTGGTTTCAGTTAAAGTAGGATTATCCAAAATCATCCCTTGAATCGGTGAAATGTAGACGCTTTGTTTAGAATCATAAGTGCAGAAGAGTTGGGTGAGATATTGCATCCGAATATATTCGGCAAGTTCAAGGGCGTTTTGAATCGCTTGCGGAGAGGCTTCACAGATAATCGGGTTTTCTTCGGCGGATTTTTCCAAGTGAAGCTGAGTGAGGCTACGGACAAACCCAAATTCCACGACGTAACCTGAATCGAGATTTTCCATTAAGGCACTGATGCCTGAAACGCCTAGCTCTTCAGGAGAGATCTTGTAATAGTCCGCCAAACTTTTTAGAGCAGGTAAAATACACGTTGCCCCTAGTGCTTCCGCATGAGGGGGACTGACAAAAATAGTCAGCAAGGCGGACGCCAAAGACGGATGCGATACTAGCATCGCCATTTGATCTTTGGCTTCCACGTTGATTTTAGGATCATGCAAGAGGCTCACCAAAATGGACATGACATGTAGCGGACGAGGCACTTCCAAATAACGACAGAGCGAAATAGAACTTAACGCCACTTTAATACTGTGATCAATGGCATCATGGAAACCTTGTTTTTTAAGAAAAGGCAAGCCCCAAGAAGCAACCGATTTTACCATGTCTAGTTCGGTGGGATTAAACGCAAAGTCTTTTTCGAGAGTTTTAATTAAGTAGAGAATTTTTTGTTCGATATGTTCTTCAACACGAGACGGCAATTGAATGGCATGATAATGCTGAATACAAGGCATCCACCGATCCAAATTGGCGTAAAGATCCAAGGCAATCGGCTGTAAGGCGTGAAAGAAGTCGCTAAAACG
>CAZDMD010000142.1:0-3293 GCA_964506805.1 uncultured Vampirovibrionales bacterium | reverse complement strand
TAAATAAGGGATGTTCCTCTAAACGCTTGACGTTATTTTGAAATACTTTCATCATCACAATAGAAAACCTAAAAGCCTACAAGGAATATGCTTATAAATGATGATGAGCGATGCCGAAAAAACGGAAAAGCCCACTGCGTATAAACTGTCCAAGTCTCGGCAGGACGGACAAGTGGCGAAAAGCGTCGATTTAAATGCCGCAGGGCTTTTGGGTATGGCTCTTTTGTTGATAGGGGTTTCGGGCAATTACTTCATTCA
Organism: uncultured Vampirovibrionales bacterium; assembly: GCA_964506805.1. Taxonomy (GTDB): domain Bacteria; phylum Cyanobacteriota; class Vampirovibrionia; order Vampirovibrionales; family JAJTHC01; genus JAJTHC01. The sequence goes on along the minus strand of CAZDMD010000142.1, from coordinate 3,035 downwards.
CATTATGATGAACTTTATGAGGCAACAATTCGCCCTTGAAAATCAATTAAAACCCTTAACAATCGATACCTTCATTCCCCTATTTAACGAAACCATGCAACAACTCTTACTCATTATGCTTCCCTTTATGGGAGCGATGATGATAGCAGGCTTGGGGGTGAACTTCATGCAAGTCAAAGCCTTATTTACCACCAAGCCGTTAGAGCCGAATCTCAGCAAACTGAATCCCATTCAAGGCTTCAAACGACTCTTTTCTCAACGTTCTATTGTGGAACTCATTAAAGGCATTCTCAAAATGGCGATTGTCGGTTCTGTTAGCTATAACATCATTCAAGGTGCCATGCCTCAATTACAGCAATTGAGCTTCGCTGAACCGATGACCCTACTCGCGACAATGGGAGGACTCGTCTTTAAACTGACAGGCTGGGTCTTTATGGTGTACTTGGTGCTGGGTTTAGCGGATTGGCGATACCAAGCCTACGCCATGGAAAAACAGCTTCGCATGACCAAGCAAGAAATTAAGGATGAATCCAAAAATCTCGAAGGCGATCAAAAAATGCGGGGCAAAATCAAGCAAGCAGGACAAAAGATTTTGCAATCCAAACAACTGAAGCACCTCCCCAAGGCGGATGTCGTCATTACCAACCCGACTCACTATGCGGTGGCGTTGCGTTACGATCCTGATATTGCCCCTGCTCCTCATGTGGTCGCCATCGGGGTGGATGCCTTTGCTCAAAAAATTAAGGCGAAAGCGAAAGAATTGGGTATTGAATTGGTGGAGAATCGACCGCTGGCACGATCGCTCTATGCTCAAACCAGTTATGGGGAAATGGTACCGCCCGAACTTTTTTTAGCGGTGGCGGAAGTCTTGGCATTTGTCTATGCTAAGAAAGGCAAGCGTTAGAGATTAAAAAAGCTGAATCAGACTCCAAAAATTCGCTTTCCCACCTCTCTTACATGATTTTGAAAGTCTTCAGATAAAAAAGTTGTCCGAGGGTTGTTATAGATGTTTTCCAGACTGTAATCATAAGTAGAAGAGTCTTTATTAAACAAATGATACGTAAATGTCTTAGAAGAGTTTAGAAGCTCGCTAAGAGATAAAGCCTCTACTGTTGGCGATTGGCTCAATTGATCATAAATAAGTAATTTAACTCGTTCTAATAATTCAGTGTGTGAAGCTACGTTAAATTTTTGCTGACTAAGAAGACCTACTATGTTCTCTAAATCACCTGTTTTACCTTCATGAACCCCAACTAAGGAAACCATATGAGAACCTCGCCAACCCTGACCATGAAGAACTCCAATATCTCCTTGGCTTAAATGGTTTAACAGGCTTGCCATCTCTTTCTGGTACAACGTACCTGACATGTTTTTATTTGAACCTGTGAGTCTCGCTTTATCAAATACGTAACGACTTATAAAATGTGGTGCTAAAGTAGAAGCAAACCTTGAACTTCGACTAAACTGCCCATTTTCCCTTAAGCCTTGCCCCCATCCATAAGGTAAAACCTCTCTAAAATATCGATATACACGAGATTTCGCCTCGCTAGGAGTCCCTTCCAACAAGGCATTAATACGCCGTTGCTCATCAGGTGCTTTGTTGGGGTGTAAGTGATTATATAATCGTAGTGAGTTGAGGGTAGACATCGTATGACAAGAGACACCGTCATTCCCTGCTTTCATCACCTGTTGGCAAATACTATTGTAGTGAGCTAGCGTCTCTTGTAAGTTTGAAGGGTTCTCAATATCCTGCCAATTTATTTGATGTGTGGTGTTTTGAGTTTTATGTGTGGTGTTTTGAGTTTTATGTGTGGTCTTTTGAGTTGGTTGTGGTATATGCCTCTCATGTTTGGGTTGAGCTGGAGGGTTCTTAATATCCTGCCCACTCATGTTTTGTGCGTCTTGCCAATTTATTCTATGTGTGGTGTTTTGAGTTGGTTTTGGTATAAGCCTCTCACGTTGGGCTTGAAGTGCTTGTATTATCTGCTTGCGGAAGGCGATTGCTAAGCAACCGACAATCACCAATCCACCTAAAATCAAAGGGAGCCAAGGGCTTGTCTTTTGTTGATTTCGTTGTGTCATACCCACTGGATTTGTCGTGCTTGTTGGCGATGATGTGTTTGAAGAGGACGAGAGGTTTGAAGAGGGGACTTGTTTGGACACTTGTAAGGCAAACGTATTAAAATCGTGAGGTGCTACTGAAGATGTTGTGGTGATAGACATGATGTTAAACTCCTTAATCCCAAATAGAGATTACGTGCTACTTGAGGACAAATGAACTATTTCATTATGCTATAAAACAGGGCAAAAACTAAAAATGCTCTTTCAGCCCGAAGTCTTGGCATTTGTCTATGCTAAGAAAGGCAAGCGTTAAGACCCAATCAATAGTTCTGTAAATAGTGTTTTACAGAACTATTGAGGAGTTCAATTTACCCATGACGTTAGAAGGCAGGGTGCTTTAATGAGGCGTGCATGGCTAAAGGAGGGAATTCCCCATATCGGGGTTTAGGTATTGTGTGATTACGTTTATATGCATCGTCAGCACTCGTAATGCCACCAACTAGTGCCGCTGCTCCAACCGTAGCTGCCATCCATTTACCCGTAGATGTTTTGGATAAGGCTTTCCCAAATTTACCCAAAGCCCCTCCCGCTTTTTTGGCTACTCCCCAACTATTTTCTGTAAAATTACCGAGTTGTTTGAGGGTATTGCGTTCGTCTCTTCGTTCAAACAAGCGATAAGCTTCTTCCTTAATACCTGTTCCAAGTAAATATTTTTTCGCCGTTTTAGTCAAAGGGCCGTCTTTTTTAGAAATAGTGTTCCATATTCCCTCAGTGGCGACTTCCCAAGCCACCACACCTGTTCCTGCCAAAGCGGCGCCGCCTAATCCTGCAACCACAAGATTTTCTTCTTGCTTAAGGGGAATTGCTCCCACAAAGACGGGTTGTCCATAGACCATAGGTGGCGGTGGGTAATTATAAACTGAATACTTTTCATCCTTTGGCATATCAATACTCCTTCTTCTTATTCCTTAAAA
>CAZDMD010000141.1:1098-3308 GCA_964506805.1 uncultured Vampirovibrionales bacterium | reverse complement strand
ACAGAAGATTCGCCGAATGGGACTTTCTCTGTAACCTCAGACATTTTTTACAAGCCTTGCTCAAGCAAATCATGCAGATGCAATAAGCCGACGACATGAGAGGCCTCATCTTCGACGACCAATGCCGTAATTTTCGATTCTTCCATGCGACGCAAAGCATCCACGGCTAAAGCCGACGCTAAAATCCGTTGCGGTTGAGGACTCATCACCGTCTTGACTTCCACTCCTACAAGCTCCCCTTCAAATTTCATGACGGCTCGGCGAATATCGCCATCGGTCAACACCCCACATAAACGGTTGTTTTCATCGCGCACGAGGGTGAGTCCCATTTTTTTCTGACTCATTTCCACTAAGGCGTGTAACATTAAATCGGAGGCTTGCACATAAGGCAGGGATTCTCCTGTGTGCATTAAATCACAAACTTTCAGTAAGAGTCGCTTTCCTAGCATCCCCGCAGGATGAAACAAAGCAAAATCGCTTGATTTAAACTGTTTTCGCTCTTGCAAAACAACCGCTAAAGCGTCTCCTAATGCCAAAGTCGCGGTAGTAGACGCGGTAGGGGCTAAACCCAAGGGGCAGGCTTCTTGTGAAACCGCACTATTTAAAATCGCCATCGCATGCTTGGCAAGGGTCGATCCAGGTTTCGCCGTCATGGCAATCAGCGATGTTCCCAACGCCTGTAAGCTAGGGAGCAGACCCAATAATTCTTCGGTTTCTCCACTGTTTGAAATGGCAATCACAACGTCTTGCGGGGTTACCATACCCAAATCCCCATGCCGCCCTTCGGCAGGGTGCATAAAATAGGCAGGCGTTCCCGTCGAACTAAGAGTCGCTGCTATCTTTCGTCCGATATGCCCCGATTTTCCCATGCCTGTTACCATGACTCGTCCACCACGAGCGGTCTTGTCTTCAATCAGCTGGACAGAGGCGACAAAATCGGCATTGATGGACGCTTTCATGGCTTCAACGGCTTGCCCTTCAATCGTCAAAACCCGATGAGCAATCATCTGTATCTCTTGTAAAAAAGGTGCTTGAGTATTCATACTCGTATTTTAACTCAAACACAGCTAAATCAAAACAATGTTAAGAACACTCCCCCCTCCTAAGCATAGGAGGGGGTTAGGGGGAGGTTGAAACCACCGTCATCACCAAGATTTAACCTCACCCTCGAACGTCTTTCAGACGTCCTCCGCCCTCTCCTAAAATTAGGAGAGGGCATTACAGAATAACAGTATTTAAGCCAACACCACTTGCGGATTTTCAACAACATCCGCCAATAAGGCTTCCACAATAAAATGATTCGTATAAGAAACAGGATAATGATGCGTTTCTTCCGCTTCCTCCCAACAATCGTGCAAGGTAAAGGCTCCGTTTTGCAGGGCATCCGCCACATAGCTAAACTTTAAACGACGCTCCGTCGACGTCGGCAGTGGTACGGAAGATAGATAAGACGATTTAGACAAGGTGATTTTATCAGCGTCTTTATGAATCGTAATCGCTTCGCCTTTGCTGTTAGTTAGAACAGACTCCCCTTCAGGCAATTGGGTAAAAAAGGCTTGAAAGCGACTGGGATTCAACATAAAAAAACTCCTTGTGTTCACTTTATTTAGTTTCGTAAAAAGCACTAAACTCCAACAGTTGGATTGTTATTATAAGAAATGCTCTTTCTATTATGTAAGTTTTTCGAAGAATCTACATGATTCGCTGGATGTATATTTGAGACACTAATTTACTTCCCTAATGTAAGTATAGAGTAAGACGAGCGATTTTTCCCCAATGTTAAGCCTTGTTTAATGATTGAAACGTGTTTGTGCTAAACTCAAAACAACTCACAAAGGACTCTCACCTCGCATGATTAACAACCGCCCCCAAGAACAACGTTTTGAACTTCACTGGTATCCAGGGCATATGGCAAAATGGGATCGGGAGTTTAACCAGCATTTACAATCGGTGGATGTCGTCATTGAAGTCTTGGATGCACGACTCCCCTTGATGAGTCGACATGCGGATATTCGCAATCGGGTGCTAGCACGGCAAAAACCTCTTGTTACGGTGTTAAATAAAGAAGATTTGGCGGATAAACAGCGTTTAAAGGCGTGGTTGACTTATTTTGCACAGCAAGAAGAACAGGTTTTAAGCGTGGATGCTCAACGCAACACACAAGCCAAGCAAGCGATTTTAAATGCCATTTTAAAAGCAGGTGAACCCGC
>CAZDMD010000141.1:0-1088 GCA_964506805.1 uncultured Vampirovibrionales bacterium | reverse complement strand
CGTTGGGTGGCAAAAGGCTTAAAAGCTCGCCCCATTCGCACCATGATGATGGGCATGCCCAATGTCGGTAAATCCAGCTTGATTAACGGACTCATCGGCAAAAAAAAGGTGATGACGGGGCATAAAGCAGGGGTAACCAAGCAAACGCAGTGGGTGCGTGTGCATCCGCAGGTAGAGCTATTAGATAGCCCTGGAATCCTGCCCCCTAAGTTGGAGCATCAGGAAGCTGCCCATTGGTTGGCGTTGGTCTCCTCTCTTGGGGAAGCGGCCTTTGATGATGAAGAAATTGCTCGTTTTGCGTTGGCGTATTTTGAAGAACATTATCCGCACTTACTGACTCACAAATATGGATGTCCCCCTGAAGCGGAACGCTTAATCCCGTGGAGCTTAGAGCGTATCGCCTTACAGACGAATTTACTAAAAACAGGGGCATTGCCTGATGTGCAACGGGCGGCACATCGGCTTTTGGTGGATGTAAGACAAGGACAACTCGGAGGACTTTGCTTTGAACTCCCCCCTTGCGACTGAGGCAAAACGCCTGAAGGAAACGCCCGAATCCCGCTTGAAACGATTGCTTGCCTTTGATGACACGCTCGCTCAAGACTTAGGCTTACCCGTTCCGCTTGTGGGGTGTGATGAAGTGGGGCGTGGCAGTTTGATTGGGCCTGTGGTGGCGTGTGCCGTCCTATGGAAAAAGACACCTCAAAACGTGGAAGGGCTGTGGGGCTTGAATGACTCTAAAAAGCTAAGCCCCTTGCAACGTCAACGACTACTTCCCTTCATTTACGAGTATTGCCAAGTGGGACTTGGCGAAGCGTCTCCGCAGGACATTGCCGACTATAACATCATAGGCGCGTCTTTGCTGGCGATGAAACGAGCGATTGACGCTTTAGATGTTCAAGCACCGATTCATCTCCTCCTAGACGGTCGAGATGCCTTGCCTGATTTTCCGATCCATCAACAAACGTGCGTGATTGAAGGGGATGCGCAAAGTGCGTAAATTGCCATGGCGTGGATTGTCGGGAAAGGACACCGAGATCCCCGGGTACCACGGGTTGCCATCGCCTTTCCTGTATATGGGCGGGGGA
>CAZDMD010000140.1:0-3362 GCA_964506805.1 uncultured Vampirovibrionales bacterium | reverse complement strand
CGCAGGGTCTCGATGCAGTTGGGGCATCTGCCCCTACGGGTCATTTGCGTGCCGTAGTTTCCCACCAAATGCTTCCCTCACGATATTTTCCCTGCCCTGTTTTTAGAGACGACTCGCACGAGTGAGGCTAAAAATCCTTATGAATTTGACATGAAACAGCAGTTGAGTTTCTTGTTTCCTGTGAAGTTTATTGCAGCGTTGTATGAGTTGCAATCCTTGTTTAAGCGGATTCAGCTCAAAGGGTATCTCATTGGGGGCATTGCTCGGGATTTAATTCTAACAGAAGATCGTAAGCTCTTGATTCGGGATGTGGATATTACGGTAGAAGGACAGGGGCATAAGGCGGCCTTGTCGGTGGATTCACAGTCTCGTAATTTTAAGGTGGAAGAAGTCTACGCTGAATTTGGCACGGCAAAGTTGATGTATAAAGATTTGATGATGTTGGATTTTGCCTCTACCCGCCTAGAGCATTACGCCTATTGCGGTGCCATGCCCACCATTACACAACGGGGCGTTCCACTCTTTCAGGATATTGCTCGTCGTGATTTTAGCATCAATACGCTGGGCTTGGCGATTCATGATGTGGGGATTTTATACGACTACGTTAATGGCTTAAAGGACTTGGAAGACCGCCTGATTCACGTCCTCACAGGGGCAACGTTCTTTGAAGATCCTTCTCGTATGATTCGTGCCTTTAAGTTTGCCAATCGCTTAAACTTTAAGTTTTCCATTCAAACGGAATGGTTGATGCAACAATGCTTAAGTGTGCTGCATCTCACGCCTTATAAGGGGGGCGGTGCGAGAATTAAAGAATCGTTGAAAGAGTGGTTGTCTCTCCCGCCGTCGCGCCTCAAGCATGAGCTATTTAATCAGTTTTTGGGGATGCAAGGTATTCGTTTGTTGATGACTAGCACGCCTGAAGCGTCTCATCCGCCTTTGCCGATGAGTCTGAACTTTGAACAACGCAGTAGCCTAATGGAATCCTTCCAGCAACTGCAAAGCCTCTGGCAGGACGTACAACATAACCTCAATGAAGTCTTTCAGATTGAATCCCCCTACTGCGATCCCCTTGATCCTGATACCTGTAATGAACGTGCCTTGTGGTATGTGTATTTGTGCTATTTATTTGCCCCCATTCGTCAGAATCAAGCCTTGACGCAAAAGCTGATGTCTCGATTGGAATTAACCAAAGAGACGATTGAAATCGTGAAAAATTATGACCAACTCGTAGATGCCAAGCTCTTAGACGGCTTGGATTTAGATGCGTCAGCCTTGCAACTCTGTAAAGCGTTTGATCGTTATGAAAGCATGGCGTTAATTGCGTACGTCTTACAGCAAGAAAATGCGAAACAGTGGCTTGAACCGCTCACACGTTATTTAAAACGCTGGCGATTGATGAAGCCCTTGCTCACAGGGGATGATTTAATGCAGTTGGGCGTTCCGTATGGCGAATCCATTGGCGTTTGTCTAAAAAAGCTACGATACGCTAAAATCTCAGGGCAAGTGCAGAACCGTTCGGATGAAGAAGCCTTCGTCTTGGAGTTTATTCAACAGCTCACGCCACCTCATCCACCCTCTAAATCTCAAGGGGACGCTTAAGTGATGACCTCCGAAGAAACGTCAGCCTTGCCTGTGAAAGAGCCTACTCCAAAAACGCAAGGACTCTTAAAGACGGCGGGCATTATGGCAGGTTTGCTTTTACTTTCTAAGCTGGCAGGCTTTGTTCGAGATATTATGATTGCTCAAACCTACGGCTTTAGCCTCATTACAGATGCGTATTTCGCCGCCTTTCAGTTGCCTCAATTTTCCTTGATTTTACTCGGTGGATTGGGAGGCCCCTTCCATACCGCCACCGTGAGTGTGTTGACGCAACTGCTTGAAAAACATCCAGATGGCTCACTGAAGCCCTCTACGCAAGCCAAAGCATTGGCAGCCACCCTCACCACCATGACGGGCGTGCTCTTTGCTCTTTTAAGCATCGTGGTTTTTTTTAATGCCAACGCCATTATGGGATTCATTTTAGGCAGTGAAGCCAAGCCTGAACTGGTGGCGATGTCCTCACGACAGCTCCAAGTCATGTCCCCGATTATCTTGATAGGCGGACTGGTGGGTTTTCTCTATGGGGCGTTGAATCTATTGCACGTCTATGTGTGGCCAGCGGTGTCTCCTGTGGTGATGAGCGTGGTGATGATTGCAGGCTTGTGGATTTGGGGAGCCGAATCGTCGGGCTTGATGTTGGCGTGGGCGTCTTTATTGGGGGCGATTTTGCAATGGCTTCTGCAAGTGCCTGAGTTTTTAGGCAAGGGATTTTCCTTTATGCCCCGTCTCAAAGAGTGGAAGAGTCCTGAAGCTCAACAGTGGTACACGCTCCTTTGGCCTGCGGTTTTAGGCTCAACAATGGGGCAGTTGATGATTTATGTGGATATGTTCTTTACGGGTTATCTCCCTGAAGGGGCGTGGTCGGCGGTGGTGTTTTCAAATCGCTTGATTCAACTGCCTTTGGGGGTCTTGCAAACGGCTTTGCTCGTGCCGTTGTTCCCTCGATTGGTGGCGTTTGTCCATGAGAAAAATGAATCGGGTTTGTCATCTTTATTAGTAAAAGGCATTGGCGGCTTATGGTTTTTGGCCTTTCCCATGATGCTGATTTTAGGCTTAAGTCCCTTGCCTTTTATCAAAACGCTTTTTGCCTACGGCAATTTTGAACAGAGTGATGCGTCCTTACTGGGGCTTGCCATTGCGTGGCAAAGTTTACAGATTATTCCTTATTTTGCTCGAGACACGGTAACACGCGTCTTTTATGCGTATCAAGATTCCAAAACGCCTATGCTGGTGGGCTTGCTAGCGATTGCCTTAAAGGCGTTCTTGAATTACATTTTTATTATTCACCTTAATATGGGCGTGGCGGGGATTACGTCTTCCATTACGCTAATTACGCTTTTTAATCTTGTGGTGTTGTCCTTTTTACTCAAGCGTCAACATTTTGCCACTTTGCCTGTGAAGTCTTTACTGCTGAGTCTAGGGAAGCTAACCCTTGCCACCTTCCCGATGCTTTTGATGCTCTGGCTTTCGCAGTGGAGTCTTGACTTTTTACCGCCGTCGTTTGCTTCTTTGGCGTGGGTAGAAGCCCTGTGGACAACGATTTTAACCCTTGTGGTGGGAGGGGTTCTGTATGTCGTGGCGTGCCATTGGCTCGGTATTACAGAGGTGCAAGAGGTGATGCAACGTCTGCGTTCTCGTTTTTCTCGTGGGTAGACTTTTTAAATTTTAAGCCTTAACACCTGACATGTTTTGCTTTTGTTATATAGTCAATTAAATATATTCCCGCACAGTGCCTATACTTTGTCGCTACGATGATTTTGTTC
>CAZDMD010000139.1:0-3482 GCA_964506805.1 uncultured Vampirovibrionales bacterium | reverse complement strand
TAATCTAGGCTCCTCGTCTAGCCTACTGTTCGGAAACATCTTTAATCGACTATATGGTGTGGATAGATTGTGAATAGATCACGGTGTTAAGTACAGTCAATTAAAAAAAACTTTCGGAATGATACCCACAAGTACATAATAGAATTATGTCGTCATTGCGAGCCGTTAGGCGTGGCAATCCTCTTGATTGGATTCGCTTTCCAGCTTAGGAGATTCTTCACATACGTTCAGAATGACGATATGTACTTAAAGGGATGATTCCGAAAACTTTTAAACACTTTTTCTGAGACTTGAATGACGTAAAGTTTTTCCTCTTTTATAGTGGTTGCGCCTATCTTCTGAAAGAAGAAACGAGTTCTCTCGCAAGGACAACCCCTTTTTCAAATGCGTTCGGTTCTTCTAAACAGTGCCAAACAAGTTTCCGAGCCAGCGTTCCCATACCCACTCCTCGAACCCCTTGAAAAGTCTCATTTTCTTTTATTAAGGTCGCGGTGTGGCGATTAATACCCCCTGAAATCGTAATCGGGAAGCGGTTTTTCCATTCATCAGGCAAGGCGTGAACCCCTGCTAAAGCGGATTGACTGCTGTCGTGGGATTCATCCGACTGCATGGGAATACCGTCAATTTGAAGCATCACGCCATAAGGCTTAACCTGTTGACACAAGGCATCAAAATGCGTTAAATAAGCGTGTACCGTGAGTTTGTCATGTTCGAGAGGACGAAAACACAGGGAAATCCATTTGTTAGTAAAGGTGTCTCCTATGGCTTCAAAGAGTCGCTCCAAAGAAGCGGATTCGAGTTGATGCGTATGCAGTTCAACCGCTTCCACCAGTGCATGGCTTAAGACCTCATGCAGGACTTCAGGCAGTTGCGAAACAGGTTTGAAACTTAAAGCCTCTGTGGGACAAAGCGGAATACAGCGTGAACAGCCGTAACAGCGTGCTTCGATGATTTGAAAGCGGTGGGATTCATCCATGCGGAGAGCCTCAACAGGACACGCAGGGAGACACGCTTCGCAATCCACGCAAGCACTGCGTTCCACTTCTATTTTGCGAAAATGCGGATCGCCATCCACATCTAAACTCACCATAATTAGGGGACGCTTGACTTCTTGAGGGAGGGAGTTTAAGGCATCTTGAACGGCGTTGAGTATCGGCGGTTCGCAGGCAATATCAATGCAATCCGCTTCAGCGTGAGCATAGACTTGAACAAGGGCATTGACTTTTTCAGCATCAAAAAAACTAGCCCCACAAATCAACTTAAAGTATTGCCGTTCCGCTAACGCTTCATGCACACGTTCCTTTGGATTCATCCTAAAGTCATCCTAAAGTGATTTTAAAGTGAGGCAAACGTCATTCGTCCTTCTTCTTCTAGGGCTTGACGCAAACGTGCATATTCGGGATCCCGATAAAACGCGGAAGAAGCAGTAGACGGCTTTCCGCTATACTTGCTAAAACGCTTTTTCGCATAAGGCAAAAGCGTTTCATTGCCTTGATAAAAACAAATCTGGGAAACACGCACCCCTGGATACAACGGTAGCGGTATCATCGAAACATTTGAAAGTTCAAAGGTCAATGCCCCTGAAAAGCCCGGATCCACAAAGCCTGCGGTGGCGTGAATCTGCAAGCCCAAGCGTCCCCAAGTGCTACGCCCTTCCAAGCGAGCCGACAAATCAAGCGGAATTTGCACATGCTCAAGCGTCGAAGCCAACGCAAATTCACCAGGATGCAACACGAACGGCTCGCCAATGGGGACTCTCACCCATTCCCACAAGTCATTCATTTCTTGCTGTAAACGTTCAGGGTGATCTAAAGGATCAACATGCGTGTAATTGGAACGTCGCATGACTTGAAAATCTGTACCTAGTCTTAAATCTAAAGAAGTCGGCCCAAACTGCTCTTCAGGGGCAATCAAAGGCGTAATAATCAAACGCTTTTCAGGGTCAGGATGCACCAAACGTGCGAGTATTTGAGATTCATTCATAATCGTCATGGGTGAAAGACCTTTTATTAGATAAAACGTTATTTAGGTAAGACTTTAATTAAACAAGACTCATCGGCGAAGACCCCTCCGCACGATTGAGTTGAGGAACGTGAACTTTTTGACGCAAATAGCGACGAGACTGCCCCAGTAACACTTGATGTACTTCTGCCGTTTCAATCGACTTAATAAAGCGATGCTGCATGACTTCCGTTGTATGACAGAATTGCGTCCAAATTTCCCAGATGTTAGTGGAGTCAAAAGAAGTTAAAAAGTCTACGGCATGACTACTTTCTTCTAGGCGAAACATCCAAGCGGCGAGAAACATCTCTCGAAAACCCACAGGGGTTTCACTGACTTGAGCCATCAACTGATAAATTGCCCCTTGTTCATGTAAAGCGTTATACTCAGGCGTTTCAGTGCTTTCTTCGGTGAGTCCAAGGGCATGGAGTTTATCCCAAACCTCTTGGGTATCGTGATTTTGTAAGGCACACACAGGCAAGCCTTGTTTGAGACGATCTAGCAAACGAACGGCATCTCGGCAATGACGTTCTGTACAGCTATCTTCGGTAAGAATGTATCTTTCGACAACAGCAAAAAGGGCTTTTAAATCTGGAGGCAAGGTGTGTTCGTCAGTGGAAGCACTCTCTTTTAAAATGGCTTCTACCACTTGATGCAAACGAATGACATGAGGCGTAGACGTTCCAAAATAATTCAACGCTTCAAATAAAAGTGGTTCAACAGTAGCGAGTTTTGCGTAATCTTGATTTTTAAGCTGGAGTACCACAAATTCACTATAATAGGAAAGCCCTAAAAAGCGAATACCCAGTACCTGTGCCGTCATCAACGTCAGTTTTTGAGCCTCTGCATCGGGGTATTCCCCTTGAACTGCGGGTAAGAGTTGTTCTGCCAATGCCATCAAATAGCCTCGGGTTGCTCCAATCCACTGTGTGGGCAAGGCTCGAAAGAGAGAAGGTAACTGTTCAACGAGAACATTGTTTAGAGGCCAATCTAAGGAAACACTAGGGGCATTCATCAAAATAACACGACTTTTTTTATGTTCTAGAGCCGAAAGCGAGAAGAGGGTATCTAACACATGAGAAAGTTCGATTTGAGGTTCTTGGGGATGCAGGGCATACATCAAGCGAGCATAACGACGGTTTTCAAGTTGAAGCTGATTCAAGGCTTCTAAAGCATCGTGCGTCGTGCGTGGTGTGTTCTCTTGCTTGAAAAGTGCTTGAAAAATGTCTAGACTTTGTGCAATATGCTTTTTGAGAGTGATTTGCAGGGATTTCGTGGTTTGAGAATCTCGTTTAATCAAGCGGATTTGATTAAAACGACTTTGTAATTGAACAAGGCTAAGTGCCACATGATGCACCACGAGCTGAACGGCGACATTCTGTAGAGAACCTGTGTAGAAAAGAGACATCATAGAAAGGGGGGTGTCCTAAACAACAAGTATAGTCGATTAAATATATTCCCGCACAGTGTCTATACTTTGT
>CAZDMD010000138.1:0-3490 GCA_964506805.1 uncultured Vampirovibrionales bacterium | reverse complement strand
CCATTAAGTTTAAAAAATTTAAATTAGGTAAGTACAATCATTGCGACAACGTATAGACGCTGTACTGAAATGATTGCATTTAGCTCTAGTTAGATCTAGATAGTCAGTCTAAAAAAGTCGTAGATACCAAAGAAGTTAAACCCTTCTTCTAAATACTTACTCCCTTATCTGATGAAATAAAGTCAATCCCGTTGTAAAAATTGCAAAAATGTAACAAGGTCTTTACAGAACGGCGTCTATACGCTTGTTTTCTACCAACCCTAATGGATTGATTCAAAGTTTCGATTCAAAGAAAGGACGGGGTATAAAGTAACTGCCTATCATCAGCATAATAGAGGCAATGCCCAACGCTAAACCTGACCACACAGGCACATCTGCCAAGTGATTCATGTAAAAGAGCCCCCCCATCAGCGTGGCGGAAAGATAAGAAGCCACCGTGCCGCAGCACATCGCTTTAAGCCCTAATCGAGCAATATCCGCACGACGTTCAGGCACCATAGCACCGATGCCCCCCAGTTGAATGGCAACAGACCCCAAATTGGCAAAACCACACAACGCCACCGATAAAATAGCCTGCGTAACAGGTTCTAAGGTGTTGCTTTTGATGAGGGAAATCAATTTAGAATACGCCACAAACTCATTGAGTACCATTTTCGTGCCGAGTAAACTCCCTGCGGTTAAAGCATCTTGAGACGGAACACCCAAACCCAATGCCACAAAATAAAAGAGCTTGCCCAGTATCACTGAAAGACTTAACTGTTCAAGTGAAATGCCCCACACCTCAGCAGGTAATCCCCACGCTACCAGTTGCTTGCCCAAAAGCATCAAGCCTGCATCGGCAAAAGCCACAAGGGAAATAAACGCCATGAGCATGGCGAGTACACTTATGCCAATATGCCAGCCTTCAGAAGCCCCTTGTGCGGCGGCATCAATCAGATTGACCGCTTTTTTTTCCACCTGCATTTTGATTTGACCTTGTGTTACAGGCTCTTGCGTTTCAGGGATTAAAATTTTCGCCACCGCAAAACTAGCAGGAATCGCCATAATAGAAGCGGTGAGTAAATAGGCAGAAGGAATCCCCATGCCGATGTAAACCGCCATCATACCGCCTGAAATACACGCCAAGCTCCCTGCCATAATCGCCAACAGTTCAGAGTTCGTTATACTTTTGAGATACGGTTTCACGAGGAGCTGTGCTTCTACTTGCCCAATGAACACACTCGCCACATTCGATAAGGCTTCTGCGCCTGAAACCCCCAAAACCGCATTCACGAGTCTCGCTACGACTTGCACAACGGCTTGTAAAATCCCAAGATGATACGCCATCGCAATGAGACTCGCCACAAAGACCAAAACAGGTAAGAGTTTAAGTGCAAAAATAAACGCCCCATTTTCACCGAAAAGCGTTTGCAAGGCTTGTGGATTAGAACTCAATCCGCCAAAGACAAAGGAGGCTCCTGCATTGGCAAAATGTTGCAATTGTTCAATCGCTTGCCCGATTTTTAGCATCAACACTTGAGCCTGCGGGACTTGCGTAAACAACAACGCCAGTAAAATCTGTAAGGATAAGGCACGCAAGATGAGTCCCCAATCGACCCGCCAGCGGTTTTCTGAAAAAATCCAAACCGTGGCAAGCAATAAAAACACACCAACGCTCGGGGGCAGTAGCCAGTAAAAATTCATACAAAGGACATCCTTATGGCGAAGTTACATTGCACATGTCAGTCTAACACGAGATATTATGGAATCCAAGCGAAGAACGATGCGTCTTATAGTTTTTTGAAGAGTTTGGAGTCGCACTCCACCAGATAGAGGAAATGCTTACAGTGAGATGCTTTTGAACCGATACCTTATTCACAAGTGATTATTTCATCACGAGAGAGTTCAGTAGTAAGTAGAGAGATACCCGTCGCTTTTACGATTTACAACGTGGCATCAGGACGATGAAGACGCGTAAATCAAAAGAGATGAAGGAAGATCGGAGAAGAACGGAGGAGTGTAGAATATGGGAATTACTGTGAATACAAACGTGCAATCTATCAGTTCGCAACGTTTATTGAGTCGTAACACCATGCAGTTAAACAAGAGTTTTGAGAAATTATCTTCTGGCTTTAAAATCAATCGAGCCAGCGACGATGCCGCAGGACTTCAGATTTCAGAGACCTTGAGATCTCAAATTAGAGGCACACAAAGAGCCTTAGATAACACACAAGACGGAATCAATTTGTTGAATATCATTGATGGTACCTTCCAAACCATTACCGATAATCTACAACGTATGAGAGAACTCAGCGTTCAAGCCGCCAACGATACTTACTCAGCGGAACAACGAAGTGCGATTACCATTGAAATCAGACAGCTTGCTGAAGATTTGGATCGAATTGCAGCCGCCACAACTTTTAATGGAAGACAACTTTTAGATGGGGGCATTACCAGCTATTATCTACAAGTGGGTGCGAATTCCGATTCTTCCGTAGATCGTATTAACATTGCCGATATTGGTGGTGCGAATCCCTTTAGTAGTGTAACGGCTTCCGCCGTGTTTGAAGTGGCGGGTATTACGGCGTTAGGGTTTCAGTCGAACATTTCGTCTATTCAAAGTTTAAGTCGTATAGATGTCGCACTTCAAAAAATTGGAAACCGAAGAGCCAGTTTGGGAGCGATGATTAACCGATTGGAATCGAGTTCTCGAAATCTAAGTATTGCAAATGAAAACTTCTCCGCTTCTGAATCTCGTATTCGTAACACCGATGTTGCAAGAGAATCAGCGGATCTGACAAAAAACCAGATTCTACAGCAGGCGTCTGCACAGGTACTGTCGCAGGCAAACCAGCTCCCGCAGCTAGCACTGAGACTCCTTCAAGGTTAATTCGTCTTTTACTTAATCTTTTACTTGAATTCACTTGTACTTTTGAAAAATTGAAAGCATGAGTAGGGTAAGTGTTCTCGCACTAAACAAAATACCCCTTTCTCATTCAATCACACAAGACGTTTTAGAAGAGATTTCTGTTTTTATCTCTTTCTTTTTTGCTGGCTTTTCTCTCTTTATATGGTTTTTTAAAGAGTTTTTAGGCAGTAGGCTAGACGAGGAGCTTAGATTCGTTTGTGAACGGCGTGTAGACAGACCTACATGACTGAACAAACGAATTGTAGCGACAACGTATAGACACTGCAAAAGAAATTATTGAAAAGACTATATGGATGTTTTGTGCGAGAACACTTACCCTTCTAACTAAGTGCTTTCAATTTAATTTTCTTACCACTCTCCGAATCCTCTGATGTCCTAAACATCAGGGGGTTTTCTTCATTCAAATGCAAAATAGCGTGATTTCAAGAGTGGTTTCTTTAGGGGCTGTCTTCAAATAGTCAAGAATGGCGGAATTTCAAGGAAAAACAAACGGATTTTGAGGCGTGTATAGTCAAAATATAAATTTATTACGGAATAATACCCACAAGTACATAATAGAATTATGTCGTCATTGCGAGCCGT
>CAZDMD010000137.1:0-3518 GCA_964506805.1 uncultured Vampirovibrionales bacterium | reverse complement strand
AAAGGCATCTCGAGTGGCTGGTGTAAACGAGGTCGCCGTAGGGATGTTATCACCAATAGATATAGTTGGATTTTCTTGTGAATCGTCTTGATTTGAATCTTGATTGAGTTGGTTTTCTTCGCTGATGATTTGCCCATCAATGGCATGTTCCACAGGTTTGGGTAAATCCACAGGTAAAGAGGGTGGAACGATCTTCTCCCCTAAAAATCGAGGGAGTTCTGTTCTGCCTAAATTTTCAAATGCGTTGATGTAGTCCGCCATATATTTTTATTTCCTTTGACACAAAAAGCAATAATTTTTTTTGAAAGAGAGTGCTTAAGAGCTTAAAACCCAAAAGACCCTCAAATCATGCTAGTAGAGAGATTCGACACTTTAAGTAACTATAAAGTAGTGTGCCGTAAACAAAAATTTTCTGCAAATCAAAACCGCTTGTTCTATACTAAAAAGGCGTTTTTAGTGTTTTTAGTATAGAATAGGGAACGAGCTATTGTTTTGTGATGTCGTCCTACTGAAAGAAAGTAAAGCCCTTGCAGAAAGACGCTTTACTTATACGGTGCCACCACATTTGCCAATGGAAGTAGGGCAGTTGGTATTCGTTCCGTTTGGGCATCAAGGTAACTTGCCTGCCTTGGTGTTGAATCTACATGAAAATCCCCCTGTGGGATTCGTTGCGAAAGCGATAACGGATCTCATTTCGCCGTCGGCTTTTTTTACGTCGTTACAAATCGAGATGTTTCATTTCATCGCCACGTATACCCTAACGCCACTGGCTCAAGTGGTGCTAGCGGCTATTCCCAAATCCTTTCTCACGCTTAAGCCCTCGCAGTTTGCTCCGCCTCATACTTTGATGTTGAGACTCTTAGATCTAAAAAAGTCGAAAGAAGTGAACATTAAGCTCACATCACGCCAAAAAACCGTCTTAGAAGGGTTAAACGCCTTACGAGACGAAACAGGTGAAGTCCAATGGACGTGCCGAACTTTACAAGAAAAGTTCGCCTGTAGTAAAAGCGTGCTTCAAAAATTAGTAGACGCTCAAGTCGCCGAATGGCATGAGGTGGTTGCTTATCGCACGCCGTTGTCTTTGTTTGAGGTGCAACGCCGTAAAGCCCCTCCGCTGAACGACGAACAGCAACGGGTGTTTCATCAAGTGGAGCAAACCTTAAAGCAGGCGTATCATCCCAAGACGCATCGCTTTTTATTGCATGGTATTACAGGCTCAGGTAAAACGGAAGTCTATATGGCACTGGCGGAATCGGTGCTAGCACAGGGAAAAAGCGTGTTGATTTTAGTCCCTGAAATTGCTCTAACAGGGGCATTAGCCGAACGCTTTTTGCATCGATTTGGGGTGGAAAGTCTTGCCATGTGGCATAGTCAACTGTCTAAGGGGGAAAAGCTCGATACGTGGCAACGCATTGCCTCAGGAGAACTCCGCTTGGTGATTGGGGCGAGATCGGCGATTTTCACGCCGATGAAAGACTTGGGCTTCATTATGATGGATGAATGCCACGACGGGAGCTTTAAGCAGGACACACCCGCCCCCCGTTATGATGTGCGTACCATTGCCAATCATTTAAGCCAAACGTATCAAATCCCCTTGCTACTGGGGAGTGCTACCCCTGAAGTGGGATTGTATCATCATGCGTTTAATCAGCACACCCTTCAGCATTTAGAACTCCATAAACGACATGGCGGAGCAACATTGCCAAACGTACATATTGTGGATATGAAACTCGAACGCAGCCAAGGACATTTACACGCCATTAGTCGCCCCTTGCAGACGGCATTGAAATCCACGATTGAACGAGGCGAGCAAGCGATTATTTTACTCAATCGTCGGGGCTTTAATACTTTTGTGGACTGCCACGCGTGTGGTTACGTCTTTGAATGTCCGTCTTGTTCAGTGTCGATGACCTTTCATAAGCAAGCCAACCGCATGAAGTGTCATCACTGTGGGCATAGCCAAGATCGTCCGCAGTACTGTCCCAAGTGTGGGAGCCTGCATATTCAATTTGTCGGCAGTGGTACGCAGAAAATCGAGTCGGAATTGTCTGCTTTATTAGGAGATATGCCGATTTTAAGACTCGATGGGGATGTGATGCAACGTAAAGGGGCGTTTAAAGAGGTCTTAGATGCTTTTAAAAATAAAGAAAGCCCGATACTGGTAGGAACTCAAATGGTCGCCAAAGGCTTAGATGTGGAAAATGTAACCTTAGTCGGCGTACTCGGGGCGGATGCGTCTTTCTACATGCCCGATTTTATGGCTCACGAACGTGGCTTTCAACTCTTGACGCAAGTGGCAGGGCGTGCAGGACGAGGCACTAAAGCAGGGCAGGTGTATCTACAAAGTTGGCAAGGGGAGCATCCCGTCTTGCATGTTGCGGTTCGGCAGGATTTTCAGCGTTTTTATCACATGGAAATTGAAGAGCGACGGGCGAATCGTTATCCGCCGTTTTCGCAGTTGATTCGGATTTTAATCAGTGGGGAAGAACTAGAACGCGTCCGTTTTTTTGTAAAGGGGCTTAAATCCTTAATCACCCAAACCTTTGAAGAAAACGGCTTGACCTCTGGCATGAGCTTTCAACTCTTAGGCCCCGCCCCATGCTTGCTGGAACGACTCAAAGGGCGTTTTCGGTATCATCTTCTGATTAAGAATTTTCAAGGGGAGCAGATACATCAAGCACTGGCGGATACCTTAAAGTCTTTGGTCGTGCCTGAGGGTCTCCACTGTTTGGTAGATGTGGATGTGCTTCAGCTTATGTAACAATTAGAATGCTTCCCTTCAGGAAATTGCCAAAATAGCCGAAAGGCTTTAAGAACTTTTACGTCATAAAGGATTTTTGTGTTGAAATTCAAGCGAATTCTTTACTATTTTCAAAAGCGTTTCACAGCACGCACGCAAGAAGCAAGTGTTTTGGTTTTAACCATTGCGGTGATGCTTTTGTTTTCAGGGCAAGTCTTGATGATGGGCTTGATTACCACCAAATCTTTAACCGAATCGGGCGGATTGGGAGCGATTCAAATGGCGGCTCGGGAAGAGGCGGTAACGGCGATGAATGATTTTGAATTGGAAGAGCTTTACCCCGCCTATATGCGACTGGTACGAACGGCTCGAGACAATACCGCCACCTTTACCCCTGTGGCTGGGGGGAATTTACTATGTCGCTACGGAAGAGTAGCCTGCCCCGTGGGGAGTCCTGATGCGGTAGGTCATGCTTGGATACGTACTACACCAGTACAGAATGTAACAGGCGTGAATTGGTCGACGTATCGTAACCGTGTTTGGGATGATGTCGCAAACGAATGGCGTCCCAGCGATTTTACCTGCGATGTGTGGTTGGAAGTGAGACAGCTGCCTGATTTAACCGATGAATGGCCGTTTACGATTGTGGCTCGGGTGCGGGGGCGTGGCATTGATCAGATTTTGCGTCGTCAAACTCGTATTATTCCCCGTGGCTTTTCAGATTTATAGTCGATTAAAGATGTTTCCGAACAGTAGACTAGACGAGGAGCCTAGATGA
>CAZDMD010000136.1:0-3554 GCA_964506805.1 uncultured Vampirovibrionales bacterium | reverse complement strand
CTCTCATTTGTAAATTGTCTATTTTAACATATCTATCTATTTAGTACCACTCTCAGTTTTTCTACCCCTACAAAAAACCATTCCGCCCCCTTTTACAGAGGCTTCTATAGATTACGCTTGAGTCGAATTGGGTGAAGACGTGGGGGGTTTCTTTTTAAGTTTGCCCATTGCCAAAAGCGTACCTAAGACTCCGAACGTCGCCCCAATCGCAGGAGCTAAAAGTTTTCTCGCAAAGCCTACTTCTTCCCCCACTAGCATAACTGATCCAACAAAGCTCCCGAGTGTGGCAGCTGCCGTCGGTAAAAACCAAGATTCCTTCTTTTGATTGACAGCAGAGGCATCTGTATTACCTGATTCAAAGGTATCACTAGGAGAAGTAGTGGATTCGTGTGAAGAGGCAGCCAGCTCTTCAGGGGTTGCCAAAGACGGCGGATTGACCTGCGGAGGACTTGCAGGGCTTGCTTCACGAGGCATGATATTCAGACGAGTTGGTAAAACTGACATAAAAAAATCCTTTAAGGTTTGTGGCGTTTAAAAACAAGAGAAGAAAAATATAATTTATTTACAAATCTACATTTACAAACTAATTTCCATTATACCGTCAATTGTTTCAAACACAAGTTCTCGTATGGAAGTGTTACGTTTTATGTTAATGTGGTAGACTATTTAATATAAGGATTATCAAGAGGAACACCCCCATGTCTCGCCCTGCGTTTCAAAATTATAGCCCCCTGCTTCGTGGCACACCCGATATTTCTCCCCTGCCTGATTATCTACAAGCGGTGATTGAGGATGTACAATCGGCGAAAAAAGAAGGCGTGTTGACCGCTGAAAGTCTAGGACAATCCACGCTTAGTCATGTCATCGTACTGCTACTTTTGTTGTTGGGCGTGATTTTATCGGCAACGTTTGGGTGGAAATGGCCTGAAGTCTTGCCTCCTCCCTTGCCAATGGATCAGCAAACGCAGATTGAGTTTGTCGTCGTCAACAACACACGCCCCGAAAAACCTCGAAACTTAAAAACCAAAAACCGAGCCAACGTCTCTTCTCGCAGTGGAGGCGTAAAATCTCCTGACAAGCAACAAGAAGCCCAACGTAGTCGTGGCGGAATACAGACTGTATCGCAATCCCCTTCTACTCGAGGTAACGGCTCTGTGGCTACCCCGAATGAATCGCCTGCCCCTAAAGCCGAAAAAGAACGCAAGGCTTCTCGCCCTTTCTGGCAAAAAGCGTCTCCTTCTAATACTGCCCCTGTGGCGACGAAAAAACAGACAGGAACGATTGCTCCTGCTGGCGGAAGCCCCAATGCGAAAAGTTCGCAAGGTGAAGGCGATGACGACTTATTAGCCCCCGTAAAGAAGGCGACTTCCACATCAGGCGGAACTGGAAAAGCCTCCGCCACACGGATTCAGAAAAACGGGAGCGGTTCAGGCGATCAAAACCGTGCGGCTTCAGCAGGAAACGTCAAAGGTACAGGTGGTACAGGCAATTTATCTTCCGCTGCTAAAAGTGGAGGCGGTGGAGGCCCTGATGGGGTCGATGCCCTTGTTGATGTGGATATGTCTCCTTATATCAGCCAAGTGCAACGCCGTATTTCTCGAAATTGGATTCCCGCAGGGGACTTGAGTTCTTTGACATCTGAATACACCTTAACCATTTCACGTTCAGGAGAATTATTAAATTATCGATTGAAACGTTCGAGTGGCAATTCGTTATTTGAACAAAAAGCGGTCTCTGCCATTGTGGCATCCGCCCCCTTCCCTCGATTGCCTGATGCGTATAAAGGGTCTTCCATTATTATCGACTATTATTTTGACTACAAAAAGAAATAAATTCTCAAAATAGATTCTGTTAGTTTTAGAGAGGTGGCATTCAATGATGAGTTCTTCTGTTCAAAGCAAGCGTGTCGATTACGCCGTGTGTGATGAAATCCCTTTGCTGTTTGAGTCTTTTTTGGCATTACTGCGAAATCTTTTAGCAGGGCCTCGTAAACGATATGATGCCTTTATTACCCCTGAAGGGTCTCTTAAAAATGATGCTTTCGTTCAAAAAACGGTGGGCTTAGCCACCGCCTTAAAGCGTAAATGGAACTTAGAACCTGGTGATAAAATTGCGTTGATGTTTTGGAATCAGCCTGAATTTTTTATCAGCCTATTTGCCCTACGTTTAGTCGGTGCAGTGCCTGTTCCCATTAACATTTTGATGACCCCTGAAGATATGGGCTATGTGTTACAACACGCCGATGTCAAGGGAATTTTAGGAAACGAACAACTGCTTTTAGAACTGGCTAAAAAGAAAGGCTGTGAACTCACTCAACTGCTCTTTCCAGTTTTAGTCGCCAATGCGGCGGAAGACATGAATAACACCTTTGAAAAATCGTTGGTGCATTTTTCACCCAATTTGGACATGCTCGCACAAGCACTTGATGCCTTTGAAAATCGCTTGCAGGTGAACAAGCTAGCAGATAAAGAATTGGCGTTTTTAATTTATACCTCTGGCACGACGGGTTACCCGAAGGGCGTAATGTTAAGTGAGCGGAATTTGCTTGCGAATTTAAGCGGTTTTCGTGAGCGCGTGGCGGTACGTCCTGACAAAGAACGCTTTTTACTCGGTTTACCCGCTTTTCATTGTTATGGTTTAATGTGTGCCTTATATGGTATTGCCGAACGTGCCACAATGGTCTGCGTGCCGAAGTTTAATCCCAAACAAATGGTGGAGTTTTTAAGAACTGAAGACATCACAATTTTACCTTTAGTCCCGACCATGTTTACGATTTTATTACAAGCGGCTAAACGTAAGTTAGGTCATTCCAAGCCATTTCCGACTTTACATACCTGTATTTCAGGAGGGGCGGCCCTGCCTGCCAACTTGCTTGCCGATATTGAAGCTACACTACAAGTCAAAGTGCTGGAAGGCTACGGACTGACAGAAACGTCTCCTGTGATTGCGGTCAACTGCAGTCAACGAGGGGCAGTGGCTGGTGCGGTAGGTGAGCCGTTGAGAAACGTGCGTTTACGACTCGTGAATCACGAAACAGGCGAAGTCATCTCCATTGAGCCGAATAAAGCCAGTGCTGAAGGTGAAATTCAAGTTTCAGGGGACAGCATCAAACTCGGGTATTACAAAAGCCTTGAAGAAACCCAAAAAGTTTTAACAGATGACGGCTGGTTTAAAACAGGCGATTTAGGGCATATCGATGCGGAAGGTTTATTGCGGATTTCAGGCGGTCGTTTGAAGGATTTGATTATTCGAGCAGGCGAAAATATTGCTCCCTTACCGATTGAACGGGTGTTGTCTCAACATGAAGCGGTAGCCAATGTGGCGGTTTTACCCTTAAAGGATGAGAAACTAGGGGAAGCCATTTGTGCCTGCATTGAACTAACGCCTACCATGATTGAAATGGATCAATCTCAACTGGAAAAAGAACTGGTTGAGCTGGCGAGAAAAGCCCTTACGCCTAGTATGGTACCTGATGTGTTTCGCTTTTTCAATGAACTACCCAAGAATCCCACAGGCAAAATTATGAAAAAAAACATAGTGCTATAGTCGTTTAG
>CAZDMD010000135.1:0-3580 GCA_964506805.1 uncultured Vampirovibrionales bacterium | reverse complement strand
GGAGTGTAGATAGACCTACATGACTGAACAAAATCATTGTAGCGACAAAGTATAGGCACTGTACGAGAATATATTTAATTGACTATACACCAAAAATGCGGAGATGCCAAGTTCTCAAATGGGGTGGGGTTCTCTGCTAGAGCTTGGTATTTCCTCGATTCGTCCACAAAAACCGCCAAAGCGACGGACTCAAAAGCCGCCACCACTTCCGAGACGCAATCGTTCGCAACAACACCACGCTATCCTCCACCCGATTCGCCTGCTTGCCAAACAAAAATGGAGATTTCTGCAAAAAGGGCAAAATACTAAATCCAAAGGCTTTTCCAACCGTTTTCACTTGGCTAAACTGCACCAAGCCTTCTACACCTGAACGCACACCTGGCCCCGTCTGCTTCCAGCCTCGCCATTCGACTTGCGGAAAGGCGTAAAACATCATGTGCAGTTCGTTAATACCGATGTTCGCCACATTCAGTTGCTTGCCGAGCCATTCCGCCTGCTTGGGCTTGCCGAAAATGCTGGCTCCTAAGCCATAAGGAGAGGCGTTCATCTCTTCGATGACTTGGTTCAAGTCATCATACAGTAACACAGGCAAAATCGGCCCAAAAACTTCTTCTTGGCAAATGCGAGCCGAAGACGGCGGATTCAGTATCACCGTGGGCGAAAAGAAGCTCATAGGAGTCGTTTCATTTTCAACAGACTGCCCTGTATGAACATCTGCCCCTTGGTCAATCGCCTCTTGTAATTGAGCGGTTAGTTGCTGGTGTTGAATTGCATCAATCAACGGCCCCATGTGCGTGCAAGGATCGCTAGGGTTGCCGACTCGAATTTGAGCCAGTTTCGCCAGCAAAAGTTCTTGAATAATAGGGTACAATGCTGTTGGCACATACAATTTTTTAATGGCGGCACAGGTTTGCCCTGCATTGGCAAAGCGTCCAAGCAGGGCGTGAGCCACCACCGCATCGAGCGAATAACGCTCCGCAGAAGGCAATACCACCAAGGCATCACTGCCTCCTAGTTCGAGTGAGCAGGGAATGTTTCGCATGGCACACTGCACTTGAATCCGCCTACCGACGGCTTCGCTTCCTGTAAAGAGAACAAAGTTCGTTTCTGGGGCTTCGACTAAGGCTTGCCCGACGGAGCCGTCTCCCTGAAAAAGCTGGACGAGATCCGCCGAATGTCCGCAAGCTAAAAGAGCCTCTTGAAAAAGGCGAGCGACGAGTTCTCCGCTTTTTGGGGTTTTTTCGCTTGGTTTAAAGGCAACCGCATTGCCTGCCAGTAAGGCGTTGGCAATGGCAGGCACAGGCGTGCCTAGCGGATAGTTCCATGGGCTAATCACCGCCACCACCCCGTAAGGGACTCGCACCTGTTTAAAGACTCGCCCGAGCATTACCCCTTTAAAGGTGTTTTTATACTGCGGTTTGAGATGCTTCGGTGCTTGGGTGATGACATGCTGAAGTCCCATTAAGGCACTGAATAAGTCGCTTTGTAGGGCTTCGGCTTTGGGTTTACCGACTTCTTGGGTGAGCAGTTGCACCAAGTTGTGAGTTTCCAGCTTAAGTAAACGCTCCACTTTTTCCAACACAAACACCCGTTGCTTTAAGGGGACTTGTTGCCAGTGGCGTTGGGCTTCAGTGGCACGTTGGAGTCCTGCTTGAATTTGCTCTGTACTGCTGAAGGGTATCTGAAAGAGTAAAGCACCTGTGGCAGGGTTATATTTTAGAATTTCTTTTTCGAGAACGGACATAAATGTTTCCTTCTATATTACTTACTATTATAAAGGAAACAGCGTATTCTGTCTAAAGTATCCAAAATTGCAAAGTTCTCTTAATTTGAGGGAGTCTCGTCGCTAACGTGTTTCGCTGTTTTTTCTGTAGATTCCTTGTGAGGGATAATGCGAATGCCTTTAATGAATCGCTTCCACGCACTACCTTCAGGATTTGAATTGACATACGGTTCAATGCCGACATCGTTCACAAAAAATGGAATCAATCCCAAAGCCACCATCGCAGGTGTTACAATAAAATTCGCCACCATAAGCGGGTTTGCTAAATGCAAACCTGTTTCCTTTAATAAACGGCTGACTGGCGAATACTTGAGATGAATCCGCACATAAGTTTTCCAATTCTCTATACTTTTTTTCTCAAGCGATTCTGCCACCTTAATAAAATCAGGCTTGAGTTTTTCCAGTTCTTTGACGTGTTTGCCTGCATCCAAAATCTGAACGTGAACGTTGCCGTCCTTGCGTTCAAGCCCTAGACTCAGTCGTTCTTTGGTAAAAGAACCCAGTTCTAAATACTTACTATGCTCCCCGAAATAATCTTTATTAAGGTTCGCCCCACGAGAGGCATCCTTGACTTTTTCTAAGTACCCCAAACTATGCCGACCGACTTCAAACAAGCCACCTAGCAAGGCAGCACCAGCGATTTTAGAACCTAGCGTCAGGAGCTTCACAAAAACAGCGGTGTGAAATCCGTTAGCCGCCGCATCCTTCTTATTGGTGAGTTCTTGTCTCACATGATTATATTCTTGAATGGGATCTTCTACCTGTGTGGTATGGCTTAAGTGCTTATCAATCCAATCGGGCTTGTAATCTTTGTAGTCATTTTTAATGGAACGCTTGATGTTTTCAATTTTCGTTCGGGCATTTGCCACAATGAGATAACTCACCACTGGCCCAAAAAATAAGCCTCCTATGGCTGCCGAAAGTCCTGTGCCGTAGACGACTTTTGCCAAACGCTTCAACGGTAGATTTTTGACAAAATCTTCGCCGTCATTCGCCAAGTGTTCAAAGGATTTAAAGCCAAAAAACTTAAGCAAGGGATGAGCCTCTGACTTAGGACGACCTGCTAGCGTATCTTTACGCACCATCGCCCAACGCGTCAACATCATCACGGTTGAAATAGGAAGCCCAAGCAAAGCCCCCACTTTCGCCCCTTCTTGCAAGCCCAAGAGGCTGGAATGAATCGGTTCAAATTTGGGATTATCTAAGAGGCGATCGGTTTGCACCAAAACCGCCAGCTCTTTCGCCTGATCTTCGGTAAAAGTAGGGGCATCTGAGTTGACATTCGTCTCGTTCGGCTCATCCGCATCAGCAGGAGATTTATCACCTTCTTCTTTGGTGGCTTTAATGACCTTCGTCAAGGTAGGGTAATTAAAGGGGGTCGTAGACCAATACAGCGGTTTTTTATTCGCCATGAGTACCATGCCATGCGTATTCGCAGGCATATTCGTCATTGAATTAGTTGGAAATCCCGCCTGCATAAAACCCCTTTTGAACGGATTTACATCTACTTTATGAGAAGGAAATGCTGGAGAAGCATATCATTAAGATAAATGTTATTCTAACGCTACTTGCATAAAAACCAAACACTTTGAGATAATGCGTTACAATCGAAAAGCCATTTGAATAAATGTACCTTTTTATGTGGAGCTTACAGAAAAAGTCCTAAAAATCCACTTTATCTCTTAGGGAGACGGAGTAAGAGACTTTCTCTGTATCCTCTGTGTTTTAAATTTTAATGAATATAGACTTCAAGGCTATAATAACCCAAGTGCGTATCGCCAGAATAGAGTTCATAAA
>CAZDMD010000134.1:0-3607 GCA_964506805.1 uncultured Vampirovibrionales bacterium | reverse complement strand
ACTGCAAAAAAAACGGCTCGGTTACATCTTCTAAGGTGCGGACGTCTTCCCCCATGGTGGAAGCGACGGCTTCCAAACCCACGGGTCCCCCTTGGAAGAAGTCTCGCATGGTGGCGAGCATCAAGCGATCCGACGGCTCTAAGCCCAAGCCATCCACCTGATAAATCCGCAACGCCTCTTCCACCATACGAGCATTCACCGAAGGCTCGATGCCCTCTCGCTTACAGAGGACTTCTGCCACGTCTCGTACACGCCGCAAGAGTCGATTGGCAATGCGTGGTGTGCCTCGACTGCGTTGCCCTAGCGTCAAGGCGGAATCTTCATCAATCGACACATTTAAAATCGTGGCGGAACGACAAATAATCGCTTGCAGTTCTTCTGCTGTATAGTAGTTCAAACGAAAAATCAAGCCAAAACGATCCCGCAAGGGAGACGACAACGCCCCTGCTTTGGTGGTTGCCCCTATCAAGGTAAACTTCGGCAAGGGGACTCTCAAGGTTCTGGCACTCGCCCCTTTGCCTACGGTACGGTCAATCGACGCATCCTCCATAGCGGGATACAAAATCTCTTCCGTTACGCTATTGAGGCGGTGAATTTCATCAATAAAGAGAATATCGCCTTCATTCAGATTCATCAACAGCCCCACAACATCTCGGGGACGCTCCAGCGACGGGGCGGAGGTAAAATGGATTTTCGCCTGCATTTCTTCGGCAATCACCATGGCTAAACTGGTTTTGCCTAATCCAGGAGGACCATAAAACAAGGCGTGATCCAACGGCTCTTGACGAGCCTTGCTGGCTTCAAGCGAAATCGCTAAATGCGATTTTAAATCCCCTTGCCCAATGTAATCTAATAAAGACTTGGGACGTAACGATCCTTCTTGTTCTTGTTCGCTTAAACTAGCGTTTTGCGTCATCATAGAACGCCCTGTGGTGCTGTTGGATTTGGCTTTGAGTTGAGCAATCAAATCAGTGGCGACGAGTTCAACCGAGCTTGAACCGTCTTGCGAGGTACTGCGTTTGGGGTGTTCGGGTGAAGAGAAGTGAAGAATCACGAGCAACGGCATCCTTAACTAGGGGTGGGGGATAAATCAATATCCTTATTCCTCCTCCCTTAGGGAGGAGGCTAGGAGGAGGGACAAACCAATTTGACTGGGCTCCTCGTATCCCTCACCCCAACCCTCTCCCTAAGGGAGAGGGGAAAAGGAGTATTATTTTGTAGTGCAGTCCTTTCTTGCAAATGATTAGCGTTTGCATTAAAGTACATGATATACTTTAAGTATCATATCACAACCCTATAACAAAATAGGCAGTCCCATTTTTAGCAATTTTTCTGCCTTAGCGTTTAGGAGCCTATTAGTGGTCGTTTTAATGAAACCGCATCAAAATCCTGCCTCTTCTCATACCACGCATCTCACGCTTGCTTCTGTGTCAGTGGGAACGCTCTGTCAAATCGTCTCGATTCTCAATAGCGAAGCGGAACTCACCTTACTGCGTTTCGGCTTAGGCTTGGGTGATACCCTGACAGTTATTTCTAAAGTCCCCAACAAAGGTCCGATTATCTGCGAAGTGCATGATATGGAATTTGCACTGGGGTTTGATTATGCCAGTGCGATTGCGGTGGAACGTCGCCATGTCTAATCCTGAAACTACCGCCCAAGAAAAGGGCTGTTGCGATTTACCCGCTCCTGCTGAAGCGTCGTGTCGTCATACCACGAGCGATGCCTTGAGACAGCTCTATCTACAAGCAGGGCAAAGTATGAACGACTTCAATACCATTGGCTTAGCAGGTAATCCCAATGTGGGGAAATCGGTTATTTTTAACGCCTTAACAGGTATTTATGTGGATGTCTCTAATTTTCCAGGGACGACGGTGGGCATTGCCAAAGGGGCGTTGAAGCCTCATCCGCATATTGAGGTGCAAGATACACCTGGTGTTTACGGCTTATCTCGATTGAGTGAGGAAGAAGTCGTGGCGGAAAAAGCCTTGCTCGCCGTGGATGTGATTGTCAATGTCGTCAATGCTCAGACCTTAGAACGGGATTTATTTCTCACGCAACAGCTCATTGACTACGGCAGACCGATGATTGTCGTGCTGAATCAAATGGATGAAGCCCAAGCACGAGGGCGAAAAATCGATTTAAGCGTTTTAGAACAACAACTGCAAGTGCCTGTTTTACCTTGTATTGCGGTGAAAGGCGAGGGGATTGACGGCATTTTAGAGGCGATTCCCTTTGCAAGTTACGGACGACGTACCCCTGAACTGCCCTTGCCGTCCGATTTAATGAAGCTGGAGCAAATTAAAACCGAACAGCTAAAAATCTATGGGCATAGACGCTTATACCTCAAGAGTTACCTAAATCAAGTAACGTGTGCTGCTGATTGTTGCGATACCCCTTCCGCAGGGGCAAGCTGGCAACGCTTTGGTAAAGCCATTGGCAACGCCTTGCTTAACCCTGTTGTGGGGGGCATTAGCTTGGTGGTGGTACTCATGGCGTTGTATCAGATTATCGGGGTGTGGGTGGCAGGTGATGCGGTTGACTTCATTGAAGGCAAGTTGATGCTCGGCTATTATGTGCCGTTTATGAACGGCTTGCTTTCTTACTTGATTGCGGAAGATTCGGCGTGGCATACCTTGCTGGCTGGAGAATTTGGTTTGCTAACCATGACCCCTCAATATCTGATTGGGGTGCTGGCCCCTTTGGTGTTGGGATTCAATTTGTATCTTTCTATTTTAGAAGATACAGGCTACCTTCCCCGATTGGCAGCTTTAAGTGATAGTGCCATGCGACAAGTCGGACTCAACGGACGAGCCATTATCCCCATGATTTTGGGCTTGGGTTGCGTTACCATGGCAACGATTTCCACTCGGGTGTTAAGTTCTCAACGAGAACGAACGATTGCCACCACCCTTCTGGCGATTACCATTCCCTGCTCCGCTCAACTGGGCTTGATTATGGGGATGATGGCACTCGCAGGGGGGCTGAAGGGTTGGCTCTTGTATTTAATTATTTTAAGTGTTTTGTTTATTGGGATTGGTTCAGTGCTAAACAAAATTATGCCTGGTACATCCACGGGCTTGGTGATTGATTTACCACCCATGCGACTGCCACGTCTCAACAACATCGCCAAAAAAACATGGATGCGTTCATGGAGCTTTTTGGTTGAAGCCACACCCTTATTTGCGTTGGGGGCGTTTTTGGTATCCCTCGCGGAAATTACGGGGGCGTTGGTAGGCATTCAAAATGCACTAGGGGGCGTTACGCAGTGGCTTTTGCATCTGCCGAAGGAGGCGGCATCGGCATTTATTATGGGTATGGTGCGTCGAGATTTTGGCTTGGCAGGCTTTTATACCTTGAAAGACGTTTTAACGCCTTTGCAAATGCTAACGAGTTTGGTGGTCATTACGTTGTTTGTGCCATGTATCGCCACGGCGACGG
This sequence comes from uncultured Vampirovibrionales bacterium, assembly GCA_964506805.1. Taxonomy (GTDB): domain Bacteria; phylum Cyanobacteriota; class Vampirovibrionia; order Vampirovibrionales; family JAJTHC01; genus JAJTHC01. Next base: position 168 of record CAZDMD010000134.1, on the reverse strand, counting down.
TGATGCTAAAAGAGCGTGGCTGGCAAGAAGGCATGGGCGTCTTTGTGTTGTCGTGGGTGCTAGCGTTTGCCACAGGAGCCATCATCACGCGCTTGCTTGAGCTATTGCCTTTGTAGGGGCTGTCTTCAAATAGTCAAGAATGGCGGAATTTCAAGGAAAAACAAACGG
>CAZDMD010000133.1:0-3751 GCA_964506805.1 uncultured Vampirovibrionales bacterium | reverse complement strand
ATGATGAAAGTATTTCAAAATAACGTCAAGCGTTTAGAGGAACATCCCTTATTTAGAGTAGTTTTAAGTAAAAGTGGTTCTTCCCATAAAAGGGCTTTTATAATGGATTCGACATAAAATATCCTCCTTTCGCACACCGATTAAAGTCCTCAATAAAAACGCCGATACCTCAACAAAGTGCCACATTGAATACCCCTAAAGGAAACCGTAACATGATGAATAATGCCGTACAAACAACTCCCACTCTTGATATTTTGCTCAAAGACGTCATTAACAACGGGGCGAGTGATTTACACCTTTCTGTGGCTTCTCCACCGATTATTCGTGTGAACGGTTCGCTGATTCGGACGACGTATCCGCCTCTTTCTAAGGATGATTGCCAAACGCTTATTTTTACCATGTTAAACAATGAACAACGCCGTACCCTAGAACAAAACTGGGAACTAGACTTTGCCTATGGTTTAAAGGGAATTGGGCGTTTTCGTGTGAATGTGTATCGTGAAAAAGGCAATTACGCCACAGCGATTCGTACGATTAACTCTTCTACGCCTACAATGCAAGCTCTTAACTTGCCAGATGTATGTCGTGAATTGTGCCACCGTACCAAAGGACTCATCTTGGTTACTGGGCCGACGGGTTCGGGGAAATCAACCACTTTGGCGGCGATGATTGACTACATTAACGAACATAAAAGCGAACACATTTTAACGATTGAAGACCCTGTCGAGTTTGTGCATCGATCCAAGCGAAGCATTGTGCATCAACGTGAGCTGGGGGCAGATACCAAAAGTTTTGCAAATGCCCTTAAATCAGCGTTGCGTGAAGATCCCGATGTCATCCTGCTCGGAGAACTTCGGGATTTAGAAACCATATCTTTGGCGATTACAGCAGCGGAAACAGGACACGTCGTCTTCGGAACACTTCACACCAGTAGTGCCATGCAGACGGTGGATCGTATTGTGGATGCCTTCCCCACAGGGCAACAGCAACAAATTCGGGTGCAGTTGTCGTCTTCTCTGGTTGCCGTCATGTCTCAAGTTCTATTGCCTAAAACCAATGAATTCCATGAGGTGAAGGGACGCGTCTTGGCTCAAGAAATTATGGTGGTAACCCCTGCGATTGCCAACTTGGTGCGTGAAGGAAAAACGCCTCAAATTTATTCGTCGATTCAAACAGGGGCTGAATTAGGCATGACGACGATGGAGTATTCCTTGTTTCGCTTGATTGCCTCGAATCAAATCACCTATGAAGATGCTTTGCGTAAAACAACTCGCCCTGATGAACTGAAGCGTTTGCTCGGTCAACGCTAAGTGATAGCGTTCATTAAAGCAAATCGGTTCTCAACGGAATGCCCTGCTCCATTAAAACGTGCTTTAAATCTTGAATATCCCAATGACCGTCGTGAAAAATCGTCGCTGCTAGTGCCGCATCGGCTTTACCGTCTTCAAACGCATGTAAAAAACTTTCAGGCCCTGAGGCTCCTCCACTGGCGATAATCGGCACAGGCAAGGCTTCTGCCAGTTGACGGTTGAGTGCATTGTCAAAGCCATCGCCTGTTCCGTCTCGATCAAAAGACGTGAGTAAAATTTCACCTGCACCAAGACTCACCGCTTCTTTTGCCCAATTGAGGGCATCTAAGCCTGTGCGTTCTCGTCCGCCTTTTACAAGGACATCCCAACTGGCTCTCCCCTCTACCAGATGCTCCGCACGCTTGGCATCAATCGCAAGCACGCAACACTGGCTTCCACAATGTTCGGCAATCTCTTGAATCAATCGGGGGTTTCGCACCGCTGCACTATTGATAGATACCTTATCCGCACCTGCATCTAAAAGAGCCAGCACCTGCTCAAGCGAAGAAATCCCGCCTCCAACGGTAAAGGGAATCCGTAAATCGTGCGAAATGCGTTTCACAAGCTCCACAAGGGTTTTACGTCCTTCATGGCTGGCGGAAATATCCAAAAACACGAGTTCATCCGCCCCTTGTCGTTCGTATTCCACCGCCATTTCAACGGGATCTCCAATATCGCGGAGTCCTTGAAATTGAATGCCTTTAACGGTTCGTCCGTTAGAATCGACATCCAAACAAGGAATAATTCGCTTGCAAAAGCCTTTGTAGGGTGGGGGAGAATCCATGGGACAAGAACCTTTTAAAATCGATAATTTTAATAATGAGTGTATCACAAAGACGACTTATCAAAAGAAATAAAAAATCCCCCTTAACGAATTGAAATAAAAGAGATTGTCTTTTTATATTTGTGATATGATGATTTTCCTTGTTTTGTTGGATCTTTCAAATGAAGTCTTCTGTAAAAATTTGGAACAAATACTTGTTCAACTAGCACAAATCAAAATTGAGACTCTTTTAAGCCAACGTATTCAATCCATACACAACCGCAAGACGTTTTTTCGTTAAAGCCCATGTGTATTCCAATTCTAAAAATTAGACTCCACACGGTGCTTGCTACTCATTTAAGCCCTGTGTCTGTTCCTCCCCTCCAAAACTAAAGGATGTACGCATTTCATGATGAAACGACGATCTAGCAAAGGCGACGATGCCCTTATTGACCTTATTGACCGTTCAGAACGTTCCCCCGTTGATAGCACAGGGGGCTTGGATGAATTTCTGAAAGACGAAACAGCGACCTTGTTTAATCATGGAAACCCTGTGGTGATTAACAGCATGCTGGCGAATCCTGATGATGATATGGTGGATTTTTCGGCTGACACCAAAGGCATGGTCATTGATGATCCTGTGCGGATGTATCTGCGTGAAATTGGGCGGATTAACCTCTTAACCGCCGATGAAGAAATCGAGTTTGCGCGTAAAATTGCCGAAGGAGGCGAAGGGGGCTTGCGGGCGAAAAAGAAACTCGTGCAAGCCAACTTACGATTGGTGGTTTCCATTGCCAAAAAATATGTGGGACGAGGTATGCTCTTTTTAGATTTGATTCAAGAAGGCAATTTGGGCTTGATTCGTGCCGCCGAAAAATTCGATCACGAACGAGGCTACAAGTTTTCCACCTACGCCACTTGGTGGATTCGTCAAGCCATTACCCGAGCCATTGCCGATCAGGCACGCACCATTCGCATTCCTGTTCACATGGTGGAAACCATTAACAAATTGCGCAAAAAAACACGTCAGCTGGCTCAAGAATTGGGGCGTAAACCTAGCGAAGAAGAACTCGCTGCCAGTATGACGATTTCCGTCAACAAGCTACGGGAAATCATTAAAGTGGCACAAGAGCCGCTTTCCCTTGAAACGCCGATTGGCAAAGAAGAAGACTCTCGACTAGGCGATTTTATTGAGGATCGAGATGCGGAAGCCCCTGCTCAAAGTGTGGCACATGAATTGTTGCGTGAAGATTTGACGGAAGTCTTGGCAGGGCTTTCCTTGCGTGAACGAGATGTACTGCGTCTGCGGTTTGGCTTGGATGATGGGCGTCAACGCACCCTTGAAGAAGTGGGGCAGTTATTTGGCGTAACCCGTGAGCGAATTCGTCAGATTGAAGCGAAAGCCTTGCGAAAGTTAAGACATCCCAACCGTAGCCGTCGTTTGCGGGAATATATAGATTAAGTTCTAGACATAATGCTTTGTTGTCGTCTTTGATGAATAGTCAAAGACGATTCTGTTTATCGTGTTTTCAAAAACTTTTGAAAACACTATATAGTCGTTTTCAGAGTTTTTTGTAGAGATGGCTAGACGAGGAGCCTAGATTATTTTGTGAACGGAGTGTAGACAGAACTACATGAC
>CAZDMD010000132.1:0-3827 GCA_964506805.1 uncultured Vampirovibrionales bacterium | reverse complement strand
TTCAGTCATGTAGGTCTATCTACACTCCTTCATAAAATCATCTAGGCTCCTCGTCTAGCCTATTGTTCAGAAAACTCTTGAGGAGGCTATATATGCTTCACGTTTGGGCGGATGATTTAACAGGCGCCTGCGATTGTGCGACTGTTTTGGGTTGGCATGGCATGCCTGCTTCAGTTTCATTAAGAGCGAATCTTGCGACGGACGATTTACACATTCGCAGCAACGCCCATTGTCTGAATCTCAACACACGAGCATTATCGCATCCCCAAGAGGCGTTTGAGTGCGTCGTTAATGCCTTACAAGCATATCCAAGCGAAACCCCTTATTTCAAAATGGATTCCACATGGCGGGGGTATCCAGTTGCGACTGCCTTAGCCGTTTTGCAAGAACGCAAGTCGCCCTTTGTGTTCTGTTGTCCTGCCTTTCCTACACAGGGACGCTTGATTCGTCAAGGGCAAGCGTTTTTACATGGTATTGCCTTACATGAAACGCCACTGGCTCACGATCCGCATCATCCGATTCAAACCTCTGATATTAAAACGCTTCTGTATCAAGAAGCAGAGCGTCTAGGAAAAACGATTACGGTTTGGACGGCAGAAGATAATCCTTTGCCACGTATACAGGCGGGCGATTTGCCACCCAATACCCTAATAGTGCCTGATATTGAATCGACGGCGGATTTAATAGGATGGGCTAATCATTTAAAAGCATTGAGTTCTCCACCCTTTTTTATGGGATCCGCAGGACTTTTAAAAGCACTTTTAGAAGATTCTTACGACTTTTCTCAAAACACCTCTACGTCTTTTAATTTTGAGACACCTAAGTCTTTGGATTGTCAAGTGATTAGTGGGAGTCTGAACGCCATTACGCTTCGACAAATCGCTTATTTAAAGACGCATCACCCCAACGTCCCCATTTTAAATACTGCCGAATGGGGGCAAGCAAATGATTGGCACTCTCGTTTGATTCAAACGTATCGCACGGAATTTCAAACACCGCATCGCACAAGCATCCTCTGCGGTGGCGGCACCGCTCACACGATTTTGGCATCGCTTGGCATTCATACCCTTAAATGGCAACAGGCGTTAAACCCCTTGTGTTCCTTATGGCGTTCAGTGGAAGAACCACATCAAAACCACACATGGATTTTAAAATCAGGTAATATGGGAGAAGAATCCTTACTGACGGAGCTTTGTGATGCCTTTTCGCTACCGCCTGCAGAACATCTATAATATGAGAGAGCGAAAGCTCAAAGAGCAAGAGCAGGTCGTCAATGACGCTCAAAATAATTGCCGAAAAATTCAGGCTCGTATTGATGCCAAGTACGCCGAACGAGACGATGTACGGCATCAGCGAAAAACCATTGATCCGATGATGCTGAAAAGCATTGATGATTTGTTGGTACACTTAGCCACACAAATCGCCAGTATTAAGGAAGAACTCGTCGAAGCACAACGTATTTTAAAAGAAGAAGAAGACAAGCTCGCCATTTGTCGGCAAGAAGTGGAGGCTCTTGAAAAGCACAAAGAGCGTTGCAAAGAAGAATGGCTAGAAGAAGAAAAACAAGCCGAAATGAAGATGCTCGATGAGGTGGGGAGTCAACGCTATTTCAGGCAGATGATTGAGGCGGCTCAAGAGGCGATAGAAAACGGCGAAGACGATTAAAGCCTATTCTCCCTCAATCACCGAAAGAAGCAAACAATATGTCGATTCCACTCACGAATTTAGCTTGGCTTGCCTATACGCCCAATGGTGCGACGTCGTATCGTGCGAATTTAGACGGGGGGCGTTCGTTTTTGAATCTGTTTTTATTGCAAAATCTAAACGAATTCATCGGAGACTACGACTTTTTTACGCTGGCGACAGAGGCTCAAAATCCGCCAAAAGAGGATGTGAAAACGACGACTAACCAAAAGATAAAGCCCAACGCCTCAAGTTCTAGTAAAGCCAAAAAGACTCCCAAAACACAAGCGATTCCCACCAATGACGAGACTTCACATTCAGTGAATCGTATCCACTCTAGCAAACGGCTTGAGGTGGAGCAAATGGTAGATGCCTTCAAACAAATCAAAGAACCCCTTAAAGAAGGATCGCCTCTCCATACGCCCTCTTCTCAATCAACGGCTATAAACGATTTAACGCTTTCTACGCTAAGTCCTGTGCAACAGCAGTGGTTTCAGCAATGGTTGCACGGATTCATCCCCCCTTCGCACGCAGGCACCAGAGACTCCACCCGAGTGGAGGGACGTGCATTGGGTACGTCGACGGCTTCGCCGTCCTTTCAGCAAGAGGCGGAGATCTTTTCAGGCAAGGGCAAAGCCCCCACCCCGACCGAACGCATGGAGTTTTTGAAGTTTTTACAACTTCAAATGGAAGAGGCTCACAAAAAAGGGAAGCCTTTTCGGGTAGAGGTGGATGCGGATACCAGCGTCGTGCTTAGTGTGAAACAAAATGAGGTATCCGCCACATTTTTGATGAAAGAGACCAATGATAAACAGCTTGAACAGGTTACCCAACAACTGCAACGCCTTCAGCAAAGCCTGCAAGAGCGTAAGCTCCCTGTGGGGGTCTTGACGGCAACGGCTCACACGAAAGCAACACCGCAGAAGTCTCGTAACAAGAAGAAATCGACGTAATTAAACGTGATTATTAAAGTCCAGCTAAAGGCCACTAAGCTTCTTGGTTAAACGCTTTAGCTTCTTGCTTGAGTTCGTCTAATAGCTTTTTTCCTTGTGTTGTATTACCTATCGCTACGGGATTCTTCAAAGCCTGAGCGATTTGATGGTTTCTTGCATTCTTTGCAATTTGTGAGTTTGGAGCAAAGTGTTCTACATTACCTACTTGTAACCATTCGCCTGCTCGAGTTGTCAATTGATTAAGGTCAGTCTCGAGAGCTTTTAATATAGCACTATAAGGATTTCTGAATCTCTTTGCATTGCTTTCACTTAATAAAATGACACTATTGGTATGCCTGTTCCATAATCCTTGTAAGAGCTTTTGGGCTCTTTCTGGAAGAGCTTGGAGGTATATTGGTCTTAGTTGTGGAGTTGTTAAACCCGACATGTATAACTTTGTTACCCATTCAGGATTCCAAGCATCTGCATTGGCATCTAGCCCTCGAAATCCATTAAGCCAATCATATGAAGTCATCTGTTGCTGAAAGAGTTTACTCATGTCTGCTTCAACAGCAGGTAAAGCATGCGGATTTGTAGGGTGTATCAAAAGGGCATTAGGGTCAATCTTTTGTACCGCTTGTTTGAGTGATGGTGCTATTTGCCTTATATTTTTACTAGGCGGTAAAATAAGGAGTCTTGCATTACCTGTACGTTGTGTTGAATTAACTTGCATAAAATAATCTGACCTTTCTTTTAACTTAAGGGATATTTTGGGAGGAATAATGACTTTTTAAAATATCGGATTCTAACCACATAAACCCACATAAATGTAAGAGAATGCCCTTTTTTCATAATTGTTACAAAACGTATCAATTCTTTTAAAGCAGTAGAACAGCAAAGATTTATCAGCCTGTTGAAAGTCATTAATCAGGTAATTTTGACAGAGGGGCGTGTTTTTCTTATGATAAAGGAATCTATTTCATAAGGATACTTTGATTCTATGCCTTCCTCCCCTCATCAACCGATTCAAATTGCGGTGGTCGGGGCGGGCTATTGGGGTAAAAATCTCATTCGTAATTTTCACGGACTGGGGTATCTCCATACCATTTGCGATCCTCGTCTTGAGATACTGAATCATTTTAAAGCCCTCTATCCTCAAGTGGCAGGGAAAGCCCCGAAACGCTGGGTTGTAGAGCGAACACATAGCTGGAT
>CAZDMD010000131.1:0-3848 GCA_964506805.1 uncultured Vampirovibrionales bacterium | reverse complement strand
AAGCCCTTCAGGTCAAACACAATTGCTTGACGTGGTTACTGGTCGGCGTAATCGACACCCCTTGCGTCACTTGTTACTTGAATCCGCCTTATGAAAATTACTAGACACGGATGTTTTAAAGTCTCAGACAGCTCAACTTAACCGATGTAATCTGTGATAATTAACTCCGCTTGTTTGAGAATGGTTTCCGTTGTTAAAAGTTGCATATCAGGCGGGTATCCGTATAAATTTAAGGTTCTTTTGACAATCGCTCTTAGTTTTGCCCGAACAGTTTCTTTGATCGCCCAATCAATAGAGACGTTTTGTTTTAATTTTTCCGTTAAAACCACCGCTAATTCTCGAAGTTGTTCTTTCCCCATCAACTCCCTTGCACTCTTATTGCTGGCTACCGCTGTATAAAAAGCATATTCATAATCCGTCAAGTCAAGCGTCTTGGGTTCAACATCTTGTTTCTTAATTTCGTTGGCTAGCATGATCAATTCCTCAATCACTTCAGCTGATGTAATGGTCTTGTTATGATACCGCTTAATAGAAGTATCCAACATTTCCATAAGACTTTTTGCTTGTACAAGATTACGCTTCATTCTTGACTTCACTTCATCATGCAAGAGTTTTTTGAGCGTTTCCAAGGCAATGTTACGATGCTTCATGCCTTTTAATTCAAGTAAAAACTCATCCGATAAAATTGAAATATCAGGCTTTTTAATACCCGCCGCATCAAACACATCTACCACTTGATTAGTAACCAAAGCCGCATCAATGACCTGACGAATAGCGGTTTCTACGGCTACATCCGAATAACTACCCTCCGCTGTATCAAACTTAGAAAGCCTTGATTTAAGAGCTTGGAAAAACGCTAGTTCTTCTTTCGCATCTAGGGCTTGTGGATGCGGAATTGCCAACGTAAACGCCTTAGCTAAACGGGTTACTTCATCTAAAAAGCGTTTCTTACCATTATCCAACCCTAAAATATGATCTTCGGCGGCTAAAATAATCGACAGTTTTTGAGCGGTCTCTGCGGTAAAATACGCCTCATAAGCAAAGCCCCTAAATAACTGAGCAACCACTTCCAACTTTTCTAACATAGTTGCTACGGCGGTTTCTTGCGTTTCGGTTGGATCGCCCTTTCCCCCGCTATCTGCATAAAAAGACAAGGCTTTCTTTAAGTCCGAAGCGATACCCAAATAATCCACCACTAAACCGCCTGTCTTATCCTTATAAACCCGATTAACCCGTGCGATGGCTTGCATGAGGTTATGCCCCTGCATGGGCTTATCAATATACAAGGTATGCAAACAAGGGGCATCAAAACCCGTCAACCACATATCCCGCACAATGACCAGCTTCAGTTCATCCTCAGGGTCTTTAACCCTATCGGCTAATGAACGACGTTGTTCCTTCGACGTGTGATGTTTTGCCATTGCTAACCCATCGCTAGAACTGGCTGTCATTACCACTTTAATAACACCTTTGGATAAATCTTCACTGTGCCACTCAGGCTTTAGCTTGATAATTTCTTCATACAAGGCAACCGCAATACGGCGGGACATTGAAACAATCATCCCCTTACCCTCTAAAGCAGCGGTACGCTCTTCAAAATGGGTTACAATATCTTTGGCAAGCATCTGCACTCGGCTTTCGCTACCAATTAAGGCTTCAAGTTGCGTCCATTTTGCCTTGGCTTTTTGCACCTCTGATAAATCCGCTTCGCCTAATTCTTTATCCAAGGATTCTATCAGTTTTCGTCCCTCTTCCCCCAAGGCTATTTTTGCTAAACGGCTTTCATAAAAAATCTTGACCGTTGCCCCATCTTCAACGGCTTGGGCAATATCGTAAATATCCACATATTGCCCAAAAACCGCCGCCGTATTCACATCTTGTTTTTCAATAGGCGTACCCGTAAACCCAAGATAAGTGGCATTTGGTAAGGCATCTCTCATGTATTTAGCAAAACCATAAACCACTCGTTGCCCTATTTCGATACCGTCGGCATCTTTTTCTGTGATGGTTTTAGCCTGAAAGCCATATTGGGTGCGGTGGGCTTCATCTGCAATAACCACGATATTTGACCGATTAGATAACGCTTCGTACACATTGCCTTCATCAGGCTGAAACTTCTGAATGGTGGTAAACACAACCCCGCCCGAAGCTACCCGCAATAACTCTTTAAGCTGTTGCCTGTCTTTTGCCTGTACAGGGTCTTGGCGTAATAATTGTTTAGCAGCGGAAAACGTATCAAAAAGCTGATCGTCTAAATCATTTCTATCTGTAATGACTAAAACGGTAGGATTATTCAATCGCCGAACTAATTTACCCGTGGCAAACACCATTGAAAGCGATTTGCCCGAACCCTGGGTATGCCAAACCACGCCGCCTTTACGATTGCCCTGTTCTGCACTGGCGGAAAGTACCGAAGAAACCGCCTTATTAACGGCGTAATACTGGTGATAAGCTGCCAATTTTTTGACCGTTTCAATGCTGGTAATGCCTGTTTTAGGGTCTTCTTTTTTGTTCTGTTCAAAGATGATAAAGTTTTGAACTAAATCCAGCAACGTTTGCTTATTCAACATCCCCTTAATGAGCGTTTCCAACTGACCCACCAGCTTAGAGGCTTCCACTTGCCCATCTGAAGACTTCCACGCCATAAACCGATTAAACCCTGAAGAGATTGTCCCCGCTTTAGCTTCTAACCCATCTGAAATGACCATAAAGGCGTTATAGATAAATAAAGAGGGTATCAATCCTTGATACGTCCCTAACTGGTCGTAAGCGGATTTTAAGGTCGCATTTTCAATCGCTGGGTTTTTCAATTCCATTACAACCAAAGGCAAGCCGTTAATAAACAAAATCACGTCGGGGCGTTTGGTGTGATGATTTTCAATGATGGTAAATTGGTTCATCACGAAAAAGTCGTTATTATCGGCATTGTCAAAATCAATCAAGCGGACAAAATCGCCTCGTTCGGTTGCTCCATCCCGAAAAGACACATTCACGCCTTCGGTTAAAAGGCGATGAAAGGCTTCGTTGCCCGTTTTAACGTCTGGTGCGTGTAGGCGTTGCACTTGGCGTAGGGCATCGGCACGGGCATCATCATGCACGGTGGGGTTTAGCCTGTCAATGGCTGTTTGTAGGTGCTGTTCAATCACCACATCTGCAAAGCTAGTACGCAAGGGGGTTTGCCCATCAGGGGCGATGTTGGGGGCGTATAGGTATTGATACCCCAAGGCTTCAAAGTGTTGAATAGCGAAGGTTTCAATATCATTTTCAGAAAGTGGGGGCATGGGTTCGGCCTCAAACAAAGCATGGAATTGTAAAAATTATATTACAATATATTGACTTTTCAGAAAAAATATTGATTTAAAGAAAAAAATGTGTCAATATATATCTTATTAAGGGTCGGGCTTTCCCCTACCGACAAAATGAGTCTGTGCTTTCGCAGGCTCTTTTTGTTATTCAGGGAATATTTTATTGTCATCAGCTGTATTAAACTTCTCCTTTATAATGTCATAAGCCCTGTTGGGCTGTGTGGGATTTATCACCCCTAAAGCAATAGGGCGTGCGGTTAAATCTGCTAATTGTAGCCCTGTAGAATTATGTTGCTTTGTGGCAAAATGTAACTTGAAATCAATATCTTGATAAGAATGTAGCCGATACCCAAAGGGTTTATCCTTGCTAATAATACGCCTGAACTCTAGTTCTAACTGAGCATCTTCCTGCTTGCCTCTTGATTCAAAGATAAGGCTAACTTCCTTTCCTGCTTCTCCCGCATCAATTAAAAAACGATGTACCCGTTCAAGACAAAAGCCCAACGCTAAATGGTAAGGATCCGCAGGGGAAGAATATTTTTT
>CAZDMD010000130.1:0-3855 GCA_964506805.1 uncultured Vampirovibrionales bacterium | reverse complement strand
AGGGTACTTTCTGTGCGCGAAGCGCGAGTGATTGCAAGCAATCAACAAAACAAGCCGTTTTTTCGTTATGTACGTTTGTGTACACGCCTCAAAAGCCGTTTGTTTTCCTTGAAATTCCACCTTTCTTGACTAAATATCAATACCCCCTAGCGAAGCCAGCATAGAGGCAAACACTTCTTCAGGGGCGGATGCTTCATAAATCGGGCGACCTACCACCAAGTGGGTCGCCCCTTGCGTTAAGGCTTCTTTGGGGCTTAGAGTTCTTGTTTGATCATCTGTCTTGCCATAACCCACAGAGCGAATACCAGGGGTTACCTTTAAAAAGGATTCGCCGAAATGGGTTTTCAACAAGCCTGCTTCTTCAGGAGAGCACACCACGCCATCTAAGCCTGCGGCGTGAGCCATGCTTGCCAAGTGATGCACCAAATTAGGTAAAGAGGCTTGCGTCTTTAAGGTGGATTGAATCCCGACTTGCGAATGACTGGTTAGCACCGTAACCCCAATGAGTTTAACAGGTGGAATCCCCAGTGCTTGTGTGGTGTGATGGGCTTGTTCAGTGGCACGTTGCATCATTTCACAACCGCCCAAGCAATGCACATTTAAAAAACTCGCACCGCCTCGAATCAAGACATCCACCGTGCGAGCCACCGTGTTGGGAATATCGTGTAATTTCAAATCCACAAAAACATCCAACCCTTCGGTGTGGAGCTCTTCAATCAAGCCGATACCTGCTTCATAAAACAGAGACATCCCGACTTTCACATGTTGAAGTCCCACAGGTTTGAGACGTTTAACTAGGGCTAAGGCATCGGCTTTGCCCCTTACATCCAGAGCGACAATGAGTTGAGAGGCATTTGCAACGTTCATTTGAGTTTCCTTATTTGATAGTCGTTTTCAGGACTTTACCACAAGCAAAAAAAAGAGTATAATCCTTTCGTGAGAGAATGCCTGATTTAAACACATTGAAAAAGGACTTGCTATGATGACATCTCGCCCCCAGCCCCCTGTTTCCAATACGCCCGTATTGCTTCCCCTCAAAAATGCCGAGTTCTCTCCCATTCGTGCCACACGTTGGTACGACCAATACGCCAATCTCAAAATGGCGTTGCATTTGCTGTATCTCTGCCCCAAAGGGATGCAACAAGTCTTGAGTGCCAAGCTCCTAAGAGACGTTTGCAGGCATTTAGATCTTTCCTTCACCGAGGCGAAAGAGGCGTTTAAACATGCCCCCCCTTGCGAGCGTCGTCATAATCGTTGGTATGATGAACTCCAACATCTGCGTATGGCGTTAGCGTTATTAAAGCCTTTACCGCCGAATAAAATAAGATTTTTAGCTAAGCGTTGGCATCAAGCCTTTGGGGAAATGCTTGCCGAAGAAGAGGGACTTGTCTCTCCTCCCTCCAAAGTGGTATGATTTTATTTGATTATTGTTATAAATGTTTTGCGTTTAGAACTTCAAGGTGTTTTGCTCAATGCGTCCTTCCCAAAAATTAGCAGTTTTTATTTCAGGCACAGGGTCGAATATGATGGCGATTCATCAAGCGATTCTAGACGGTGCTTTAACGAACGTGGAATTGGCGTTGGTCGTTTCAAGTCGTGCTGATGCCAAAGGGCTAGACTATGCCAAGTCTCACGGGATTCCGACCCTCTCTTTAGATGCCACGCAGTATGCCGATTCTAACGCTTACGACACTGCCCTGTTGGAACAACTTAAATGCTTTGAGGTAGATTACATCGCACTCGCAGGCTACTTGAAAATTCTGAGTCCTGTGCTAACGCAAGTCTACACGAATCGCATCACCAACATTCACCCGAGCCTATTGCCTGCGTATGGAGGGACTCACATGTTTGGTCGTCGAGTCCATGCCAGTGTGCTTGCCAATGAAGAACGCTATACAGGTTGTACTGTGCATGTCGTAACGGATGAAGTCGATTCTGGTCCGATACTCGGTCAACGTAGCGTCCCTGTTTTGGCAGAGGACACCGTTGAAACGCTCTCTCAACGTGTTTTAAACGAAGAACATGATTTGTATCCCAAAGTGCTACAAAATTTTATCAACCAAGACGTTCCCCTTTATTAAGTTCGAGCTGGCACTAATTTTTTTTTAGCCTGTTTTATCCCTGTGATGCGGAAGAACTCATAGGTATAATATCCTTCATGTCAAGCGTTACGTCTAGCTCATTAAAAACACCCTGCATACCCCTGCCGAATCCCACTACACCAAGTAAAAATGTGGTGCAAGCAACGCTTGAAAAACATAAGCATACCTTGACGGTAGTAGGAGCGGTTGGCTTGGGTGTTGGGATTACGGCTTTAGGAGCAGGCTTGTATACGCTTCATCATGCGTCTCGATCCATTAACAGTTTACAAAAATTGATTGCCGTGGATTTGAAAACCCTAGAAAAGCACTATACACATCTTGAAAAAGGCGAATTTTTAGAGATTCATTACCGTAATTTACCTGAATCGTTCAAATCACTTCGAGCGGTTCAACTCAATTTTAATCGATCTTTTAAAGATGTTAATGGCAAAATCGATCCCAAACAAGTAACCGAATACACCAAAGAATGGGTGCCGTTTATTTTAAACTTATTTAATGGCTTTCCACAAGCCACACGGCGACAGTTTATAGGCTATTTATTCAGTCCTTCCTTTTGGTTTAAGGATTTATTTTCTAAAGATGCCCTATGGCTTAAAAAAATGATTAGCATTGCAGGAACGCCTGCTAAAAAAATGGTGCAGTTTATCGGGACTGAATTGAAGGGTGTGTTCTCTGAAGCCGAACTGAAAGCCGATATGCAAAATTTTAAGCGAGAAAGCAACCGCTTGCTTCGAGAGGCTTTTTCTCTGCATCCGAAAGATATGACGCAGTCTCCTGTTAAACGCTTTGAAAAATTAACACAGGGGGTTACGCTTCGTTTTCTCTCCCAAATGGCAGTACCACTATTTAAAGGTATTATTGATTTACAAGACAACGCACCGCCTCAACCCCTTAAAGTGGTGGTGGGGCAACTACTGCCCTATTTCAAAAAAACGTATCCCCAGTTAGATACACGCCTAAGCAAGTTTAAAATCATCAATGTGGCTTCTGTGGGGCATATCTTGACCCATGAAGATTTACCAGGTAGCGTCTTTAAAGTCATCCGTCCGATTCAGGATGACAACCTACTCGCTTCCGCTCGAGCCTTATATGCGATTTTAACTGCGTTACCTGAACCCTTATTACAGGCGTATCTCAAAAAATCGGGGAATGACGCTCTTGTTAATTCCTTACAACGAGCCACAAAAACGCAGGAATATTCAACGATTGCGTATCAAATTGCGTTAAATTACGTCAAAAACATTAAAGATGAAACCAACGTGCCGTCTGAAGTGGAAATGGCAAAGGCGTTTTACGATCATTATCATCAGCCGTTAAAAACAGGAGAACATCAACTTGGCTTGGTCATTCCCAAAATTTTTGGCTATGATGCACAAAATAAAGTCATTGAAATGGAGCGAATTCAAAACGCCACCAGTATGTCCAAGTTGGATGCGAAAGACCCGATTGCAGGCAATATCGCCAAAGCCAAAGCCTTATATGGCTATTTGAACCGCATGTATCACTTGAGTGATACTCACATTCTTCACCCTGATATGCACGCGGGGCAAGTGCTTCAAATGCCCGATGGGAACACGGCGATTTTAGACTTTGCAGGGGGCATTCGTCTGACCCCTGAAGCACGAAAAAAAGTCGCCAATACGCTACTGGTGGCTCATTTAAATGCGGATTATTATGATAAAAAAGGAACGCCCCCTAGCAAATGGAACGTCGCCAAACAAGCCAGTGCTTTAGGGGTAGGCATTGATCAACT
>CAZDMD010000129.1:0-3907 GCA_964506805.1 uncultured Vampirovibrionales bacterium | reverse complement strand
CTAGTGTTTAGATCTACTCCACACCTCAACCCTACTCCTTTAAAGTGAGTGAGTATCCCCTCTTTTAGACTTTTGAAGAGGCTTCTATAGTGTACCGTTATTTTTAAATTTGGCTATAAAATAATTTAAAAAAGGATAATACTTTATTTTATCTCTTTTGGCAAGCCTTTATTTTCGGAATAATCCCCAACCTATTGTAAGCCGTGTAATACCATTCTCAAGACTTTAATGTGGTCTTGATAGTGATCGGTCATAAAGGTTTGGATAATGGGTAAGAAGCTAATCAACGCCCAAATCCCCAACATCAGCTTTAAAGGCATCGCCACCATAAAGACGTTCATTTGTGGCATGAGTTTTGAAATATAGCCCAACGCCACTTCTACCATAAACAACAAGGCTTGAATCGGAGCGGCTAGCATTAGGCCAGACGTAAACATCCCTGCCGAAATAATAATCATACGTTCGCTTAAGATGCCGATTTTATCATAGGCAGGCATCAGATGAATCGGCAATAAATCAAAACTGCTATGCAGACTGAGTAAAATCCAGTGATGAATCCCCAAGACCATAAACAGCACGAGACCATACTGTACCAACACATTCCCGATAATCGGGGTACTCACCCCTGAACTAGGGTCAAGAGAACTTGCCATGGAGAGTCCCATTTGTTGAGAAAGCGTTTCCCCTGCCATGTAGAGGGCATCCATAATATACTTGCTGACAAACCCAAGTATCAAACCCAGAGCCAGTTCTTTAAAGATAAACGGCGTTAAGTGAGGTAAATCCATAGGCACCCATTGCAGTTGTAGCACCTGTTGCGGTACATTTAAAGTGAGATAAAAAATAACGGCGGTGGCGAGTCCAAACCATAAACGCAACTGCATGGGAAAGCTAGGATGATTAAAAAACGGGGCAACCAAAAACAAGCCCGAAACACGACAAAACACCAAGAACGTGGCAATTAAATGAGGCATGGACAGCCATTGCAATAAATCCTGCCCTAAAGGAGCGGTCGTCATCATCATGAGACATTCCCTGCCCCTTTAGCCAGTTCAATGAGCAAAAGAAACATTTTATTGGCGTGGCTGAGCATCTGTTGAAGCATCCAAGGGGCGACAAGAACCAGCACCAAGCCACTCACCAAGAGTTTAGGCACAAAGGTAAGCGTGGATTCTTGCAGTTGTGTAACCGTTTGAACGAGTGATACCAAAGTCCCCACGACTAGCCCCGTCAACAACAAAGGAGCGGAAATCAGCATGGTAACCCATAGCGTTTCTTTTAGTAAATCTAAAAATAAGGCTTCATTCATCATCTAAACCCTAGCACGAGACTTTGGGCAATGAGATGCCAGCCATCCACCAAAACAAAGAGAATGAGCTTAAACGGCAAAGAAATCGTAACGGGAGGCAAGAACATCATCCCCATGGAAACCAAGATGGAGGAGACGACAATATCAATGACGATAAACGGCAGAAAAAGGACGAATCCCAATTGAAACGCCGTTTTGAGTTCAGAAATAATAAAGGCAGGGAGCAAGACGTAAGTCGGCACATCTTTGGTCGTCTTGGGTTTGGGGATTTTAGCCAACTTCGTAAATAAAGCGATGTCTCGTTCGCCTGTTTGCTTAAACATAAAGAGGCGAGCAGGTTCCATGGCTTTTTCCATGGCGACTTCTACCGACATTTTACCTTTCATAAAAGGTTCAAATGCCACCTTATTGATTTCATTAAACGTAGGAGCCATTACAAAAAAGCTTAAAATCATGGCGAGGGAAACAATCACCTGCGAGGGGGGAAGCGTCGGTGTGCCGATGGCTTGACGCACCAGCGAAAGCACAATCACAATGCGGGTAAAAGCGGTGGTCATCACCAAGATGCTAGGGGCAAGGGTCAAGACGGTCAACAAAATCAGAATCTGAACGCCTTGTGCCACTTGTTCAGGGCTATTGGCGGAAGAAACGCCTAATTGTAAGGTAGGCAACGCCACGCCTGCGGCGTGAGCTTGTGACAAACTAACGCCTAAGGCAATCAAAACAAACACAAGCAAAAGGCAATGCCTGATGTGTTTTTTCATAGAAATAGAATACCCTTATTCCTTTTTCTCTTAATGGCTTCATTATAAGTTGTTTTTATAATAAAGTCGAGACTTTAATCGTGTGGATTGAAAATTTATACCATTTAAACGATTGAAGAGCGACGCCCACCCGTTCAGCGAGTCCGTTTAGTAAGGTATCGAGTTCATGTTTTTTCCATTAGTTTTTTCCAAATACTCATTCCATGTTTTATTTTTTGCGTTGAAGTGATTTTCCCACCATTTACGGTTATCTGTATGCGACCAAATAAACCTACCTGCAAATAAACAAAAGACCACAAAAATAATTAAACATCCCCAAAAAATAAGACCTTTTGAAACTGAAATATCAAGAACACTTAATTTACAGAATGTTATGATACAAACTGTCAGAGCGAGTAGTGCTATACCAACCATTAAAGCAATAATATGCAAATGAGAATTATATAAGAAATCTTTATCATAATAAGCCTTTAAGGCTTCTGTATATTCTTTAATCTGTGACTTCTTTTCAATGTTTTCAAATAATATATCCTCCAACTCTTGTTGAGTTCTCGCTATAAGGTGATTTAAATCTTTCAAGTTAGGTACTGCCATAATACCTAGACACATAATAATCAAAGAAGAAAAAAAACAAAGGCTTAATACAATTAATTGACCATAGAGTCCAAAAACGGCGTTCAATTTATCAGATATAGATAGAATCCCATATAAAAAAGCAAAGTAACCTGTAGTAATTTTAAAAACCCAGCCAATCACAACGGATTGACAGTCTAATGCCATTTGTAGTCTATGTTTATGAAACTCTATATTTGCTTGTAGAGGTTGATAATTTTCATCCACTGTTATATTTGTTTTATTCATATCTACAAAAAACGTCCTTACATTTAAAACGTGGGCTTCACTCCTATTCTACAACAAAAAGCTCGTGCGTCTTATTGCAAGCACTCATCAATTAACTGGAACGCAAGTTCTTACGTTTGGATTTAGGCGACTCCGTTAAAAGGTAGTCGGCTTCTTGACGTTTCACGGTGTCCCCATTTAAATACGCTTCTAAGGCTTGGTTGACTAGTGCATTAAGCGTCAAGTCCTGTTCAATCGAATACAGCATCGCCTTACGATGCAAATCGCTTCCCACTCTCACGTTAAACGACCCTTTAAAGGGACTGTCAGGGGTTTTGCCTTCGGATTCGCATAAATCCAAGTAATCATCTACCGCATCGTGAAAGGCTTGAATCAGATCCTTGACGTTGTCGGCTTCATAGCTAATCAAGGAAGGAATAAACGCCACTTTGCCAAAAAGCACTTGGTCTTCAGGGCTGAAGTCCACTTTGCCGTAGTATCCTTTGTATTCCATTAAATGTGTCATAGGAGCTTCTCCGTTTTAAGTAGTTCAATAATTTGTTCGAGCTGGTATTGTTTGAGAATCGGCGTGGGGTGTGGCTTGTGTAGTGTAATCGTGGGATGCACGGCGTGGATAAACCGCCTTCGAGATCCCCCTGTTTTACCTGGTGCGATTTCTTCATAGCCGAACGCAAAAAGCACCTTACGTAATTCCTGCCATGTGAAATCCTTGGGCTTTTTGAGGAGTCTTTGTTTGAGTTTGTCTTGTTGCGACATTATAATGCAACCTTTCTTAGTTGCATTATGACAAATTTGTATACAAAATGCAAGTCTTTTGAGAAAAAATGTTCTACAACAAAAAGCTCGTGCGTCTTATTTTAGGCGTGCATCAATGAATCCAAACGCAAGTTCTTGCGTTTGGATTCAATCGTTTAATTGATATATAGTCGATTAAAGATGTTTCCGAACAGTAGACTAGACGAGGAGCTTAGAT
>CAZDMD010000128.1:0-3931 GCA_964506805.1 uncultured Vampirovibrionales bacterium | reverse complement strand
CTCGTCTAGCCTACTGTTCGGAAACATCTTTAATCGACTATAATTCAAATTTTTCAGATTCAAATCCTTTTACATTAACAATCGTTACTGTTTTAATCATCATTTTATAATTGCCCTTTTCCCTGACACATGGAAATAATAACGTATGATTCTTACAAAGAAGGCTACAACAGCTCTAAAAAAGTGCCTTGACGCTCCCATGCCCCTGCACGAAAGCTCCAGAGTAAATCGGGGTGTGTGTCGGTGGCATACGCCAAGCGTTCAATACGTCGTACACCCACTTTTCTTAACTGTAACTCATTCACAAACGGCACATCCGCATGAAACTTATGCGGATGCGCCATCGACTCCCGATACCAAATCCCCGCACTTTCCCATGCGATAGAAGACTGCAAGGCGTTGAAGGTATCGGCTTCAATCTCAAACGCCTCAAGTGAAAGAGCAGGGGCAATCACCGCCACCAAGTGTTGAAGATTTGCTCCCTTTTGAGCCAATACTCCCGCCATTTTTGGGGCGAGTCCCAACGCCGTGGACTTCCAACCACAATGCACCACTGCTCCTTGATGAATATCGGGGGCATAGAGAATCACAGGGGTGCAATCCGCACTAAAAACGAGGGCGGGCTTCTGCGTTTCATCGAGCAAAATGGCATCCACTTCGCCTGTTTGAGCTTGGCTCACCGCAAAATAATCGTCGCCATGCACCTGCGTGGGAGTCGCCAAACACGTCGTCGCCATGCCAAAACGCTCTAGCCAAGTCACTCGGTGTTGTTCTAAGACAGAGAAATCCGCCTCTGAGCCTGCCACATAATCAGGACGCAGTGAAAAACCATAACGAAGAGAATGGGAATACAGGTTCAATAAAACCGATTGAATCTGCTTCATCTCGATCATCTTATTCTCTTCTCCAACATTTTATTCAGAAAGGCGTGTCAAAATTTCAGGGCCGTCTTCCGTAATGGCAATGGTATGTTCATAGTGGGCGGCTGGCTCATTGTCCACGGTTACGACTGTCCAGCCGTCTTCTAGCGTTTTGACCTTGTTGAGTCCGCCTGTAAACATGGGTTCAATCGCCAAACAATTCCCCAATTCGAGTAAAGGCCCTCGCTCACCCGTATCATAATTATGGATAAACGGCTCTTCATGGAGCTTAAAGCCGACGCTATGTCCGCCATATTCACGCACCAAACCAAACCCATAGGCTTCATTTGTTTTTTCAACGGCAGCGGAAACATCCTGCAAATAGTTCCCCGCCACCGCTTGAGCAATGGCATTAAATAAGGCTTTTTCCGTACATTCCATTAGGCGTTTTTTCTTTTCGTCTACTTCGCCAATGGCAACCGTTAAGGCGGCATCGGCGACCATACCTTGAAAGGTCGCTCCCACATCCACCGAAATAATATCACCCTCTTCCAAGATGCGATCTTGACTAGGAAAACCATGCACCACTTCTTCGTTGACGGAAGAACAAATCGTAAACGGAAAGCCATGATAGCCCTTAAAGGTCGGAATCGCTTTTTCACCACGAATCAAGGCTTCGGCAGCTTCATCAATGGCAAGGGTGTTCACACCTGGTTTTGCCATTTCTCTCACCAAAAGATGCACACGAGCCACAATCGCCCCTGCTTTCCGCATAAGCTTAATGTCGTGTCGAGATTTTTTATTGATTTTATTTGCTCCAGTTAAATGAATTCCCATTATAATTCCCTTCGACGCTAAAAAGTCTCGCTACACATTTTCTACAGCTTGGCTACATCTTTACGACACATTAGCAGATGCCGTCTTCAACAAACGAGACATCAACTGCTTTAAATCTTCTGTAACAGCTTCAACCGCTTGATTCCCATTCAGACGCACCAACACGCCCTTATCTTCAAAGGCTTTTAAAATGGGCTTGGTGTCATGATCAAAACCTTGCAAACGCACCTTCACTTTTTCAGGATGATCATCCACACGATGCTCTAAATGCACACCACCACACACATCACAGACCCCTACTTGTTTGGGGGGATTGCTTTTCAAATTATAAATCGCCCCACAGTCCGCACAAATTCGACGATTCGCCGCACGAGCTTCAATTTCATCATAAGGTACATCTAAATAAATAGCTGCCCCGATTTTAGCCCCTTTTGCCTCACACATGGCAAGTAATGCCTCGGTTTGCTCCGAATTACGAGGGAAGCCATCTAAAATAAAGGCAATCTCTTCAGTCACACTTGGAGGTAAAGCCTCTAACTGTTTTTGGATACCCGCTTCAAGCACATCAATCACCGTGTCAATATCCACCAACAAACCACCTGCCAAACGCTCCTTCACTTTTTGTCCAAGAGGCGTTTCATCTTTGGCAATCAGCCTTAGCATACTGCCCATATCGATACGAGGCATTTTGTACAAGTCCGAAAGCACGGTGGTCTGAGTCCCTTTACCCCCATTAGGAGGGGCAATAAACGGGAAAAATATAACGTTTTTAAGCGAGGGTTTCGTCATGATTTTAAAAATCCTTCATACTGCTTGGCAAGTAGTTGCACGCGAATCTGATTAACAGTATCCAGTGCGACCCCCACCATAATGATTAAAGCCGTTGTGCCTAAGCCTGCCAAGGTGCTAATACCTGTTAGAGACGTGGCAGAACTTGCAATAAGCGTAATCACACCTAACATACACGCCCCAATAAAAGTAAGTCGTGAAATCAAATGACCCAAGTGCGTGGCGGTGGCGGCACCAGGTTTAACCCCTGAAATTGCATTGCCGTGCTTTCTCAAGTTTTCTGCAATCTCTTTCGGTTGAAGACTCGGTACTAAAGTAACATAAAAATAGGAGAAGAAAATAATCAGTAAAAATTCAACTAAAATATAGACGACACTGCTGGGAACCATCCATTTTTTATATTGAATAAGGGCATCAAATAATAGACCTGTTGGCTTGGTTTGCATGAGAAAATCTACCAAGACACCTGGAAAGCTCAAGAGAATAAAAGTGAAAATCAAAGGCATCACGCCCGCAGGATTCAGCTTGAAGGGAATAAAGGAATCTTCGCCGCCATAGACTTTTTGTCCCACCTGCCGACGAGCCTGCACAATATACACCTTGTAAAAGGCTTCCTGCAACAAGACGATTAAGGCAATCGTCCCACCGTAAATGGCGAGTAAGATCCCCAAGCCCAACCAACGAGAAGGATCCGCCTGTACTAACGCAACGGTTTGAGAAATATAAAAAGGTAAGGCTGAAATAATTCCGACAAAAATCAAAATCGAACTGCCGTTACCTACACCCCGTTCGGTGATGAGTTCACTCAACCACAAGGCAAATAAAGAACCTGCGGTTAGTGCGATTAAGGTCGCAGGGAAGAACACCATTGGTTCGACTCCTGGCATGAGGATATTACTATTCATCGTGAAAAGGCGAACCACCACAAAAGACTGCAACAAGGCAATCGCCACGGTGGCATAGCGTGTGATTTGCGAAATCTGTCGCCGTCCCGATTCACCGCCTTCTTTTTGAAGCTCTTCCAGCTTAGGAATGACCGCTGTTAAGAGTTGCATGACAATGGAAGCCGTAATGTACGGCCCAATACCTAAGGCGAGGACGGAAAGTGTGCCTAAAGCCCCCCCTGAAAAGAGATCTACCATAGATAAAATCGGATTATTCGCCCCAAGCTGCTTTAAGGCTTCCGCATTCACGCCCCAAACAGGCACTTGCACCGCAAATCGATACACCGCCAACGCAAAAAAAGTAAACCACAGGCGTTCTTTCATGCCTGAGGCTTTAATCGCATAGACGAGTTCCTCCCATTTGGGGAGTCTAAACTTTTTTTGAGAGGGGGAAGGGGCATCTAACACGTTAAGGTCTCTTTTTCAATACGATATATTCTATAGTTGTTTTCAGAGTTTTTTGTAGAGATGGCTAGACGAGGAGCCTAGATTATTTTGTGA
>CAZDMD010000127.1:0-4068 GCA_964506805.1 uncultured Vampirovibrionales bacterium | reverse complement strand
TAATCTAGGCTCCTCGTCTAGCCATCTCTACAAAAAACTCTGAAGACGACTATAATGCTTTAAACGGATCGAACTTTACAGCACGCTTGACGGATGTCTTTCCACTCATCGCTCAGGGAACGCATGGCGGTTATGGCAAATTGTTGGATTTGTTCAGTATTTAAGCCCATATCCGAAGCGAGTCCTGCCGCATCAACAGGGGCATTGGTTGAATCCACATTGAGCCCGACGTGCATTAAGACAGAGGTTACCGATTTCGTACAAATGGAAACTGAGAGCTTTTTCGTTTGCTGAAAAAACAAATCATCTCCCCGACGCTCCACCAAATGCCCTTCGAGCAAATCATTCAACCGATGTTGTAAAATCGAAGAAAATAAGCGTTGCAACAGCACCCCTTCTTTTAAAGAAGCGTCAAACAATTCGATGATAAAGTGTTGCATGTCCTGCGAATAAATGTTGTCGTCGTTTAGCACATCTTCTAAATCCACCATACGATCCACGCTCACATCGCACGCCCCACGAAAGGAGACAATGGCATTGCCTAAAATCCCGACGTTTTTGTAAATCCAGTGCGGCGACAGGGCTTCTCCGTTATAGGGCATACGTTCTTCAATTAAATGCGTTTTCATGGGGACTCTCCTCTTTCAGCAAATGCACTTTGGCTATAGTCGATATAAAGATGTTTCCGAACAGTAGGCTAGAAGATAATCCTAGACGAGGAGCCTAGATTATTTTGTGAACGGAGTGCAGATAGACCTACATGACTGAACAAAATCATCGTAGCGACAAAGTATAGGCACTGTGCGGGAATATATTTAATCAACTATATTATAACATACTTCCACCTAGTTCCTCACAATGAGTGAATAACCCTTGCACAAGTAGACTTCATAGTGATTAAATTGCAATTTTTACTCACTCTTCTAGTGGATTCTGAAAAAAAGGTTTCCACTGTAATACGGATGTGTTACACTGAAATTGTTGTGTATGGGAATTTAGCGATTTTATGGGTTGACGTTACACCATAATCTCGATAGACTGTACCATTGTTATACGTTGTCTAGCCCCCTAAGAAGGGGACTCCCGAAAAGACTAATTGGCTTTAGCCCAAGGATGTTGTTCTATGAGCCGAATAACTGAAACCAGCTGGATGATCGGTGGCCCACAGGGTAGTGGTGTGGATTCTTCCGCCACCTTATTTGCCCGAGCGATGGCCGTTGCCGGATTCTGGGTCTATGGTAAGCGTGAGTATCACTCCAATATCAAAGGAAAGCATAGTTACTTCCAAATTCGTGCAAGTCATCAAATGGTGCGTTCTCATGTGGATCCCATTCACATTTTAGCTTCCTTTGAAGACACCACCGCCGTGATTCACGCCCACGAAATTCTACCTGAAGGGGCGTTGATTTACGATCCAAGTTTAACCAAGCCTGAAGTGCTTGAAATGGATTCAAGCGTCAAGCTATTCCCAATTGATTATGATGCCATCATCCGTGAATTGGCGGAAGAAGAAGGCAAGCCTGCGGCGAAACTCGTGATTGTGAAAAACACGATTTCAGTGGCGGCCTCTTTGGCGTTATATGGGGTTTCTGCCGATGATTTGGAAGGCGCCTTAAAAGGCTTATTCCGTGGTAAGAAATCCAAGTTGGTGGGCATTAACCTGAAAGCAGGTTTGAAGGCGTATGAGGCGATTCAAAAAAATCCTGAATTTGCTACGTTTAAATACAAAATGGAAGTACAGCCGAATCGTCCCGCAGAAGGCAGTCGTTTGTTGATGAATGGTGCTGCTGCGTGTGGGATTGGTAAATTGAAAGCGGGTATGCGTTTTCAAACCTACTATTCCATTACGCCTGCTGTGGATGAATGTATTTACTTGGAACAGCACAGCGAATACGGTTTGGTCGTGTATCAAGCGGAAGATGAAATCGCTTCGATTAACATGGCAAACGGTGCCGCTGTTACAGGAGCCAGAGTCGCAACCGCTACCTCTGGGCCGGGTTTCTGCTTAAAAGCGGAAGGCATCGGCTGGGCTGGAATGAACGAAGTGCCTACCGTTATTTTTAACTACATGCGTGGAGGCCCTTCCACAGGTCTGCCCACCCGTAGTGAGCAAGGCGATTTGTTGTTTGCGGTGAACGTCGGACACGGCGATTTCCCCAAAATCGTGATGTCTCCCGGTGATATGGAAGAATGCTTTGAAGATGGTTTTAACTGCTTCAACTATGCGGAGCGTTATCAAACGCCTGTCATCGTTTTGGTCGATAAAGCCCTCGCCAACTCCACGCACTCGATTAACAAGTTTGATGAAAGTGCGTTACGGATTGATCGTGGTAAATTGGTTACGAAAGTAGATTCCTACGATCCTGCCGATCCTGCCACAGGTTTGCCCAAGTTCCCACGCTTTCAAATCACCGAAGACGGCATCTCCCCTCGTCCGATTCCTGGTACACCCGGTGGTATTCACTTCTTAACAGGAGACGAACACACCGAATACGGTTTCATCACGGAAGAGCCTGCGATTCGTATGCAAATGATGGAAAAACGTGCAAGAAAGTTAGAAACGGCGGCTCGTGAAATTCCTGAACACTTGCAGTATAAGCTCTATGGGTCTGAACAAGCGGATTTGACCATCATCGGTTGGGGTTCGACCAAAGGGGCGGTGTTAGATGCCCTTGAGCGTTTCAAAGAGCAAGGCAAATCGGTGAATTACTTGCATATTCGCTTGATGTCTCCCTTCCCTGTGGATGCGATTACGCGTATTTTGAATAGCTGTAAGCAACGTTTGATTATTGAAAGTAATTTCACGAATCAACTTGCCAAGCTGATTCGTCAAGAAACAGGCATTGATATTGAACACAAAGCCTGCAAATATACTGGTCGTCCTTTTTCACAGTGCGAAATTATTCAAGCGGTGGAAGAAGTACAAGCAAAGCAATCGAGAAAGGTGGTGCTAGTCAATGGCCACTAAAGAACAAACTCAACAGAACTTCCCTACCTTGGATGTGAAGTTTAAGCCTGCCCAGTTGCGTTCTGACAAGAACCCTGACTGGTGTCCTGGTTGTGGCGATTTTGGTATCGTCAATGCGATTCAGCAAGCCGTTTCTGAATTGCAACTTCAACCTTGGAAAGTGGAATTCTTTGCAGGAATTGGATGTTCAGGAAAGTCCGCACAATACTTGCAAGCCTATGGGATTCACACCCTTCACGGTCGTGTTTTGCCTTATGCACTCGGTGCTAAAATTGCAAACCCGAACAACGTGGTCATTGCGACTGGGGGGGATGGCGACGGATACGGCATCGGGGCGGGTCATTTCCTCCATGCAGGTCGTCGTAATGTCGATATTACTTATATCGTCTTTAACAATGAAGTGTATGGTTTAACCAAAGGGCAGGCGTCTCCCACTTTGGAAGTGGGTATGCAGCCGAAGAGTTTAGCATTGCCCCACATTTCACAAGCGATTAACCCGCTTGCGATGGCGATTGCATCAGGTTATACCTTTGTGGCACGTTCTTATTCGTTTGATGCCAAACATTTGAAGCAAACGATTATGGATGCGATTAATCATCGTGGTGTGAGCTTGGTGGATGTGCATCAGCCTTGCCCAACGTATAACGATTTACATCCGAAGGAATACTACACCGAAAAAGTCAACGAAGGCCAAACGGAGTTGCCTCGTTTACACTACCTAGAAGAAACAGGCTACTGCGGTGAAGTGGAAAATCCGAACGATTTAGAAGCCCTTCAAGCCAAGAAAATTGCGGCGATTGCGGAAGCCTACAAGTTGACGGATCGTGTGGTTTTAGGGACGTATTGGAAAGTAAACTTACCGACGTATTCGGATCGTTTGGCGACAAACATCCCGATTTTGAATGACTATGCCCCAATGGATATTCCCTTCCACGACGATGAAATGCGTCCCACAACGGATTTAACCACCGCTTGTGAAGAATTTGTCGTCTAAAAACACGGGCTCCTATAAAATAAAAGGGAGACTCAGCTCTCCCTTTTATTTTTAGAAAGAGAGTTATGAACGATATTTTTACCGAATCGATAAGCTCCCCCACTAA
>CAZDMD010000126.1:0-4140 GCA_964506805.1 uncultured Vampirovibrionales bacterium | reverse complement strand
ATGACGTTAACATCTTCATTTTACCATGAAAATCATTTCTCGGATAGGCTCTAAGTAAGCGAAACGTATACTTGCCTAAAAAATGCTCAAGTTTAAAATATGCTAGCCGTATTTATGTTACAATAAATCAGTTTACAATATTCCCCAATGGAGCCTTTTGCCTTATGTCCACCTCACCCAAACCCTTTACAGGGAATGAAATTCGCGAAGCCTTTTTACGTTTTTTTGAAGAGCGTTGTGGGCATCAACGCAAGCCTTCGGCAAGTTTAATCCCCATTGATAATCCCACTGTCTTGCTCGTGCCAGCGGGGATGCTCCCCTTTGTGCCGATTTTTTTGGGCATTGAACCTCGTCCGAATCCGCCACGCATTACCACGACTCAAAAATGTGCCAGAGTTTCAGGTAAAGACAGCGATTTAGAAAACATCGGACGCACGCCACGGCATCACACGTTTTTTGAGATGCTGGGTAATTTTAGTTTTGGCGACTATTTTCGAGAAGAGGTCATTCCGTGGAGCTGGCAGTTCTGCACCGAAGTTCTAAAGCTCGATGCCGAACGGCTTTGGGTGTCAGTCTATGAAGAAGATGAAGACAGCTGCCGCATTTGGAAAGACGTGGTCGGTGTTCCTGAGTCTCGTTTGTTTAAATGTGGGAAGAAGGACAATTTTTGGGGGCCTCCCGGAGCGTCTGGGCCCTGTGGGCCGTGTACGGAAATTCACTACGACTTGACGCAAAATCCGAATGATGACTTGGAAACACGGCTAATTGAGATTTGGAACTTGGTACTCATGGAGCTGTTTCAAGATGCCGAAGGCAACATCACACCGCTCGAACATAAAAACGTCGATACAGGGGCAGGGCTGGAGCGTTTGGCGATGGTCGTACAAGGGGTAGATAACACCTTTGAAACGGATTTGTTTCAAAACATCGTGCAAGCGGTAACGGCGTATACAGGTGTCCCCTATAAGCAGTCGGAAGAAACCGATGTCGCCCTCAAAATCGTGGCGGATCACTTGCGCTTACTCGCCTTTACGATGGCGGATGGCGTGGTGCCGTCGAATGAAGGACGTGGCTATATCATCCGTATGGTCTTGCGTCGAGCGGTGCGTTTTGGCAAGCAGTTTTTGGGCATGAACGCCCCTTTTCTACACGCCATTTTACCTATTATTAAAGATGAATATGGGCATCACTACCCTGAACTCATCACCCGATTCGCTTATACGCAAGCCACTTTACAGCGTGAAGAATCTCGCTTTTTAGAAACCCTTGATAAAGGCACGAAGCGATTAGAAGAATGCTTGGAATCCATGGAGGGCGACACCCTCGACGGTGAAGAGGCGTTCAAGCTCTACGATACTTACGGTTTCCCGATTGAACTGACACGAGACATCACCCAAGAACGAGGCTTGCAACTGGATGAAGCAGGCTTTCATGTGGCGATGCAATCGGCGAAGGACTTAGCACGGTCGGCTCGTAAAAACGTGGGCGTGGTGGACGATCAGCTCTTTACGGAACTGTATCAAGAGGCAGGGGCAACCCATTTTGTGGGCTATCAGCAGTTCAGTGCAGAAGCGACGGTGAAAGCACTGATTCTTGAAGGGGAGCGTGTTTCGACGGTGAAAGGCGTGAATACGCCGTTTCAATGCGTCTTAGACAAAACCCCCTTTTATGCCGAAAGTGGGGGACAAGTCGCCGATACAGGGCAACTTCACCTGAATGCGGGGCAGAAAGCCCTCACCGTACTGGTAACCAATGTTCAAAAAGTTGGCGATTTATTTGTGCATCACTGTATTTATGATCAAGGCGAAGGGCTAAGCGAAGGCGATGTGATTACCGCCGAAGTGGACGACATCAAACGCCAGCAAACGACCTTGCATCATAGCGGTACGCATTTATTGCATGCGGCGTTGAAAAAAGTCTTGGGGGATGAGGTCGCTCAAGCAGGGAGCCATGTATCGTCTGAATCGGCACGATTTGACTTTAACTTTACACGAGCCGTTACCTCTAGCGAGTTGAGTCAGATTGAAGGACTCGTCAATCGCTGGATTCAAGACGGGGCAAATAGCCGAATCGAGGAAATGCCGATTGAAGCCGCCAAAGTCTCTGGGGCAGTGATGATGTTTGGCGAAAAATACGGCGAAACCGTGCGAGTGGTCTCTTTAGGGGCGAATTCGAAAGAACTCTGCGGAGGCACACACGTTGAGAATGTCGCCGCCATTGGGGTCTTGAAAATCAACAGTGAATCGGCGGTGGCGGCTGGGGTGCGTCGATTGGAATTTGTCGTGGGCTATGAGGCGTATCGGCAATTTAGACAGGCGGAAAATCAGCTTAAAGCGGTAGCGACTCACTTTAAAACGCCTGTGCATGACGTCTTGGGACGCATCGTTAAACTGCAAGACGACTTAAAAACCCAAGAAAAGCGAGTCAAACAGCTGGAAGAAAAAATCCTGATGAGTCAAGCCCCTGATTTGGTGCAAGCCTTCCACGCATCGAGTTCGTCCATTCCTTTGGTGAAGCGTTTCATCTCGGATGCCACGGCGGATGCCCTAAAAGCCTTAGGCGAAGCGGTGATGAATCAGATTTCTCAAGACGGGAAACAAGAGGGCGTTTTGATTTTGGGGTCTGTTTCAGCGGAAGGTTCGGCGTTGATTTTGGCGTGGGTGTCGGAGGCGGTGGTCAAGTCTCATGGTGTCAAGGCGGGGGATGTGGTCAAACAACTGGCTCAAGCCTGTGGTGGCGGTGGCGGTGGCAAGCCCACTTTTGCTCAAGCAGGTGGCAAGCAAGGAGAAGCCCTTTCGACGGCACTTGAGGCGTTTGTCTTGGGCTAGCTTTTCTTTTGAGGCAATTTTTGGAGTGCTTGAAGTTGCTCCAAAGAAATATAGACGTAAGAGTTGCCTTCATTGTCTTTCTTTTGGATACCGATTTTTTTTAAGTAGGCAAGGGCTTGGTCGACGGTGTAGCCTTTAGGGAGTAATACCGCAAGTCCTGTCCCAATCGCTGGAGTAGTTAATGATGTACCGTCTGTACCATCAGGAACCGTCGTCGCAAATTGATAATGATTCCCTGGTGTAGAGTAATGCTCTAAATCACCATTCTGCTTTGTTGAACCTACCCCAATAATCTCCGTGCCTTGTAGCATAGGATCAATGGCTTCATCCTTTTCAAATTGACTTTTAATATCGGCGAATTGAGATGAGTTTAAACCTAGATATTCCCCATTACCACCATCATTACCAGCACCTTTTACCACTACCACATTTTTAGTTTCTTTTAGCTTGGTAACCTCCTTTTTTATTTTCGCTTGCCAGCCTTTAATTTCGCCTTTCATCTCCTTCCATGCCTCATCAATAAAGGTTTCCAAGTTCGATAGATTAATATTCTGACGTGAAGACACCAGTCGTTTCTTTTCTGCTTCGGTCATTTTGTGAATGAACCATTCGGAATTTTTATTTACAAACTGTAACTGTGTAAATTGATTCCAACCTTGCGAGATATTGACGACTGTGTTTTTTACACGAGAATCTTTTGCAATCTCTTAAAGGCTTTTCAAGTGTCCTTTAAACCAGCCCCTTAAATTGCTTTGAATCCTGTGTTTTAAGCCTCTCTTGTCGGAAGGTCGATAATAATCACTCCGTTCATTGATTTTGGTAATCTGCACATCGGGATTCACCAACTGTGCATTCATTGCAACAGTTTTAGCGTGTTCACTTGCTATGGCATTTCGTTCCAAAATAATGAGGCGTGGTTTGTGCGTGGCGTTATTGCTACGGTTGATTGAGTTCATGGGTGAGAGATTCCTTAGTTTACTGTAAAGCTATTTGTAATTTAATAAAATAAAAACAATCTTAATGGTTGCGAGATTGTTACAATCCGTCATGAGTATATTTGCCATGTGTGCCACGTCAATTTTTTACGGAATAATACCCACAAGTACACAATAAGATTATGTCGTCATTACGAGCCGTTAGGCGTGGCAATCTTCTTAAGTGGATTCGATTTCCAACTTGGGAGATTCTTCACATGCGTTCAGAATGACGATATGTACTTAAAGGGATGATTCCGAATTTAATCGACTATATAGCCACATGTCAAGCACTTCCAGCGCTGTTTTCCTCTTACTTTTCCATTTTCAACCCGTTC
>CAZDMD010000125.1:0-4282 GCA_964506805.1 uncultured Vampirovibrionales bacterium | reverse complement strand
AGGCTCAAATACAAATCGTCATGGCATCAGGTGGATACCATGACGATTGAAGGGAATTAATTTCGGATTATGCTAGTATCTTACCCAGCATCTCATTGGCTTCTTCACTCATTGAGCTTGGATCGATTTTCAATAATCGATAATATTCATTCATAGCATCACTATGTGTTTGCTTTTTACGGTCGCCCATAGTACGAACATCTTCTCTTTGAAATAGTTGTTTTATTTGTGCATCTAGGGAGATGCCTTTACCCCAATAATCGATTAGTTTTCGGTATTCTGATTTGGTCTCAAGAGCTAACGTGCCTAGTTGTTGAAAGGTCTTTTCTTCAGGACGCCAAGCTCCACTACGCTGAAGGTTAGTGGCTTTCAATTGTGTAGTGGGGGGGGGTAAAGCGAGGGGAGGCATAAGACGCTCCGCCAATGTTCATGGACATGTGAATCATTCCTTTCGATTCGTTTGGGTCATTTAAGGGATTAACAAAAGCTCGGTGAAAAGCTCATGTCTCTATAAAAGCCCTTCAAGCCTTTTTGGGAACGGCTTGTTAGAAATTGTTACAAAAATAACGCCCCTGCAAACTCCTGCATGGAGAGGAGGCACTCGCCCCTTCTCCATGAGACAATAAAGATATGATCCCCTCTCCATAAAGGAATCCTCTATGAAGTTTCTTCTCAATTTTTTGACCTTTTGCTTTATCAGTGCCTTAAGTCTTTCGCCTTTGGCTCATGCGGACTATTGGCATCCTGCCACTTCAGGCATTGAACGCTTGCCTCATTACGCTCAACAACACTACAATCCTAAGGCACCGTCTGTTCAACCTGAACGAGCCTCTAGCGTAAGCATGTCTGAGGCTTCTCAACATGTTGAAGAAAACAGTTCACCACATAGCACCCACACAGCAGAGTCCACCGAGAGTCAAACCTCCCAAGTAGAAGGTCAAATTTATGGGTATCAAGCCGACGGTTTACCCATTACCGATTTTTCAATCAAAGTCAACGCCTTTCGAGATGCGTATCGTCAAAAGAATCCCCACCTCTTTTTAACGAAATCCTCCCACGCCACACCTGAATAATAGCAAGACGCATCTTTTTAACGTGAGCGTGTTTTATACCTGTATCATGTTAAAAAGCATATTCATTTAGCCTAGATTTAGCATGGATTTAGCCTAGATTTAAAGGTGTGTCTCGAATGGTTTCGATCTCTGCTTTTCCTCGATCAATTGCCAGTACAACGCCCCCCAGTGGCGTTTCCAGTGGTGCGAGCAATACTCCCCTCGCTACTAATGCCAACCCTTCAGAGACCTCTTCAACGACTCCGCCTAAAAACAAGTCCAAAGCCGCCCAATTTAGAGAAGAGGTTCTTCACTCTCTTGCCTCTTTTCAAGACTCACTGGATGCCAAAACCACGCCGACTTATATTAAGTGGGGCGTTCCCTTACTGATTGCAGGTCAAATCGGGCTAATGGGCTTACTGGCGTTTATGATGCGTGAAAGTTCCATTATCCGTGAAGTCAACCGAGAACTCAAGGATGAACTGAAAGTCGTACGCTTGAACTTGGAAAGTAAAATGACGATTCAAGATTACGCCAAAATGGGGCAAGATTTACTGAACGGTTCGGTTGACAACAACCCCCAACTCAAGCCCCTTGTAGAACCTGTGAATGCCTTGATGAAAACAGGGAGTATTGAAGGATTAGCAGGATTGCTAAAAACCGTTAACTTTGTGGGGAATCTCTTTAAGCCTTTTGCCCGATTCTTCAACTTCATCAGTCGCCCTTTTACGAGACGACCTTAAAGTCAAAAACTTGAAGCTAACGACAAGGAGGTGTTCGGACTAAGAACCCCTCCTTGTTCGACTACTTTAGAAATTAGGCGTAACGGACGCTCTGCACTTCGGCTTCGGCAAAAGCAGCGGCTTCATTCTCTTCAGGAGACTGAAAATCTAATTCAAAGTCACCTTCCAACAAGTCCGCCATAGGAGCATCCGTTGGAATACGAAGGCTTTCGCCTCCTTGACTGCGTGCGGCTTTGCCTCTTAAGAGATGCTTAGACTTGTATTTGGTTAAAGAACGCATCATTTTATCTACCAATACATCAATGGCAGCATACAAATTTTCGCTGGAGGCTTCTACCTTGACCACTCCGCCGTTGACGTGTATCACCGCTTCGGCGTGATGTGCCTCACTAATGCGAGGGTTTTTATCAACGGAAAGATGAATCATCACATTTTGAATAAAATCATAGTGAGAAAACACACGTTCTGTTTTTTCCGAAAGGGTGTCTTTAATAGCGGCAGTCAACTCAATGTTGCGTCCGTGAATAGATAGTCTAGTCATCATATGCTAGAACCTCCCGTTAGTTGATGAAACAGAGGTAGCAGGACTACCTCGTAACCTCTTATGTGTATTATAGAGGATGTGGGAGTCATCGTCTAGTTTATAAGTAAAGTTTAAGAATTGTTACCGCTTTTGTAACACGGTTCGCTTAAAATCAGGTATAGTGAAGTAAATTATCTTGATATAAGGGAGACACCATGCCACATTTCAGACAAGCATCCGACTTCCCTAATGCCTCTGCTGCAGATTTGTTTGCGTGGCATGAAAGTCCCCATGCCTTCAAACGCTTGCTCCCCCCATGGGAGCCTGTTCGACTCAAGGTGCTTCCCTCAAATTTAAAAAACGGCAGTACCGCTCAAATCCAAATCCCCTTCTTAGGACGCCTCACCCAATGGATACCTGCCTTGAACGTTTTTTCTTTCACGTGGCATGCCGAACATCGAGGCTACTTACCCCCTTTTCAATTCATCGATACCCAAGCATCAGGAGCGTTTGCCGTTTGGCAACACCTCCATGAAATGTCTCGTGTGGACGTTTCGACCGCTCGTTTATGTGATTATATTGAATATGCCTTGCCTTTTGAGCCTCTTTCCTCAGGCGTGGCAGGGTGGGCAGTACAAGCCAAATTAAGACGAATGTTTCGCTTTCGGCATCGTATCACAGGCTATGACTTAAAACGACGAAATCCCGCACTCGTGGGTAAACGTATTTTAATCACAGGGGCATCAGGGATGTTAGGGACTCCGCTGGTGGCGACCTTACTGGCACTGGGCATGACCGTACGGATTTTATTGAGAACACCTCCCTCTGCTGAAACTCTAAAACAGTGGCAAGGGGTGGAAGTGTTTGTTTTAGGTGAAAACGGCGATGTGCCTCCCGAAGTCTTTCACGAGGTGTATGGTGTTATCAACCTCAACGGAGAAAGCATTGCCCAACAATGGACGCATGACAGCCAAAAATGTATGAAAGAAAGCCGTGTCGATTGGACAAAAAAGCTCGTGCAAGCCTGTTTGTCGTCAGGGCATACCCCCTCTGTATGGATTAACGCCAGTGGGGTGTCGTGTTATCCAAAACAGCGGGAGCTAGATGAAAAACGCCTTGATGAAAGCACCCCACTTGCAACGGATCATTTTCTCGGGGCATTGGTACAGGACTGGGAGAGTGCATTGATGCCCTTAGAAGAAGCTGGGGTACGGGTTTGTAAAGCACGTATTAGCGTGCTAATGGATGAGTCAGGCGGGTATATGCAACGCTTGAGCCTACCCTTTGCGTGGGGTGGGATTTTCAACATCGGCACAGGCAAGCCCCCCTTGTCGTGGATGAGTCTGGAAGATGCCATTGGGGCGATGATTCACTTGCTAGGGCGTGCTGAAAGTCAAGGCGTATATCATTTGGTAGCACCAGAGGTGGTGGACTCTCAACGCTTTCATCACGCATGGGCGAAGGCATTGGGCGTTCCTTTTTGGGGGAATTTACCTGCTTGGGTTTTATGGGGAATCTTTGGTCGAGACATGGTAGAGGCTTTTGTGGAAAAAGGTGTTGCCGTGATTCCTAAAAAACTGGTCGAAGAAGGCTTTGAATTTTTGCATCCTGATTTAGCGAGCCTGTTTGCTCATGCAGTGGATATTCAAGATTTACCTGAGTGGTTAATGAGTAAGTTATAGGGTTTTGAAAAGAATAAATGGTTTTGTTTGTAGTGGGTTGTACTTGTGGCTTTTGCGACACCCCTTGTTCTTTTAGTTCTTGGAAACAGCTGTATTCTTATTTAAAGGGTTCATTATAAAAATTGACAGTCGGGAGAAATTGTTATATCATGAATCTTGAAAGATGTGTTATTGTCTACTAATTAAAATTGATTTGTTGTAATCAAGGAGTTAGTCCTAGAAGTTTATTTTTGAGAGTGGTACTAAATAGATAGATATGTTAAAATAGACAATTTACAAATG
>CAZDMD010000124.1:0-4296 GCA_964506805.1 uncultured Vampirovibrionales bacterium | reverse complement strand
ATCTAGGCTCCTCGTCTAGCCTACTGTTCGGAAACATCTTTAATCGACTATAAAAAGAATCGCATCTAAAATCTCGCGGTTTCGGCTTCGCGGTCTTCCTCGTTTTTGTACAGGCATATAGGGACTAATCAGATCCCATTCGGCGTCGGTTAAGGCTTTCTATGCCATAGTTCATCTCCCACATGACTTAATAATAACACTCCTATTTTAACACATCTTTACTGTATATGCTCTAATCTCTTTCAATGCGAAACATCACTTCATTACGCTTTAAAAAAGAAGGCGTAAACGGGGCATTGTACAAGGCATAAATTTCATGCGTGTTGGGCGTAAGTGGTGTTTTTTCTTGAAGCGTCCACGCATCGAGCTTATTCTTGTGTGCCATTAAATTGTCGGAGGCGGAAGAGCCACTAAAACGCATCGCTACCACGTTGAAACCCGTCATCTGCTTGAAATGAATGCGGTCATTCTGCGGAGCAGGCAAGTCTTGAAGGTGTTTTTCAGAAGGCATGACAAAGCGAAACGCCCACAGCGTTTGACTCTCATCAGACGCATTCGGCTCAAAAGCGATCAACTCCTGAAACACGGGAATGGTCATCGGTATTTTTTCTTGCTGAGCGTTGCCCCCTGAAATGTAGGCAAATAAAAGACGAAACCCTTCGCTCGCCGCTGCTTGCCGATCCCCATAAACCAAGACTTCCGCCACTACGAAGGGTTCGTAATGACGAAACTCAATCGAGTCGCTTTTTTTAGAAATCAAATAAGGCGGTTCGGCATACTTGGCACGACTTTCAGGCATGAGTTTGAAAAATCCTATGACGGCTAAAACAAGACACAATGTCAATACAAAGGCTTTCATCACGCAACCTCCTTGGGTTGTTCTGATTATACTGCGATTTGAGTGAAAGTCCATTAAGAAAATGTTAAATCAATTTTAATTCGCTTTTTCATAAAACGATACTTTCCCAACTTAAAAATACAGGCTATACTATAAATTGAGATGTTTTAGGCTCGTATGATTTTATTAAGAGAAAGACACGCCACCTTATGCCAGTTGTTTCAAAAAAACGTTATGGGGAACTCATCACGCAAAAAGGGAGTCCCTTTCCGCTTGGGGCAAGCTACGACGGATGCGGCGTCAACTTTGCCGTCTATTCCTCTTCTGCCGCCAAGGTGGAGCTGTGCTTCTTTGATAGCATTAAATCTCGGCGTGAATCCATTCGCATTCCCCTTCTGCATAAAACGAATCAGGTATGGCACACCTACATTGAAGGCATACAACCTGGACAACTCTATGGCTATCGAGTGCATGGAGCGTATGAACCTGAACATGGCTTAAGGCATAACCCTCGTAAGGTGGTGTTGGATCCCTATGCCAAAGCCGTGGCTCGACTCGTCAAGCATAACGATGCCCTTTACGGCTATAAAGTGGGGCATGCGAAGCAAGATTTTGCCATTGACAACCGTGATTCCGCTCCTTACGCCCCCTTGGGCGTGGTGGTGGATAACTCCTTTTCTTGGGGAGATGATGCCCCGCCTCGCATCCCCATGGAAGAAACCGTTGTGCTGGAAACGCATGTGAAGGGGGCAACGATTTTGAATCCTGCCCTGCCTGTGAATATGCGAGGCACTTATGCTGCCCTAGGTAGCGATGCCATGATTCAATACTATAAACAACTGGGCATTACCACGATTGAACTTTTGCCTGTGCATGCCTTTATTGATGAGCCTCATCTAAAAGACACTGAACTCACGAATTATTGGGGCTATAATACGCTGAATTATTTTTCGCCACACCCTGCTTACGCCATGACGAAAGATCCGCATGATGTCGTGCGTGAGTTTAAATCGATGGTCAGAAGTCTACATAAGGCAGGCTTAGAAGTGATTTTAGATGTCGTTTATAATCACACCTGTGAAGGCAATCACATGGGAGCGACCTTGAGCTGGAAGGGCTTGGATAATCGAGCCTACTACCGTAGCGTGCCTGAAGCGGCTCGTTTTTACATGGATTTTACAGGCTGCGGCAACACGCTAGATGCCACCAATCAGCCTGTTTTGACGATGATTTTAGATAGCCTGCGGTATTGGGTTACGGAAATGCACGTCGACGGCTTTCGATTTGATTTGACGTCTGCCTTGGCACGAGAGCATTTTGAGTATTCGCATAAGTCGTCTTTCTTTCAAGCCATTCAGCAAGATCCCGTTTTACGGAATGTTAAACTCTTTGCCGAACCGTGGGATACAGGCGTGGGAGGCTATCAAGTTGGTAATTTCCCCATGGGTTGGTCGGAGTGGAACGGTCGCTATCGTGATACCCTGCGTGCTTTCTGGAATCAACAACACGCCACCTTGAATCAGCTCGCCACACGTTTGGCGGGTTCTAGCGATTTATTTCAGCATAATGGACGGCATCCGTATAATAGCTTGAACTTTATTACCTGCCATGACGGCTTTTCGTTAGAAGACTTGGTGAGTTATAACGGCAAGCATAATGAAGCCAATAGGGAAGATAATCGAGACGGCACCAACGACAACCGCAGTTATAACGGAGGCGTCGAAGGCAAGACCGAAGACGCACCTGTAATTGCCGAACGTCAACGACGCAAGCGGAACTTGATGACGACGCTTTTATTTTCAATCGGGACACCTATGATTTTGGCAGGCGATGAGTTGAGTCGAACGGCACACGGCAATAATAATACCTATTGCCAAGACAATGAACTCTCTTGGTTGGATTGGAACATTGAAAAAAATCCGAATAAGCAAGATTTTTTTGCGTTTGTCTGCCATGCCATTGCGGTGCGTCAATCCCTCGCCGCCTTTAGAAGACGTACTTTTTTCACAGGCACGCCCAGCCCTAAAAGCGGGATTCCTGATGTAACGTGGTGGTTGCCTGTGGGTAAACCCCTTTCTATTGAAGATTGGCATAATGAATCGTTACGGTGTATGGGGCTGTTGATTGACGGCAAGGCGAATCGGAAATACTGTGATGATCCCACCGCTGATTTTTCAAGCGTCTTGATTGTGATTAATGATGAAGCACAAGACAAGCAGTTCTACCTTCCCACGCATCGCAGTAAGGATACCCCATGGGTTGTCTTGCTGGATACGGCTTCGCCCAACGGTCAACCCCGATTTGAGCAAGTCGAATGGATGCCTCACACGCTTTTCCCAGTTGAAGCAAAAAGTGTGGTGGTTTTAAAAATGGAAACGCCTCTACCGCCTCACATTCTCAACAAAAGTAACGGCACGAACTTGTTTCCTTTTGTGAAAAAATAAATGGCGTGTTTTATTAGGGAGAATCGGTGATGTTTAACCCGTCAGATGCGAATCGCTTAAAATCCTTTTACGAAGAAGATGCGTGGACGTGTTTTTATCAGGGGCAAGCGGTGTTGGTAACAGGGGCAGGCGGTTTTATTCCGTCTCACTTGGTGGAAGCCTTGTTGCTCGCAGGAGCGAAGGTAACAGCTTTGGTGAAATATAATGGGCGTGGGGATATAGGCAATTTACGCTACTTGCCAACGGACTTGCTCGAACGCCTCGACATCATTTTTGGGGATGTAACCGATGCCCCTTCCATGCAACGCTTGGTCGGCTCGCATTCACTGGTTTTTCACTTGGCGGCGTTGATTGGCATTCCCTATTCGTATTTAGCCCCTCAACATTATGTGAATACCAATATTCAAGGGACGTTGAATCTGCTGGAAGCCTGTAAAACACATGGCGTCAAACTGGTGCATACCTCTACCAGCGAAACTTACGGCACGGCTCAATACACCCCCATTGATGAAAAACATCCCTTGCAAGGGCAGTCGCCCTATTCCGCCTCTAAAATCGGAGCCGATATGCTCGCCGAAAGCTATTGGCGGAGCTTTGAAACCCCTGTGGCGATTATTCGCCCGTTTAATACCTTTGGGCCTCGTCAATCCACCCGAGCCTTTATCCCTACTGTGATTCAGCAAGCCCTGTATGCCGATGCCATTCACGTCGGCAGTTTAAACCCTCTGCGAGACCTTTCCCCTGTGTGGGATACCGTGCGAGGCTTTTTAGCCGTGGGAGCCTCTGAAAATGCCAACGGAGAGGTGATTAACATAGGTAACGGCAAAACGCAGTCGATGGGCAATGTACTAAACGCCATTTTAAAACTCTTGGATAAAAGCACAATGCCGATTGTGGCGAATGAGGCGGAGCGGGTGCGTCCTGAAAAGAGTGAGGTGCTGGTGCTGTTGGGGGATACTCAAAAGGCGAAAACCCTCCTTAGGTGGGAGCCGAAACTCACGCTCGAAGAAGGGT
>CAZDMD010000123.1:0-4306 GCA_964506805.1 uncultured Vampirovibrionales bacterium | reverse complement strand
TTTTGTGAAAAAGTTTAGAAAATGTGTAGATAGACCTACATGACTGAACAAAATATATCGTAGCGACAAAGTGACAAAGTATAGGCACTGTGCGGGAATATATTCAATCGACCATACAAGGGGCGTTGGATAATAGAGCGTACTTTTTCTTGGCTAGAGGGATTTAGAAAACTTGTATTACGATATGAAAACAAGATCGAGCATTGGAAAGGCTTTGGGTATCTAGGCTGTGCTGTACTCTACCTTCGTAAAATTACCGTATAAGCTCTTGAATAGCTTTAATGAACTCATTGTGAGCATGCAAGCAGTTCCTCTTGAGGTAAGCCAGTTGAATACTGTTTTAGATACCTTAACACTTTAAATTCTTGCAATCCTCCCCTAAATAAAGGGAGGCGTGGCGGAAGGCAGGGCTTCATCCGATACTGAAAACGCAATCTCTCGTTTTACAGTGGATAAGGTGCTATGAAGACTGTTTTTTCTCGTCTTGCTTTTTTCTTATGGAGTCGTGTCTCACCGCTCGCTATTGTGGCGTTTGGTATCTTGTTCATCTTTTCAGGATGCCAAAATCACGCAAATCAACAAATAAGGCAAAAGACAAGCCAAGAGACAAATCCACCGATGCAAAAAGCAGATGCGTTAGAAACCTTACGCTTTCAGCTCAAAGCCATGAAACGAGATTTGAAAATCCTTCTTAAACCCCTGCTCAAGCCCCTGATGCACTATCCTTCTTCGACCGAAAACACCCTAAAATACGAAATCGCGGATGCCCCCTTTCTTCAGCCTCGTTTGGTGGAGGCACTCGCCTTAAAGGAAGACATGCAAAGCGAGATCCGCACCCCGATGGGCGACCTGCCTCGTACCTATGCCCAGAATCCACGACGTGGGGAATCGAGCGTCTTTCATGGGGAAGAGGCTCCTGTAAGCACACCGAGTATTTGGAACGCCCCGCAAGTCAAGGCATGGACGCATCGGCATCAGTTCGATACTTACTTTAAAACGTTATGGAAAGAGCCACCGTCTCTTCATACCCCGATGCCTGAATCGTTTTGGTGGCAAAACGTGCAAGCCCTGTTACCACCAGAAGGTGTGAATGCCCCCCTTGCCATTCAACGTCAAGCAGTGGAAAATCCCAATGCGGTTTTAGCGTGGCGATTAGCTCGACTCGTGTCGTATTTTCCGAGCGATGCGATTGCTTTAAAATCTAAGAAAGCCCTCACACGAGGCAAGGCATTACACATGGGGCTTTATTTGGCAGGCTTAGCCTCACAACGCATTAAAACAAGCGAAGATGCCGCCTATACCGAATGGTGGGCAAGCCCCACGGCGGATGCGGATGCACGAGCGTCTTTGATGCGGGGGTGGTCTCATCTCAACGAAACGGAACAGCATACGCTGAATATGGCGTATGCCATGGGGATGCTCGATAGCGTTTTAAGTGAGCCTCCACCGAAAGACGTCAAATCGCTTCAGCAGTGGAGCATTGATTTTCACGCTCCATTGACGGTGGAAGAAGGCATCCGCTTATTGGCGTGGGTGGATGATCGCAGACATCAAGTCCGATAAATGCTTAAAACGGTTCTGTTTATGCTACACTAAATCGCATGAGACATTTGCGTTCCCCTTTTTTTCAATGGCGTGTGCTTCTCCTCCTCTTGCTTGGGGGATTCTTGCTGTTTTTATTTTTCAATCAACGCCTCACCCAAGAAAGCGACACATCTCCCCCTCCACACGATCCAAAAACGCCACGTCTCACCCTCAATCTCGGCAAAGAACCCCCCACGCTTGATCCCCTCCGCAATACCGATAGCACCAGCGGACGCGTCATCCACGAATTGATGCGAGGACTCACCGATTTTGATGCGGAGGCTCACGTCTCCCCTGAACTGGCGGAGTCGTGGTCGGTGTCCCCCGATGGCTTGATCTACACGTTTAAACTGCGTCCTAACCTGAAATGGAGCGATGGCAAGCCGTTGAGCGTGCATGATTTCACCTACGCATGGCAAAGAGTCCTCACGCAAGCCAATGGATCTGCCTATGCCTTCTTCCTCTTCCCGATTTTGAATGCAGAAGCCTTTTATAACGGCACAATTCAAGACTTTAAAAAGGTCGGCATTGAAACCCCTGACGCTCGCACGATTCGTCTTCGTCTCAAACGCCCGAACGTCTTTTTCCCTGCGATGTTGGCTTTTCCAGTTGCTGTTCCCCTGCGTCGAGACAACGTGGAAGCCCACGGTTCGCAATTCACCGAAGCAGGACGCTACATCACCAATGGGCCATACGTCTTGAGTGAATGGCAGCATGATAGTCGAATCCGTTTGACGGCGAATCCCCATTACTGGGACGGTAAAGCCTCAAAACGCCCCACGATTCAATTTGAGATGATTCCTGATCAAAATACCGCACTCACGCTCTTTGAACAAGGCGTTTTAGATATGGCGGATTCTGGCACGGTGATTTCCAATTTTGAATACGAACGCTATGCCCAAGATCCCCGAGCGAAAGAAGTCGGCATTAGCTTTATTCAGTATTTGGGATTCAACACGCAAAAAGCCCCCTTCAATGACGCTTCCGTGCGACGAGCTTTTTGTCAATGCGTGCAACGTGCCGATTTCCCCACCCTGATTAAAAGCGGAGAATCCGAACTCAAGAGCTTTATTACACCGAATCTTTTTGGCTACAATGCTGATCTAGGGCATGACGTGAATGTAAAAGATGCAAGACAAGCGTGGCAGGCGTATCAAAAAAAACACCCCGATGTTTTACCTCCGCCGTTGATGTTTACCAATGACTACGCCGTGCGTAAAATCGGGGAGATTTTACAATTCCACTGGAAGCAAGGCTTGGGGATTAGCACGCCGTTACGCACGCTAGACTGGAAGGTCTATTTGTCTCGATTAGAATATGACACGCCCCCGATGTTTTTACTGTCGTGGTTTGTGGATTACCCCGATGCCGATAGCTTTTTGAGTTTGTTTCATAGCACGAATGGCAATAATCACACGGGTTGGCAATCCGCTCGGTATGATGCCCTGATTGAAGCAGGGGCGATGATGCCCAATAGCCCCAAGCGTCAAGCGGTGTATGATGAGGCTCAACGATTGTTACTAGAAGAGGACACGGTGATTTGTCCCTTGTTTACACGGAAGAAATTATGGCTGAATCAACCGTGGATTGAAGGTGTTCGCTTTAATGCGATGAATGATTTGGTGATAGACAATGTTACGATTCACCCCCATTAGCACAAAATCGGAATGCGGGTGTTTTTAAGCTAATAAGAACAAACCGTTTCTTCTTCTAAAGAGAAGAACACTTGAAGAAGACCTAAGGCAAACAAGGGAGACACTTGGCAACAAGAGGCTGACTTGGCTGGCTTAGGCATAATGTAGAACGACCCATAAAAGAAAGAAGGAAAGACAAGAATGAACGTTCATATTTTTAATGCTGTAGCAGATGTCGCTAAAAAAATAGAGTTACCTAACGTAACGCCATGGTTGAAAAACGTAACAGAAGCTACCACCGATTTCGCTTCGGGTGGATTTAAACCCGTTACAAAATTAGATGTTGATTTATCACCTGGTGCTATTGTTAAAGCTGATATGCCAGGACTTCCAACTCGATTCGTTGATGATGCTATTGATGTTGAGTTTACGGAAGTGCCTAATCAAGCACTTTTGCCAGCGGCACCAGAAATTTCATCGACTCGCACACCACAGCCTTACAGTTACAGACAGGCAGACGGTGCGGGAGATATTCCAGCTTCCGATTCTATTAAACCAGAGGGGGGTATTTCACCAAATCAACTCGTGGATTCATCAGCTGATGGTACTGCACCTCGCACACCACAGCCTTACAGATACACAAAGGCAGACGGTGCGGGAGATATTCCAGGTACCGATTCTATTACACCAGAGGGGGGTATTTCACCAAATCAACTCGTGGATTCATCAGTTCCTGATACCACACCTGCGACGAGGGGTGAGCGTATTACCCAGTTTGGTGAAAATTTGAAGAAGAAGGCTGGAGAAATCTGGAAAAACATGAATGAATCCTTTACTAAGAAATTAGAAGAAGGTAGATCAATACTTGCAAAAGGAGGAGAAGCTGCAGAAAAATGGGCAAAGGAAAACCCAGATGCTGCTAAGTTTTTGGGCTACACTGGTCTAGTTGGAACTGGCGGTGTTGTTGGAGGAGTGGCTGGTCATAATGTGGGCTATACTAACGCTCAAAATGAAATCTATCAAGGTTGCTAACGCTTCACCTTAAAAGTGGCTTGCATACAGAGGGTCTAGGATCTAGGCCCTCTGTA
>CAZDMD010000122.1:0-4439 GCA_964506805.1 uncultured Vampirovibrionales bacterium | reverse complement strand
CTT
This sequence comes from uncultured Vampirovibrionales bacterium, assembly GCA_964506805.1. GTDB lineage: Bacteria > Cyanobacteriota > Vampirovibrionia > Vampirovibrionales > JAJTHC01 > JAJTHC01. Next base: position 4,436 of record CAZDMD010000122.1, on the reverse strand, counting down.
TCACAAAATAATCTAAGCTCCTCGTCTAGCCTACTGTTCGGAAACATCTTTATCGACTATAATTCAATTAAGATCTGTTGGTATCATACTTGGTAACCACCATGGTAACAACACCGTTGTTATCCATCGTATACACCGCTGTACGACGCTTGAGTTCATCCCCATCACAAGTCAACTCTTGCGTTGTAGGTACAGCGTCTCCACAAAGGGGCATATTCGTATCATTTTTTTTATAGAGCAAGGGAATCACAAGTCCTGTTGAGGGGTCTAAAGAAGCAGAATCAACCGCTACAAACTCTGCAAAATTATCGGGGCTACGACCTTTAAAGGCGACAAATTGAGCCGTCGCCGAATTTAATTTTTGAAGGTAATCTTCTAGTAATGCTTCTTCGGCATTTCCTGTTAAGTCCATCATCTGAGTGACCGCAACCGCTGACATAACACCAATAATCGCAATAATGATGCCCAATTCAATCAAAGTAAAAGCACTTTGTTTTGGTTTAATCAACATAAAGGTTTTTTCTCCAACTTGCTACAATATAAGATCGCACACGCTGATGCACGCCTTGTGTAAGTATCGGTTACCTGCTCCAAAACTTGAGAAACTTGTAACACACCTTTACATTTTAGAGGGCTTCAGATACCCTACTACGCTTCTCTCCTATAACATCATCTAAACAAATGAAAAAAAACCCCTCTTTTACTAATAAAGAGGGGCTTCATAATTTTTTGATATTACTGCAATCAATACAGTAATAGAAAAAACATTGCATCAGAGTATCTTTAGAATACAACAAGTTGTCAATAAAACAAGTGAAGCTGTTCAAAACCTGTTTAAAAATTTACAATTTGTAACATTTAAAGCATGAGTGCTTTCGCCTCATAGCATCCTTGAACATCCGAAATCGCCTTGAGTACCCAATCACTTGCAGGGTTGTCCAAGTTAAATAGCATGATGCTTTTGCTATTATCTTCGGTTCGTCCGACTTGCAAGGCGGAGATATTGATGTTCGCATCGCCTAAAATCGCTCCAATTTTGGCAATCATACCAGGTTTGTCTTCATGGGGAACCATAAGCATGTACGCCGTTGGCTTCAACGAGGTTTTAAAGCCTTCAATATCCACGATTCGCATGACATCCGTTGCCATGAGCGTACCTGACAATTTCAACGTCTGCCCCTTGTCATTGGTGAGCTTTAGCGTTAAAAGATTCGGCAGGCTGCTTTTCGCTGTACTTTTACTTTCTTGCACGGCAATACCGAGATCTTTCGCTAAGGGAATCGCATTGATGTAATTCACCCCTTCTCGAGTCACACTTAAAAGCCCCTTTAGCACCGCCAAACTTAACGGCGAAATGTTAAAGTCGCTTAAGCCCCCTTTGGCAATGAGCTCCACTTGCTTAATCGCTCCTGAAAGCAACTGCCCCCCGATACTCCCCATGGCTTCACCGAGTGCCAAAAAGGGACGAATCGGCTCCATCACATCCGAGCGTAAAAGAGGGGAATTCACAACCGAACGCAAGGCTCCTGTGGTGAAGAAATCCCGCAACTGTTCCGCCACATCTAACGCCACATTGACTTGAGCCTCTTCGGTGGAAGCGCCTAAGTGAGGGGTTAATACCACCTTACCTGCTAAATCTTCCGCCAGCAAAGGGCTTTCCACATGGAGCGGTTCTTCGTTATACACATCTAAACCTGCCCCTGCCACTTTACCGCTACGCAACGCCTCTGCCAAGTCGCTTTCGTTGATAATACCACCCCTTGCACAGTTGATAATGCGAACGCCTGTTTTACATTTTTGCAATGTTTCGGCATTGAGTAAGTTAAGCGTTTCTTTCGTTTTAGGCACATGCACCGTAATAAAGTCCGATTGCGTCCATATCACGTTCAAATCCGTGGTGTGCGTCGCTCCGATACTTTCGGGAATGTCTTTAGAAATAAAGGGATCGTAGACAATGACTTTCATTCCGACGGCTTTGGCGACTTTGGCAACACGAGAACCAATTTTTCCAAAACCAATCAATCCAAGCGTTTTGTTAAACAGCTCAATCCCTGTAAGGGATTTACGATCCCAACGCCCTGCTTTTAGGCTGGCATCTCCTTGAGGAATATGCCGAGCAAGAGCAAACATCAAACCTGTGGTATGTTCGGCTGCGGCAATGGTATTGCCTTCAGGAGAATTCACCACCACCACGCCTCGTGTGTTGGCAGCAGCAAGATCCACATTATCGACCCCCACACCTGCTCGACCGATGATCTGGAGCTGTGGCACTTGAGCCAAGACTTCGGCGGTAATGGTGGAAGCACTACGAATCATAATGCCGTCGCAGTCTTGCAAAGCAGGGATGAGTTCTTCAGCGGTGAGTTTGGGAATGAATTTGACTTCACACGCCGTACTGAGAATCTCGACGGCTTTTTCGTTAATTTGATCGGTAACAAGCACTTTAGGCATGACGGCGTTTCCTTTGCATCTTCAGGAGTATAGTCTTACTATCTCACAAAGAGACTTTCGCTTCAAATAGGGGAATCCATTTTTTAAATAGCGTACTTGTGCTAGACTGATGCTAAACTAAAGACAAATCACTTGAAGATGATTTCAATAGAAGGGTTACGACATGTTAATTGAATTTAGCGTTGAAAATTTTATGTGCTTTCAAAACGAGGTTACGTTTTCCTTTGAAGCCATGGAAGACTTGGCAAAAGATAAATTTTACAACCCTGAATCTCGTCGAGATATTGGAATTGAGGGCATCGGCTTAATCAACACCGTCAATGGCATCTACGGTAAAAATGCCTCGGGGAAGTCAACCTTGCTACGAGCATTCAAAGTGCTTTTCTATCTTATCTTACGCTCACATAACTTTGCGGTAGACGATACTTTTGATTTTGTTGAATGCCATGACAATAATAAGCCTGCTATTTTTAAAGTTACCTTTGTAGATTTATCAAACAATCAAAAAAAACTATACGACTATACAGTTCACTTGAAAGGCGAGGAAACAGATGCACAAGTCAGTTTTGAAGAGCTTATTGATAAATCAGAACAAACAGATGTAACTATTTTTGAAAGAACAGAAGGTAAAGAAAGACGTTTTAGCTTTTCAGAACATTCCTTTTTAACAGACACAAATAAAGAATCTCTTAATAGTGTGAGACAAAATCACCTTGCTTTGTCTCACACTACTATACAACCTTTTGAATCTATACAACGTATTTTTTCAAACATACAAAATGATTTTATGGATGTCTATTTGCCCCGAAATGGGTCTCCTCATCCTCTAGGGATGATAAAAGGCATTCAAAGGATTCCGCCATTTGACTCAAAAATGCAGGCAGAATTACAATCAGATGAATTTAAACCCTTTTTTTTGAAAGAATTACAAGAAGCTGATTTTAATATTAGGGATTATGAGTTTGGAAATAACGAATGGATTTTTATTGACTCTAAAGGTTCAAGAAGAAAGTTTACTGAACAATCCGACGGCACCCAAAAATACTTATTACTCTTATTGGATGTGAAACTACACATTCTTGACACAGGAGGCTTGTATATTGTCGATGAACTTGAAAAAGCCCTGCATCCGCTATTAGCGATGCGGTTTATTAACTTGTTTAAAAATCCTAAAACAAACCCCAAACATGCTCGACTCTTGTTTAGTTCACATGACATGATGTTTCTGCATCAAAGCGTACTGAATGGCGACCAAATTTGGTTTATTGATCGTAACGAAGACACTCAAGACACAAAATTGTATTCCCCAGCAGATTTTGACGATTTTGATCCTGCCACGCTACCTGAAGACTACGCATTGGGCTGTTATGGGGCTGTTCCCAATACCAACTGGAGGTCTTAAACCATGGCAAGACGTCATTCAGGAGGTGAAAAAAAGCCTCCCAAGCCTTATGTGTTTTTGGTAGAGGGTGAAAAAACGGAAACGTTCTACTTGAAGCACGCCTTAAAAGTGGGTTTAAGAGAATCCCAAATCGATAAAGCAAGATGCACTCATGCTCTAGGAATTGTTGAAGAAGCGATTCAAAAAGCGAAAGCATTTAAAAAGCTAATCAGAAAAATTTATGTGGTGTTTGATCGAGAATTTTCAACAGAACAAAGTGAAGGTACTTTTTTAGACTCGTTTTCCCAAATTGATGCCAAACTCAAAGCTCATCAAGATAAAATAATTCCTATTTTTACAAGCCCTTCCATTGAATATGTATTGTTGCTTCACTTTAAGAATACGCATGCGTCCTATTCCAATAATCAAGAGCTTGAAAGAACTTTAAAACAAGCCGTTGAATCCTCCACACTGTCCATTTCTTATGAAAAAAACAGAGAGGCTTTTTTTGAAGCATTGACCCACGAGCATATCCAAAAAGCGTTTAATAATCTCAAACAACGAGACAAGGCTCTTTCTTTTGATAATAATACCCCTTTAAGCG
>CAZDMD010000121.1:0-4451 GCA_964506805.1 uncultured Vampirovibrionales bacterium | reverse complement strand
GGGGATTAGAATCTCTGCGTCAAGGTCTTTTATCTATCTAATTAGTACCACTCTCCTTTAATTTACCAAAAGACGACGGCAAGCCCTCACACCCCTAGAGGCTTAGTCGTCTGAATTAAAGCCCCCTGCAAACTGTATGGCTTGGTAATAGTGAAGCAAAGTTTTACCAGCTACATACTGTTTCTCATCATTAGTCCAGCCACCCATAGAATACGGTTTCCAATTGCAGTCCCATAGCTCTACTTGTGAGTTTAGCAGTATATGAAATAATCTTTGAAGGTGATAAGCATGACTCTGCTCGTAAAGTCCTTTAAGGTTTTCTTCATAATAACTCTTCTGATTCTCAACAGGATCAATCGGCTTAATAGGGTTTGATTTTTTATTTGTAATAATTCCATCCAGCTTTTGATGACTTTTTTGAAATACTTCTGTGTGCTTTTTATTGAGGTAAAGTAATTCCAGTAAAACTTCAAAGGCAATGTGAGTCTCTTTAGGAATATTTTGCAAGGTGATTTTTAAGTAAATTAAAAACTTTTCAATATCCCTAAGGGACATCTTAGTTTCTTCGAAAAAAGAAACTAAGATGTCCGATGCTTTTTTTAAGAGACGATCTTGATTCTTGCTAGTGTAACAATCAACCCTCTTATCAGAAATACAGTATAAATACACATTATGTAAGAGGAAAACATCTTTAAAGTGGTTTGCTTCAAATTGTGCTTGTAGAAATATCGTTAAATCAGGAGAGGGTAAGTTCCATTCCAAATCGACAAATTTACGGAGGTAACAATCGGTTTCGGTGTCTTGTCCAAACATCTGCTTGACGGTGTTTTGCAACTGTTTTTTATCCACCGCTAAAATAAACTTCAAGCCGTCAATATCAAAAAAGTGCTTAATCACTTCTAGCGTGCGTATGGCATATTCAGGGCGTGTGCGGTCGACTTCATCAATCGCAATAATGAGTTTTTGATGCGGTAAACCTTCTATAATTTTACTGAGTTCTTGTTTGAACTCTTTTTTTGCTTGTTTCAGCACCTCATAATCTTTTAACTCAGCTTTTGGAGGTAATAGTAATTTTACAACATCTACTTTTGCTTCTAAATTGGCTTCTACATCCACTCCTACTAACTTTAATAAATAAGGAAGAGATGCCCCTACTTTTCCAGTGGCTTCCAATTGAATAGCCGAATGTAGCCGATTGTATGCTGACTTAAGTATTTCAAAAGACAATTCCTGCGTTTTCGTGAATAAGGATTTATGCTTTCCCAACTGCTCTAACAATTCCGCCATAATCGACAAAAACGGATTGTCCAAGTAGTCGTTTTCCCACACATTATGCGTAATGAACAAAATCCCCTTGGTTTTGGCATGTTCTCTCATAAAATCTAAAAAATACGTTTTACCCGAACCCCAGCCTCCGTTTAAACTCATCACTTTCACATGTGTTTGTTGCAACAAGGTATCGAGGACTTGCCCTGCCAATTTTTTACGATTTAAATGGTCTTCATACCGTTTTGTTTCGCTCATCTTCATCACATCCTATTCAGGTCAGGGGGATTTTACACTGGGGTTTTCACGATCTCTTCGGCAATGTCTCGACGATAAAAACTGTGAGGAAACTGAATCGTCGAAAGGGTGCGATAGGCGTTTAGGCGTGCCTCTTCAAGAGTAGAGGCAACCCCTGTGATGTTGAGGACTCGTCCGCCTATGGAAAGTAGCTGACCCTCCTCAAATCGGGTGCCTGCGTGATAAATACTCACCCCTTCTTCTACCTGTTCAGGGAGCGTAATCGCTTGCCCCGTTACAAACTCGTGCGGATACCCCTCTGATGCTACCACCACCGTTACCGCTTTTTGCTGAGGCGTTTGAAGGGCTGGCACATTCACCCAAGCGGATAAATCCCCCTTTGCCGAATCCATGAGCAGTTGTAAGACATCGATTTCATTTTCAAGTAAGGGCAAGACGACCTGCGTTTCAGGATCACCAAATCGGACGTTAAACTCCACCACAAAAGGTTTTCCTGTGGGATGAATCATTAAACCTGCGTATAAAATCCCCTTAAAGGGATGCCCCTCCGCCTGCATAGCACGCATCATAGGCTCTAGCACGGTGGATTGAATCTCTGCGAGTAGTTTAGGCGTTACAAAAGGAACGGGGGCATAGGCACCCATACCGCCTGTATTGCCTCCCGTATTGCCATCACCGACTCGCTTAAAATCTTGAGCCGAAATGAGGGGAATCGCTTGGTGTCCATCAGCAATGGCAAGCACGCTAAGTTCCACGCCTTCTAAAAATGCTTCAATCACGACAGGGCTTTGCTTGGCGTCTGCTCGATGAAGGGCGGCTTGTGCCTCTTCAAGCGTCAGAGCCACTGTAACCCCTTTGCCACCTGCCAAGCCATCTTCCTTAATCACATAAGGGGCATGAAATCGTGCCAAAGCCTCTTGAGCGGCTTGAGCTGTTTCGCAATACGCAAAGCCTGCCGTGGGAACGCCTGCTTTTTGCATAATGGTTTTGGCATAATGTTTAGAGGCTTCCAGTTGAGCCGCCGCTTGAGACGGCCCAAACGCCAAAATCCCATGAGCCTGTAAAGCCTCTACCACACCTGCCACAAGGGGAGCTTCAGGCCCTACCACGACAAAATCAATCGCATTTGCACTTGCCCACTTGCAAATACCCGCTACATCGGTGGGGGAGATCTTGACTGCTTCTGCTAGTGAATGGCATCCTGCATTGCCTTCTGCCACAAATAATCGAGGGCGTTGCGGACTTTTAGCAAGGGCTTGTAATAAGGCGTGTTCTCGCCCCCCATTACCGAGTACCAAAACTTTGAGTGTCATGTTGAAAACTCCTCCCCTTTCGTGAATCTATTTTAACTATATAGAAGCCTCTGCGAAAGGGTTTTTAACACCGCTGATAGTCATCATCAAAACGCACAATATCGGACTCTTCAAAAGAGGCTCCGAGTTGAATTTCAACCAGTTCTAAAAGAGACTCCCCCGTATTTTCCAGCCGATGCTTGGTCTCAATCGGGATGTGAATCATACTGCCTTTGGAAACGACCTGTGCGATCTCGCCTAAGGTCAACAACCCTTCCCCTTGCGTGATAATCCAGTATTCTTCTCGGTGATGATGCAACTGTAAGCTCAAACGCTGATGCGGTAAGACTTGTAACTGTTTACATTTATAATGCGGTAAATCTCGTAATACCAAATAATTCCCCCACGGACGATGCTCCCCCTCTAAGACGCAAGTCTCTTCAATCGGTTGATTTGCCAGTGGGTTTGTCATCAGGGTATTTTCCTTCACTCAATCATCACCCGTTTATTATAAATGCGATAGAACCTTCTTTCAAGTTAAGAAGATTGATGATGAACGGACAAGGTTTGTGCTTGATGTAAGTCTAGCATTTGATGCAGGGAAAACAACTCGGCTTCTTCCATAGGGAAGGCTTCTTGGTGCGGATGTGGAAAGCTGTGATTCAACACATCTTGACGAAATTGGGTAGCCGCCTCTTGCGTGATTTTCCCTACAGGGGCATAACGCCTCACAAAACAAGGACTCACCCCTGAATAGCGGGTTAAAATATCATCAATCACTAAGACTTGGGCATCACACGCCCCCCCTGCTCCAATGCCAATGGTGGGAATATCCAAGCGTTGCGTAATGAGTTCGGCGACTTCGCTCGGCATCATTTCAAGCACAACCGCTACGCATCCCGAATTTTCAAGAGCCTGTGCCTGCATAATGGTTTGATACGCCGTGTGAGCCGTCTTGGCTTGCAAGCCGTATCCCCCTAAGGCGAGTACCGACTGCGGGGTGAGTCCCAAATGACCCACCACAGGAATCCCGATTTCACTTAAGCGTTCAATCAGCAGGAGCGTGTTTGGGCTAGCCCCTTCTAGTTTGACGGCATCCGCCCCGCCTTCTTGAATAAAACGTGCCACGTTACGGAGGCTTTCGTTTAAGTCGAGGTGATACGACATAAAAGGAGCATCCGCCACTAAAAAGGCACGCTGTGTCCCACGACGAACCGCTTTGACATGATGCAACATTTCATCCACCGTAACGCTTAAGGTATTGGGATGCCCCAAGACCGTCATTGCCAGTGAATCCCCCACGAGTAGGCATTCAATCCCTGCTTCATCGAGCAGTTTGGCGGTGGAATAGTCATACGCCGTGAGCATGGCAAAGGGTTGCTCTCTATTTTTAAACTGCTTGAGACTTTTGACACTGACTCGTTTAGGCGTGTATAACGCCGTTTGACTTGTCTTTTCGGGGGCTAACGTACTTGGAGTATCGGTGGTGTGGGGGTGAAGAGACATAAGGCAACCTTTGTGATTTGAGGATGTTGAGGGGAGTCTTTCTACTTTAGGGGAATCGTGCTATAAAGTAAAGAATGGTAACGATTTTTAACAATCGAGGGCATCTATTTATCTTGAGCGAGTTTTAAG
>CAZDMD010000120.1:0-4555 GCA_964506805.1 uncultured Vampirovibrionales bacterium | reverse complement strand
ATACCGAAAATGACGTTAACATCTTCATTTTACCATGAAAATCATTTCTCGGATATGTTCTTAATCGACTATAAATGCAAGCGTTTTTTGAAATAGCATCTCAATCGTTTTTGAAAGCACCATTATATAGTCGTCTCCATAATTTCTTGTAAAGCGTCTATACGTTATCGCTCTACAATAAATTATGGAGATGATTATATCTAGGCTGTGCTATACTCTACCTTCGCAAAATTACCGTATAAGCTCTAATCCTAATTATGTACTTGTGGGTATTATTCCGTAAAATAATTGTAGCGACAAAGTATAGACAGTGGATGGGAAACTCTGGAAAAGACTATAGAGTCGCCAGTACCTGACGCTCTACTTCTTCGTACCAATGTGCTTCCGCTGGGAGCTTCGTCCATGTACAAAACGCCTCAATCGCTTGATGAATCAACATGCCTAAACCGTTTTGAACCACAGGGCATCCGTGAGCCGAAGCAAGTTGCATCAACGCTGTTTCTTGCGGATTGTAAATTAAATCAATGACATGGGCATGTGAAGAGAGCTTTTGTATTTGAGTCAAATCCAAGGGTGAGGCATTCGGTTCAGGGTGCATGCCCACAGGGGTGCAATTGATGACCGCATCCACCGACTGCAAGGTTTCCGCCTTGAGCGTATCGGGACTTACAATGTAAAGTGGTGCGTTTACGCCTCGTTCTGCCAGCCAGCCTTGCCAACGACTCATCAGCTCAATGCCTTTTTGAGGCGAACGCATCACCAACATTACCTGCTGAACGGGTTGCTCTGCTTCAAACAACAAAGCGGCTAAAATCGCACGAGCCGAACCGCCACCACCGAGTACCAGGGCATGACCGCCTGCCAAACGATCCTGCGTTTCAGGGCGTAAGCTCTTGTAAAAGCCCGAAGAATCGGTATTATGCCCGATTAAAGAAATCTCGTCTTGCACATCGACTCGAAAGACGGTATTCACCGCTCCCACGCGTTTCGCAGAAGGCGTTAAGGCAGCGAGTTTATCATGCAATAACACTTTATAGGGAATGGTTACATTAAAACCATGTACCCCGCTCATAATCATTTTAGAAATCGCCCCTGCTTCTAAATCGGCAAGGGTGTAGTCAAAGCGTTTATAGTCGCCTTTTAGCCCTGCTAGATCTAACAAGGTACGATGAATCAACGGGCTATAACTATGCCCTAAGGGATGCCCCAACAAACCTAAAAAATATCGAGAACTCATGAGTGTAACGCCTTACAAGGCAAACTCTTGCAAGACGGCAAGTTCCACAAACTCTAAGGTACGGCGATGCGTGCTTTTTAATTTGACACGAGGTGCTTTGCCGTGATGATAGGCTTCCACCCAACGACTCGCACATAAGCACCAGCAGTCCCCAGCATTAAGACCAGGAAAGCCGTATTCAGGCATAGGAGTGCTTAAATCATTGCCTGCGGCTTGGGTAAACTCTAAAAACTCATCGGTAATGACGACGCAAACTGTATGCACGCCTTCATCCATTAGACCTGTATTGCAGTAGCCATCCCGCCAAAAGCCAGTCATAGGATTCGTACAACACGGCTCTAACGGTGTCCCCAAGACATTTAAGGATTCTTCTTGTTCTGCTTGCATTGTAGCATCTCCTTTTAGTGGAATGGTTGTGGATATGGTTTTAGTGGATATGATTTCAAAAGTGTAGCAAGGACTCCACAGGCACATCGCCCAACAATTCACGACCGTTTAAGAAATCAAGCTCAATGACAAATCCGTATGCCACCAGATTCGCCCCCACTTGCTTAATGAGTTCAGCGGCGGCGGCGGCAGTGCCTCCTGTGGCGAGCAAGTCATCTAAAATAATGACCCGTGCCTCCGCTTCAATGGCATCTTGGTGCATTTCAATGGTATCGACGCCATATTCTAAGGCATAGGAATAGGACAAGGTTTCCGCAGGGAGCTTGCCTTTTTTGCGAATGGGAATAAAGCCTACACCGAGTCGATCAGCTAAAGTGGCACCGAAAATAAAGCCTCGTGCTTCTACGCCCAAAATATAGTCAGGGGCATAGGGCTTGAGTCGTTCCACGAGCCTGTCTAAAGTTTGAGAGAAGAGCATTGGGTCTTTTAAAATCGGGGTGATGTCTTTGAAAAGAATACCAGTTTTGGGGTAATCGGGAATATCTCGAATGGCGGTCGCTAAATGCTGCAAGGTGGGATGAGACACAGGGAAAGCTCCTTAGTTTAAAAAGGAAAAGATTTTTACGATAGGATTTATGAGATTACTATAATGCAAACAGAATCAAAATTAAAGCGTTTTATTCAAAGCCTTGTTTATAGTAGTATCCTTTTATGAAATTACGTTCAAATCGCCCCATGTCTATCTTGGTAGACACCTACATCTTCACCAAATCCGCAGGAGGCCTAGCCAAATCGACGGCGTATCTTTATGATGCGGTTTTGAAGCTGTTTCAAGACGACATTCGCCTTCAAGGCTTCAGTGCCAAGCCCTTGAAGTCAGGGCTAGCCTTACCTTTCCCCAATACCGCTTGGCAAATCCCGTTGGGGAGAGAAACATGGCGTTCGTTGATGTTTCCTCTCTATACGCATTGTGTCCCTCACGAGGTGCTACACTTTCCTGCCAATGGACTCATTCCCGCAGGATTGCCACATTCTAGCCTTGTGGCGATGACTTTGCACGATGTGCTTCAGTTGGATGTGGATGATTTTTATACCCCAGAGCGTCTGCAAAAAAAAGAAGCCTACTATCAACGCCTCCAGCAAGACTTAGAACGCAGTCAAGTGCTGTTTACGGTATCCGATTATTCCGCCGAGCGGATTCAAGTCCATTTCCCCACGCTTAAAAACGCACCGATTGTCATTCCGAATGCCCCGACGTTAAAACGTCCTTCACACATGCAAGCGATGACGTTAGAGGCTTTAAACACCCCTTATTTTTTATATACAGGGCGTTACGAAAGACGAAAAGGCTTAGAATGGTTGTTGGATGTCTTTTTAGCAGGGCATGAATCAGGACAGCTTCGTAGTCCGCTTTATCTCACGGGAGAGTCAGTGTTTATCAGTAACAGTTTTACCGATCAACTTGAAAAGGGTAAAGCCTTGGGGATTGTCCAAGAACTGGGTTATGTCTCTGATGAAACGATGGCAACGCTGATGAATGAAGCGGTGGCGTTGGTGTATCCCAGTTCGGCGGAAGGCTTTGGTTTGCCGCCTTTGGAAGCCATGACGATGTACTGCCCCGTCATTACCACCCGTGCCACGGCATTGCCTTACACCTGTGGCAATGCGGCGTATTATGTGGAAGCGGACGATCCCAGTTCTCTCTTGGTGGCGATGCAACGCCTAGAGCAAGAGGCACATTTGCGAAGCGAGCTGATTGCCTTAGGACTCGCCCAAGTGGAAAAATTCAGCTGGACACGTTCGGCAGAACGCTTTATCGAGGCGTTGTCGTTCTAAACAATAAAAGGAATCTTCATGGCGATTCACAAAGAACTCAAACTTTCCCTCACACTTCAAGCCCAACGCAAGGAAGCCCTTTTAAATTGGTTGGCACATCCGCAGGTCAAAGCGGAGCAGAACTGCCTGTATCGTTTAGATGGTAGCTCCCCTCGTTCTCAGGAAAAAGTGCTAGTCAAGCAGTATCGCAATGGGACGTTTACCCTACAAACCCAAAGTGATGCCACCTTGCAAGAGGCACTTGTCGCTTTAGGGATTCTCTCACCAACGGCTCAAACGTTGGATACCTCTAAGGTCTACTATCCCTTCGGGGCGGATGAAAGCGGAAAAGGCGACTACTTCGGGGCATTGGTAACGGCTTGTGTGCATGTGGAAGCCCAAAAGCTCCCGATACTCAAAGAGCTTGGGATTACCGATTCTAAAGCGATGACGGATGCCAAAATCCAAGCGGTCGCCCCTCGCTTAGTGGAGGGCTTAGGTGTTGAAAATGTGGCATTTTTAGTGTTGATGCCTGAAGGGTATAACCGCCAATATGAGGCGTTGAAATCGCAAGGCAAGCATTTGAATCATCTACTGGCTTTAATGCACGCCAAAACCGTGGCAGGACTTTTACAAAAACAGCCTCAAAAACAGACAGAAATCTCTCCCCCCTCGCTCATGGTGGATCAATTTACGCAAGGGTCGCATTTGTTGGATGCCATGCGGGATTTTGCTCCGTCGGTGAAGGTGGCACAATCGACGAAGGCGGAATTGGCTCATCCCGCCGTCGCTGCTGCCTCCGTGATTGCTCGGTATAAGTTTTTAGAAAGTATGAGGCATTTACGAGAACAATCTGGTTTTGATTTGCCCTTAGGAGCCAGTGCCAAAGTCGTTCGCATGGGGAAGTCTATTTATCAATCGGGGGGGATGTCTGCTCTTTCTCAAGTGGCAAAACTCCATTTTAAAACGACTTTAGAAGTAACGTCGTAACTCTATTGTAAAAAAATGTTATAAAAACAGTGAACTAGCACAAAACCTTGATACATCTGGTTTAGTGCTTATATAGTCGTCTCCATAATTTCTTGTAGAGCGTCTATACGTTGTCGCTACGATTAT
>CAZDMD010000119.1:0-4645 GCA_964506805.1 uncultured Vampirovibrionales bacterium | reverse complement strand
CTGTACAGTGCCTATACTTTGTCGCTACGATGATTTTGTTCAGTCATGTAGGTCTCTCTACACGACACGCCGTTCACAAAATAATCTAAGCTCCTCGTCTAGTCTACTGTTCGGAAACATCTTTAATCGACTATACGTCATGCGGATCGTTTGAGTCGTTTGTTGTTGGTGGTGTCTATTGGGTTGTATGGGTGTGTTTCTTTGGGTGCGGCGTTACGCCCCACGGCGACGGTTGAAAAAAAGAAGTTTTTGTTCATGGTTCACCGAAGGCTTACGTTTTTTGAAGCGAGCCTTACATTATGGCTTAAAACCCCTCACAATTGGAAGCACCTCTATTACGTCAGGTGTTAAGGAACCTTGTGATTTTTCTTGGCAATAATTCAGGACATCTTCTACCGTATAAGGCGGTTCAAAGGCTTTAAAATTCACTTGATGCACGGGACCGTAATGTAAAGCATCTGTTACATGATACAAACCCACAGAAGGGGTTTGAGTAAAGGTTGCCAAATGAAGTAGTCCTGAATCGTTGCCCACATACAAAGAAGCGTGTTGAAGCAATAACGCTACCTGTAATAGACTCACTTGATTGCGGGCATCTACAATGCGAGCCTCTTGAATGGGCAAGGATTCGTCCCCTGAACCGAGTATCAGGAGATGATAGTCTGCTAAATCAGTATTCGCCAAAAAGCCACTTAAAAATTGTTGCCAATTGGCAGGAGACCACCGCCTGTTTTCATTGCGTTTAGAACCGTAAGCCGCCTCCATGCAAAGGGCGATGCTTTTTTGAGAGCCATTGACGTAGGCTTGAAGTCCTTGTGGTAAAGCGTTTCCCAACGCCACGGGTGGTTGAATGAACAGGTAAGGCTTAACTTGTTGCAAATAGGTTTGAATCCAGAACGATTCAGCTTGTTCAAAGCACATAGGACCGATACCCATGTGCCGAATCACGGAATAGGACATGTTAGCCTCTTTCAACAAAGCCTGTTGAAAGGCAGGAGACAGGGCGGATTTACACTGATGCACATCTAAAAATAAAAGCGGTTCATCAAAGCGTATCCACCATTTTTGAGAAATAGGAAAGCCTGCATGGAGACGACTTCGCACCCCAATGGAAAGATTGGACGTAATCAGATGCACCAAGTAATCATAAGGCTGAAGCCATGATTTAAGTTTGGTTCGCCACGTGAGAGGCGTTAAAATCCAGGGGAAAGGGAGCGTCTCCAACAAGGGCATGAGAACAGGAGAGACCAACATCTCTACTCGATGAGGAAACAAGAGTGATAAAGTCGCCACTGCTGGCAAGCTAAACAAACAATCCCCGATGCGATTAGGGAGGATACAACCAACGCGATGCTGATTTTGTGGAGGGGTTGTGGTCATAAAAATCCCTTAAATGAAACGACTACTTTTATTTTATTACAAAAGACGTGCAAAAAAAACCCTTCATCGTAATGAAGGGGACGAATTAAGAGAGAGAGAAATAAGAGTATTTTCTGACCACTAATGTACACTTAATGTATTGGAATTGCAAGAGTCGCTTGCAAAAGCCGTTAGAATGCTTAACATTACGTCATATTTCTAGCGAAAACGCTCCACTAGGCAAGGGAAAATAGATGACGTTCCCGTCAAGAGAGTGTCTTATCTTCTAAACTGAGTGAGGTAGAGTCTTTTTAAAAGTATAATCCTAAGAAAGACGTGTGCATGAACCTCGCCCGTTTCGTTCAGTTTTTTATACTCACCAGTGTAATGGTGGCGATTTTAAGCACCAGTGCTTTGGTGTTTTTATCCCTTGCCAAAGCGAGCTTTGCCGTATTGCAAATCGAAACCGTGCCTTGGCTGGAGTTGGGAACGCACACCACGCCGATGGAGTGGAAGCAGGCGATTCTAAAGATCTTGCAAGCCCCTACGCTTTCTTTAGGTTTGCCGATTGTGGCTCAAGGGGTGATGAGTCTGCTTTTGGTGGGGGGTATTTTGAGTGTTGGGACTTTGAGTCCTCAAAAAGGTCGTGCCGTCTTGATTTTACTCACTTTGTTTAGCGTTACACGGCACATGTTATGGCGGGGATTAGAGACCCTTCAGCCTGATGGAACGGGGAATCTTATTGCGACTTTATTTTTGTATGCAGGGGAGTTGATGGCGTATGCCTCCTTGTTACTAGGTTATTTTCAGCTTTGGAAACCGACGGATAGAGCCAGCGAAAAACCGATCCTTCAAAAAGAAAATTTACCCCATGTGGATGTCATGGTCTGTACCTATAATGAACCGATTAGTGTGTTGTATCGAACGCTGGTGGGCTGTAATGCCTTGCAGTATCCCAATAAAACGATTTATTTGCTGGATGACGGCCGTCGCCCTGAAATGCAGGACTTGGCAACACATCTCAACGTAACGTACATCAGCCGAAATGACAATCGACATGCCAAAGCAGGCAATCTCAACAATGCCTTAGCTCAAACGCAAGCGGACTTGGTCATGGTACTCGATGCGGATCACGTTCCGACTCGCTACTTTTTAGATGAGGTAATCGGCTTTTTTCAAAAAAATCAACAACTGGCATTTGTACAAACGCCTCAACACTTTTTTAGTTTGGATCCCTTTCAGCGTAATTTAGTCGCCGAACAAGTGCTGTGTAATGAACAAGATTTCTTCTATCACGTCATTCAACCTGGCAATGATCATTGGGGAGCCACCCTCTTCGCAGGTACAGGAGCGGTCTTTAGGCGAAAAGCCCTTGAGTCTATCGGAGGTTTTGCCGTTGAAACCATTACGGAAGATACCCATACTGGTCTAAGACTTCATGCCAAAGGCTGGAAGTCTTTGATGTACAACAAAAACCTAACCGCAGGGATGGCTCAAGATAGTTTCGGGGATTTTGTCAAACAGCGTCTGCGTTGGGCTAGGGGTATGGCTCAACTTGCCTTTCATGATCACCCCTTATTCGTCAAGGGATTAAGCGTCGCACAACGTTTATGTTACGCGTCAGGGGTATGGTATTTTTTTTCTGGCCCAATGCGATTGATTTTCATTGTAACGCCTTTGCTCTACCTTTTATTTGGTTTAAGTCCGATTCAGGCGACATTGACCGAAATTTTAACCTATTATGTCCCTTCCTTTGTGGCACTCTATTGGGGCTATTCACAACTCACGCAAGGGACTCGGCATTTGTTTTGGTCGGAAGTCTATGAAACCAGTATCAGTTTTTATCATACACTTTCAGCGTATAGCACCTTGTTTTCTCCCTTTAAAAGCGTTTTTAACGTAACACCCAAGGGGGCATTAAACTCAAGCCTCTTTTTCAACTGGCCCTTGGTGTTTCCTCAGCTTTTATTGTCTTTGGCGATAGGGATAGGGCTTGTGGTGGCGGCGTTAAGGGCGTTTGACAACCCCGCTTATTTAGGGGGACTTTTTACCAACTTCTTTTGGGGCGTGTATAATTTATCGCTCCTGTTGGGTTCAATTTATGTGGCACAGGAGCGTCCGCAGTTTCGGCTCACCCCACGCATCAACAAAACCGTGCGATGCGAACTTCGTTTGCTAGACGGCACGGTTGCCGTCGGTACGATTGTCAATCTAAGTGAAAACGGTATGGCCGCCACCTTCGCCGAACCGATTCCTGTTGCAGGGACATTAGGGCTTAAGATATTAGATTGGGGGATTGATGAAGTATCGAACTATCAAGTGCAAGTCGTACGGAGCTACGTCAACCCTAAAAGCAAAGAACATAGCGTGGGTTTACGAGTGGTCAACCGCACGGATGCTCAACATCAAGCCCTTGTACGGCATATGTTTTGCTCCGCTAGTGTATGGAATCAAAAGCAACGTATTCAAAGCACTTGGGGGCAATCGCTCTTAAGTATGCTCAATAGTGTGTTTCGATTGAATCGTGCGGAAGAAAAGTCGTATAATCGCCGTACCCCACGATTTCAAGCCCATTTACCTGCTCTCGTTGAAAGCCCCTATTATGGCACGATTCAAACGGTAAGCAATGAAATTAGTGAAACGGGACTTTCGTTGATTATGTCGGTGGAGCATCCTTTTAAACTCAATGATTTAGTAACCGTACAAATCGAATGGGCGAATGGGCATATCAGTCATTTGTCCACGGCGGTCAAACGAATGATTCCGCTTCCCAAGGGAAAAGTATTGGTGGGAGTCAACTTTGTTAAGTTGAGTCTTGAAGAGCGAATTGAAGTGATTGAACAAATTTATGGGCCTAGAGAAGGGTTGATTCGCATTGCCCCTGCCACCAGTCTGAAAGTGCCTTGTATCTTGAGATTTAAAGACGGTCGATTCTTCACGGGCTTAACCAGTGAAATGAGTGAAATGGGCGTGCGTGCTTATTTTGATAATCCGCTGAATTTTGACGAGCCAGCATCCGCTTCTATTGAGATTTATTGGCGTAATGCTCCTATGGTAACTTATGCGTGTCGTTATATTCCTAATCATCTGTGTGGAGAGAGCACTTCGGTTTCTTTGCTTTATTTCGAGAATCAGACGCTTGAAGTTTTAGATGATATTTCTCGTCATTTATATAGTTGATATATAGCTAAAACTAAAAACACTTATACACACGGTTTCATGGGGATGCTGAAATGGGTGTCTTTCGACGACCTGCACTAAATGCGAGGCTTCCGAGACATTTTGC
>CAZDMD010000118.1:4295-4723 GCA_964506805.1 uncultured Vampirovibrionales bacterium | reverse complement strand
TGGCGTAAAGATCCAAGGCAATCGGCTGTAAGGCGTGAAAGAAGTCGCTAAAACGACCCACCAGCGAATTTATTTCTGTTGTGGAAAGGGTGTGAATTTGTGGCAAAGAAGAAGAAGACACGCTTGCTTGGGACTCCTGTGCTTAGGAAGAGGTTACAGAGAAAGTATCGAGAATGGACTTTCTCTCTTGTTCCTCCTCCCTTAGGGAGGAGGCTAGGAGGAGGGAAACACTAGCTATAGCTAGACTTCTGAAATCCCTCACCCCAACAAGGTCGAAAAAGTGGGACTTTTTCTCTTGGGAAAGAAAACCGTTGGTTTCCTCTCCCAAGCTCTCCCTCCTAAACATAGGAGGGGGGACTACTCTTCAATCAATACCATTACAAAATAACACTCTTAAAATAAGTCTGGTATTGTAGCGTGCAACAATT
>CAZDMD010000118.1:0-4285 GCA_964506805.1 uncultured Vampirovibrionales bacterium | reverse complement strand
AAAACCGTTGGTTTCCTCTCCCAACCTCTCTTTCCTAAAGGAGTAGATTCACTTCGTGAATGAGAAGTTTATTTTCTCTCCATAAGGGAGAGGGAGTAAGAGACTTTCTCTGCATTCTCGGAAGGCTTCTTTTAAAAATCGAGAGAGATACAAGGTAAAATGTATCTCTCTCGAACGTCTAAACTCAATCGCTAAGAACTACCACTCAAACCATGTGGTATCGGTACCAACACCACTATCTGGTGAAGGAATAGTTGTCAACCCACCTGCGAGTGCATCAGCCGCAACGTTATATTGATCGTTGAATGGTGAAGCTACTGCTGGACCAACTCCTCCAGTATAGTTCTCATTGGCAACCCATAACCTACCATCAAATGCTAAAAAGACCGTAATTCGTCCAAAGTTCCCATTCCCGTCAGGATCGATTTGGAAAGCCATTGTACCTTCTTGAGTCCCATTTCTTGCGAAAGTATCTGCGCTGTTGTAAAAAATAACACCGCCACTTTGTAATAATAAACCATTTGTAGCACCTGTTGGAGCAGGACCAACTGCAGCTGTTAAGGGGGCACCTGTCAAGTCGCGTTCTGCATTCATTCGTGCCACTAGCTGAGGCATAGTAGTAGAACGTGCTACAAATCCATCATTTTCCGCTTTTAAACTATCATACGCCGAAGAAATAACGCCAATGGCTTCTTTACCAATGGCTTTGGTACTGGAATCGGCGACGGCACTCAACACTTTAGGAATGGCGAAGGCGGCAATCAAACCCAACACCGCAAGCGAAACGAGTAATTCTGAAAGGGTAAAACCCAACGTTGAACGATTGTTCATTGTAATCCTCCTGGATTTATTTGACTATATGAAACACACACACACTTCTCGTAAAAATCAACGAATTGACCCTTACTTAAAATGGTATCGACGATACGAATCAAAACCTTTAGTTTCAATTTTACTTTGTCATACTTTGTTACAATTGATATAAAGGTTAGAATTCATCACACTCCCTATACTTTGCCATATGTAAGGCATTCATGAGGATAAATCGAGCCAAATTTAGACTATTTAATGGAGAAAGTAATGGAGAAAATCACGCCTCCCCACCACATGGAGGAAATCGTCTTGAGAGTCTCTCTTCATTAACGATTCTATGGTTTACTAGGGAAACTATAGAATGCCTTTAAATCCCCTCTCCCTTAGGGAGAGGGTTAGGGTGAGGGATTTCAAAAGTCTAGCTATAACCTGTGTTTCCCTCCTCCTAACCTCCTCCCTAAGGGAGGAGGAATGAACACAATAGGAGAATGAACCATGAGTGAATACGTCTTTAAATTAAAAAAAGGGGATTTGGAACTCGAACTCCAGAGTGATGATCCTGCCTTTATCGAAGCCCAGCTTGAAAACTGGAGAGAAGCCTTGCTAAATACCACAGAACCTGTTTCGACTCCCACTCGTCGCTAAAAGGATTTTACAGTATGCCGAAAGATGCTAAATCGGATGCCAAATCTAAAAAGCCCCCCGTGCAAGATGCCCCCGTGAAAAAGGCGTCTAAAACGGTGCGTTCTGCTACGACTAAAGTCAAGGCAAGTCCTGTGATGTCTTCCTCAACGCCTTTAAGCAATCCTGCGGATACCTCTATGTTTCCGTATCATTTGAAGTGGCATGAGGCAGGCATCGAGTTTGAACTGCATTCGTCGGATGCGTCCTTTATGAGCCAACAAGCCTGGCGTGTCCAAGAGGCATTGGTAGGCTTAAGGCAAGTTCCACCCAAAACAATCGTCCCACCTACCGTTCGTGTTGAAACGCAAGCCCCTAAGCCCACGCTTTCCCCGATTCTCCCCCAACGAGTCGAGCCGCTTGCCTCTTCAGCGGATTTGGATTTAGAGGCGTTTAAGGCATGGGTAGAGACCTCTAGCAAGCGGAGTCAAGCCCAAAGCCAGCAAGTGGCTCAAGTGGGACTTACTTCACCGTCTACACGACCAAGCAAAATACCGAATACGATAGACGACTCACTCGAAAATCCCTTTGAAGCACTGGTGGCACAAACACGCCGAGCCTTTGAAGTCGCCGTTGCTCCCGTTTATAACGAGCCAAAACCTCCTTCTGTTGAGGTGTCTCGCCCAACAGAAGAAGCTCCCGAAGAACCAACGAGGGCTTCAAGCACGCCTCCGATTTTCTCCACCTTGTTAAAGGACTTACAAAAACAGACGAATCCCACAATCGAACAGGGCATTGTTCATAAAGCACCGCTTTCTTTTAAAGTGTACTTAGATACCAAGCGTCATCAAGACTTAAGCGAAGTGATGCTCCTAGCAGGGCAGTATTTGAAAGACTACGAACATCAATCGAGTTTTACGTTGTCTCAACTCAAGCATTTGATTGAAGAGGCTCAGGCAGGGCATGTGAATCATGCGGTTTTGAGTCATGCCTTGTCTCAACGCTATGTGGAAGTCGTCCCTGATTTAACGGGGAATCCGACTCGTATGGAGTATCGCTTAACGGCGGTGGGCGTGGCATACGCAAGTCAATTATAGAAGGTTCTACAAAAGAGGCAATCGACTCAACACCCGACGCAAAGAGGTTTCTAAGCGGTCTCTTCTTTTTTTACTGCGAGCATACCAAAGCATCCGAGTCGGCGGGGCGTTCCCCTCTTGTTCTTCAGCCGAAAGGGCAAACCAGACCTGATGATGCGGCACAAAGCTCACGATACAACCCAACGCCAGCAGGATTAAACTCCCATAGAGCAAGGGGACTTCAGGGGCATATTTAATCTGCAGACCTGTCGCCATGATCGCTTTTTCATAGGCAATGGAAATCCCTTCAATCGTTTGGGGTGTTTTGCCTTCTTCTAACGACCATAAGTTTTGATTTTTCGTTTTAAATCCCTTGCCGTAGCCTAGCAAGACTCCATTCTTTTCAAGCAAAATGTGTAATCGATTTTCAGGTAAGCCGTCGGTGAATCGTCCTAAGGGAAAGATGAACAAGCGTCGATTGGTGTCAATCGGTAAAACGGCATAAGGGCGACCTGCCAGCGTTTCTTTTGCGTCGATGATTTGCGTTTTACCGTTAATACGAAGCTGATGTTGCGTGGTGGGTGAAAATTGAGCTTGATAAAAGGTAACGCCGTCATACACCCAAGGATGATTCACCGAAGACACCCCTTCACTTAACACCTCATGCGTGAGAGCATCCCTTACTTGTAAACGAGAGAGAAACTGCTTAGGAATAGTGGGAGCCTTGTCTTGAAACGTAATGTCAAAGTCCTGAATGACGACTCCCCATTCAGGGACTCGTCCAAACCAAAACGGCGGTGCGGTAGAGGTTTTAAATTGTTCCGCTTCCGCAAGCGTAAAGGACTCTTGCGGTTTTAGCAGGACTTGAGCGGTAAAATTCGTAAACGCCCCATATAAAGATGCTAGTAATGTCAGGACAATCCCCAAGTGCGTCAACATCGGCCCGACGCGTCCCCAGTAGCCCCGTTGAGCGTAAAGACTCCAAGGTGCTTTAGGGGTGGAAGGCGTTACGTCAAAGCCTTCTTGCTCCAGCGCCATGGTAAGGGTCGCCAGTAATTCAGGCGGTGGCACGGCAGATGAAATCCGCTGGGCGTGATGCGTCGAACAACTTTCAATATGTCGGGCGTTCATCAGGGTTTTTAAACGAATCGATCGCCATGCAGGGCGTAACCAGCGAAACGACCCTATCGCAATCGAAAAAAAGAACAACACTTCAAGCGTGATAAACCAGCCACTATAAAATACGTTAAAGAAGCCCATGGCTTCTAAGTAAGGCGTTAGATCCCCGAATTGCCGTTGGATTTGAGGTAAATCAACCAACGTTTCTTGAGGGAATAAGCTCCCCACGATGCACGCCATCGCCAGTGTAACCAATAGCACAATCGCCAATTCCATAGAAGAAAGCAGATAGTAAAAATGCTTCCCGAGTCGTTTCCACGGCATCCAAAACGATTGTAACGGCGATTCGTGAGCAGGCGACATTGATTGAACGCTTTCTGTTGAACTTGAGGTCTTTCTCATTATAGCAGAATCTAAGTTTTGTCCATTGCGAATTGTCAAACATCAAGGAGGCGAACGTAAAGCCCCCCCCCTTGACAAAGCTCGCCACATTTGACACAATACAAAAAGGGGAAGTCCCCAAGTGTTCGAGACTTGAGAACTCCACGCTAGCCTATTAGCTTAGTTTTAAGACCAATAGTAGATAATCAAGAAGATTAGTCCTTCACGAATATCCATTTAGCTCACCTCCTTTCTGTTACAGAATGGGGGTGTTG
>CAZDMD010000117.1:0-4732 GCA_964506805.1 uncultured Vampirovibrionales bacterium | reverse complement strand
TCTACACTCCGTTCACAAAATAATCTAGGCTCCTCGTCTAGCCTACTGTTCGGAAACATCTTTAATCGACTATATATGAGTAATTGATTTAATTACTCAACTAGTATAGTCAGGACACGATAAAGAAGACAAGTCATCTCAAGGATTCGTTACGTTTGTTTATCTTTCTTCATATTTCGTTAGGAAATCAATTCACATAAAAGCCTTTCACCTGATTCCGTCCCCCTGTTTTGGCTTTATACAAGGCATCATCTGCTAGTTTGATTAAATCCTCATAATGAGGTATTTGAACTGATCCATTTGGAGAAGAAAAATCAACCGTACCAACTCCTATAGAGACACTTGCTTGAAAATCTGAAAGATTGGCAAACCTCTGTTTCAGTACCTCTTTTCGAATCAGTTCTCCCCTGTATAAGGCATGTTCATAAAGATTATACGGCATTAAAACAATAAATTCTTCTCCCCCATACCGACAACAAAAACAATTTTCGGGTGTTAATTTTTTAATAACTTCGGCCACTCTAATCAGTACTTCGTCTCCAATTAAATGTCCATACGTGTCATTTACCTTTTTAAAATGGTCAATATCTATCATCATAATGGTTAAAACCGCCTGTCCATTTTGTAGTTCAATAAAAGACTCTCTCACCTTTTCAGAAAAAAATCGACGATTATATGTTTTGGTTAGGGGGTCTGTTAAAATCGTGCTTGATAAATGTTGAACTTCTTGTTTTAAAAATCCACTTTTCAATTCCATCTCTTTCAACTCTGCGTTTTTTTTCTTTAACACTTCGTTGAAGTTGTCTTGACGTTGCTGAATATACATTTTTTCCACAATGAAATTGAGCCACAAATTTCGAACAGTAAAAAAAGTATGTGTCATAATGCCTTTAATACTTAGATAAAAGCCTCCTGCCATTAAAGCAGACCATTGAAAATATCCAGGCATCCAAGTATTCACAGGAGAGTCAAATACATAGGACGGAATGCCTTGCTTGGCAAAATTGGGTAACGTCGTGAGCCTTTCTTGTAGCCACCCCCCCCAAATTTCAGTTCTCATGGAAGGAAAATACTCATTCGGGAATGCACCTGTCAGACTCCCCACAATCTTGAGGATTTCATCTAAAGGTGTCATTAATAAACCCGTAAACCAGTAGAGGAAATCAATCATCCCCCGAAACGCAGAATAAATTTCTACCGTGCCTTGCTGGGGAATTTCAGTCAAGGTCGGATCCATTGTGAGAAAAACGAATCGCATTAGAAATGCAATAGCGATTAGGGTTAACGCAAAATCAATGATGTTTTCAACATGTTTTTTAATACGATGAAACTCGACATTTTCTATTGCAAATGTATTTTTCATAGTTTAAGCCTTAACCTCCCTTTTGGTGAATCGGTATTGCCACGAACGAGTCGCTTTACATGTCGCACAAGAGGCAAACCGATTCATAAAACCTAAATCCGCCACGAAAGACTGATTCTGCCCTTCCACATCAAAAACCAAATCTTCATGTTCGTTATAATGCCAACGCAATTGAGCCACTGCAGTGGAAGCAAGTTGCACCTTAAATTCGGTTGAATTACATTTTTGACATTCAAATGCCATTCGTAGACTTTCCTTTTGAATTGGATTTCGACTATAATAACGAACGGTATAATCTTTTTTATTATAAATCGTTCTTTAAATTTGATTGTTTTTTTAGAAGAATTCCCCTTTGTTTGAAGGATGCCTCATGTCTCTAAACGCTAAATTGGTGATACTCGGCTCCACGGGTTCGATTGGGACTCAAGCCTTGGATGTGTGTCGTCATCATCCCGAACGTTACGAAGTGCTAGCGTTGGCAGGGGGATCCAATTTGAAGGTGTTGATCTCACAAATTCAAGAATTTCAACCGCTTTATGTATCGGTAGGGACAGATAAGTTAAGACAAAATTTAATTGAACAATTACACGCACGCCACATTCCCTTGCCTGAATATATACTCACGACGGAATCGGGGGGGCTTTTGGAATTGGCGACCCTCAATGAGGCGACCGATATTCTCGTGGGCGTGGTGGGGATTTTAGGACTCATGCCTTCGCTTGCCGCTTTAAAAGCAGGCAAACGCCTATTAACCGCTAATAAGGAAACCTTCGTAACAGGCGGACATTTGGTTCAACCCTACCTCAAGCAAGTCATTCCTTTTGATTCCGAACATAGTGCTTTGTTTCAGAGTCTCAATCAATCGTCGAATACGTCCATTAAAGCCTTGTGGATTACCGCTTCAGGAGGCCCCTTCTTGGGCTATACGGCAGAACAACTCCAAACCGTTAGTAAGGCACAAGCATTGAAGCACCCTAAATGGGAAATGGGGGCTAAAGTTACCATTGACAGTGCCACCTTGATGAATAAGGGGCTTGAGTTGATTGAGGCTCGTTGGCTTTTTGATGTTGCACCCAGTCAAGTGGAGGTGTTGATTCATCCAGAGAGTGTGGTGCATGGGCTGGTGGAGTTTATTGATGGTAGTATTATCGCACAGCTTGCCCCTGCGGATATGCGAATCCCGATTCAAGTGGCGATGAGTTGGCCGAATCGTTGGCAAGGCGACTATATGCAAACGCATTTAGATTTAAAAACCTTGTCTCAACTCCACTTTTCAGTACCTGATGAAAGTACATTTCCCTGCTTGCGACTGGCTCGTCAGGCGTTGGATTCAGGGGCTTTGGCAACCACTGTATTGAATGCGGTGGATGAAGTCGCGGTAGAGGCGTTTCTACAAGAAAGTCTGCGATTTGTGGAAATCCCTGCGCTGATTGAACGTGTCCTTGAAAAAGGGATGACACTTAAAGGATTTTCTCATTTCCCTAGCTTGGAAGAGATTTTACATCTCGACGCATGGGCAAGGCAGGAGAGTCAGGTCATTTTGCAGAAGCTACTTCATGGCGTTTAAAACGTGAGGCAAAATCTGATTCAACATCTGCTCTAAGTCGTCTCGTTGCCAAATGCGTTGGGACTCGGGGGACTCTTTCGCCACGGCATAGGGTTTTAAAATTTGTTCTAGTTTGGCATAAAGCGAAGGAGATGCGCCTGCTTGGCTTAAGGTCTGAGCCGTCTGATGCGCTTGATTGATAAATTTTTGAATACTCTCACTCTTCATTTCAAGCTGGTGATTCTGTAAGCCTTGTTTTAAATCGTATAATCTGCAATACAGTAAATGAGCCGATTCATTCGCCGTGGTCATGCTTTTATCAGGATGTTTGACTTGTGCTTCTAGTTGCTGTAAAAAGGCGATAGACGCTTCAAGACTACGACCACTACCGACTTGATGAATGTAGTTAGGGTGAATCTCTTGATACTTAATGCGTTTTTCAATTAAATCGTTTAAGGCGGTTCTAAAACTTAGTTTTTCATCGATATGTCGCCAAGGCTCAATCTCAAAGTGAACTTGCAGTGTTTGTGCCATTTGACTTAAATCTTTAGCCGTAAGAAG
Source organism: uncultured Vampirovibrionales bacterium (assembly GCA_964506805.1). Classification (GTDB taxonomy): domain Bacteria; phylum Cyanobacteriota; class Vampirovibrionia; order Vampirovibrionales; family JAJTHC01; genus JAJTHC01. The sequence continues at coordinate 1,262 of CAZDMD010000117.1, read as the reverse complement.
CGATTCTTCTTCAGGAGAGTGAGGCAAAATTTTATGTTGCAATGCCAGTAATTCAGAATACGCCATGGGATCAAAACGCTTGAAATACGCCCCATAATGATCTAAAACACAAGCTGCTTCAAAATTCGTCATGGGGCTTTCGTACACATCTGAAGGAGGGAAAGGAATTTGACTCAACAGGGCAGACTTTGCCTCATCTAAGGCGTTAAACTGTCCGTACAAATCCACCGCATTGCGGTTATTTTGATACGTTTTCCATTGCAGTTGTTTAACAATTTTATGATTTTCCTGTTGCTGTTGAATAAATTGAGGGTAATGTGCATCGATGTAATCAGAATAAGCCGTTTTTAAGGGCTTAAATCCGTCTATTTCTTTCAAAAGTGGTGCTAATAATTCTTTTCGATGCAATTGAGAAATAAAAGTCGGTAGTACATCTTCTTCATAGCCCATGGCGTATTGCAAAACCGTTTTGAACACTTGATTAGCCAGTTGTTCAACTTTTGCAGATTCTAATTCTAAGTTGGGGAATTCTTTTATTTTTAAGGCTTGATTAAATAAAAAAACGGCGGAATGTCCGTGCCGTATTTTTTCGCCCTGCGTGAGTTGTTTGGTAGCGATAATACGTTTCAGGTCTTGTTCAAACGCCATAAATCTCGATTGTAACTTGGAGACTTCTTCTCGGTGATTTTTAAAAGGCGAAACGGAGGCATTTTCATGGACGTAATGTTTTGTCGTTAGTACTAGCGTGGTACCAAGTGTTGCCAAACCCAAAGTTCCCCCGATGAATAAGAGCGGTTTTTTCCATTTATTCCAAAGGAACTGAGCTTTGTATTGAAATGAATTAGGGGAAGACTCTTTTTTAGCGTCTTCTTTAGATTCAGACGGTTGACTTGTAACTTGCGATTCAGTCTCTTCCGTATTTTTTTCACCAACAGGTTGTGCACCCATCTGTAATGGAGCTTGTGTTGGTCGCCATGTAGAAGGCATCACCCTATTAGTCGAAAGCACGAAAAACCTCATGAAAGATTCGGTTGAAAAAGAAGAGAGACGATAGTAGCGTAAAAATAGGTCAATCTAAAAAAATGCTATTTTTACTTACTAGCAATTTTATTATAATTTTTAAATCTCTGTAACGCAAGCATCAAATCCATACAGTATCAAATAGAGTCTTGAAGCTAGGGGGTGTTGACATTTAGTCAAGAAAGGTGGAATTTCAAGGAAAAACAAACGGCTTTTGAGGCGTGTACATAGAGGTACATAAC
>CAZDMD010000116.1:0-5039 GCA_964506805.1 uncultured Vampirovibrionales bacterium | reverse complement strand
GTCAAGCTCTTTTATCTATCTAATTAGTACCACTTTCCTTTTTTTTCATGACAAAAAAATTAGCCTTTCTAGAATTTCTTGAAAAAAAGGTCAAAATAACGCAAAATATCTATTTCGTGCGAGGACGCAAGAAATCAGGCAAGTCTAAAATGCGACGAGCGGTTTCCGCCATACTGCTGGTGCGTGAAGGATTGTAATCCCCCCCCACAGAGGCTTGAGCATTAAACGAAGAAGCCCCCACGCCCACCGCAACAGGTTCAGCCGAAGGGACAGGGCTACGTCTCATAAAACTTTCAAAGGGACTTTGTACGCCTGTATACGTCTCTTCTTGAGATTTAACGTTATTTTGATTGCCTTGATCCAATTCAAAACCTGTGGCAATCAACGTAATTTGAATTTCACCATGCAGCTTATCATCAATCACAGAACCAAAAATAATGTTCGCTTCAGGATCCACCGCATCATACACGATTTCAGCCGCCTCATTGACTTCATGCAGTGTCATATCCGCCCCACCCGTAACGCTAAAGATGACCCCACTGGCCCCATCTATTTTCGTTTCCAGCAAAGGAGAATCCACCGCCATACGAGCCGCTTCTAAGGCACGCCCTTCACCCGTCCCTTTACCAATGCCCATAATCGCAGAGCCTGATTGGTGCATAATAGCTTTAACATCGGCAAAGTCGACGTTAATTAAACCAGGGATCGTAATAATATCCGAAATCCCCTGTACCCCACGTAAGAGGATGTTATCCGCTACGTTAAAGGCATCCTGCATCGAAGTACGACGTTCGACGACATCCAATAAACGATCGTTGGGGATGACAATGAGTGTATCGACATTTTGCTTAAGGGCTTCTAAACCTTGATTCGCCTGCTGTAAACGACGACGACCTTCAAAGCCAAAGGGCTTGGTTACCACGCCAACCGTCAACGCTCCCAAATCTCGGGCAATATCTGCCACAACCGAAGCCGCCCCTGTGCCTGTACCGCCTCCCATGCCAGCGGTAATAAAAACCATATCCGCTCCTTCAATAGCAGCGGCGATTTCTTCACGACTTTCTTCAGCGGCTTTTTGACCAATACTGGGATTTCCCCCTGCCCCTAAACCGCGTGTAATTTTATTGCCAATTTGCAAACGTTTTTCCGTGCGTGCCATTTGAAGCACCTGAGCATCCGTATTCAACACCCAAAACTCTACGCCTGCCATACCTGTTTCAATCATGCGATTAACGGCATTGCCACCCGCACCACCAACACCTAAGACTTTAATCACGGCACGAGCATCTTTCACTAAATCTAAGCGTGTTTGTTGGGCTTCATAGTCATTATGGTTTTCTTCGTAGTGCATGGGGATTTCCTTCACAAGTCAATACAGGGATACTACTAAATTGTATCAAGTAAAAGCCGAATAAGGCAAATGTCAATTTCACAATACGTAACACTTTATAAAACAAATGTCATTTATCGCAACCTCATCATATCTTAAGTGAAGTAGACATGCACGAGTTTTGATGGCTTCGTTACAAAGTGCAACAATCTGAAGACTACACAGTTCGTTTAATCATGCGGTTGTGGTGTCATCCAATGCCTCTTGGATGCTTTGAAAGCGTCCCTGTGTCTGATTTAAAAGGGCTTGACTGGCTTTAATGTGTTGCACCCCTTCTTCAAACAAGGCAATGGCATCTTCAAGAGGTAAGGCTTCTGATCGAAACCGTTCAATTAAAGCAGTTAAGGCTTGTGTATGTTGGGTAAAGGTTTCGGCGGATGTAGACATGAGTTCACTTCTCCATTCATTTTGGTATTGTTTTATCTTAACATAAAGCAAGTCTATCTTAATATGACTTCATTTTATTTTTAGTTCTCTTAATTTTTCATTATCTCGGTGGGTTCTTTTCATAAAAAAGATTATAATATAGACACGTTATCCTCCGTAAAAAATAAAGAGAGACACGCGCCATGTTTGACACCACTCGATTTGACGAAGATACTCAAAAAATCATGCAAATGAGCCACGATATTGCCGTTCAGTTTCGTCATAGTGAACTGGATGTGGAACATTTTACCTTGGCTCTACTGGAACACGGACAAACGACTCCCACACATCACGCTTTGACTCAACTGCTCGGGACGCATTACGCCCCCGTGGTTTCTGAATTGGCGAAAAATTTAGCCAGTCGCCCTAGATTGAATCAAGCCGTTACGGGGAATCTCTTTATTTCGGCTCGATTAAGTTCCGTACAAGCGGTGGCATGGTCGCTGACCACGCAACAAGGCAATGCGTTGATTCAACCTGAACACATGGTATTAGCTATTTTAGAGGAAGGCGGACTCGCTTCACGGCTTTTACGTCATGCAGGCATTAGTGCGGTTCGTTTTATGGAAGCCTTTATTAAAGCCTATGGTGAACATCAACAATCGAATATGCCTGAAGAAGGCGAGTTTCCCACCCTTCGCAAATACGGACAAAACCTCACCGAAAAAGCCAAAGCAGGGCAGTTGGATCCCGTTATTGGCAGGCAAGATGAAATTCGCCGTGTAATTCAAGTCTTAAGTCGTCGTACGAAAAATAATCCTGTCTTAATTGGTGAACCAGGTGTGGGTAAAACGGCGATTATTGAGGGCTTGGCACAACGCATCGTGAAGGGGGATGTCCCTGAAGGACTGAAAGAAAAGGACGTTTTTTCGCTGGATATGGGGATGCTACTGGCGGGTGCCAAATATCGAGGCGAATTTGAAGAGCGGCTCAAAGATGTCCTGAAAGAAGTCGAGACCTCTTCGGGCAGGGTGATTCTTTTTATCGATGAACTGCATACCGTCGTGGGGGCAGGTGCTGGAGGAGGTGAAGGCGGTGCTATGGATGCTGGCAATTTACTGAAGCCCAAGTTGGCTCGTGGGGAATTGCGTTGCATTGGAGCCACGACCTTAAATGAGTACCGCAAATATATTGAAAAAGATGCCGCCCTAGAGCGTCGCTTTCAACCTGTTCATGTGCATGAACCCAGTGAGGAAGATACCATTAGCATTTTGCGGGGCTTAAAGGAACGTTACGAATTGCATCATGGGGTGCGAATTAAAGATGCCGCCTTAGTGGCTGCGGTTACGCTTTCTAAACGCTATATTCAAGACCGCTTTCTGCCTGATAAAGCCATTGATTTAATGGATGAAGCCGCAAGTCGTTTACGCACGGATATTGACAGCCTCCCTGAAGAGCTGGATGTTTTGAATCGTCATCTGCGTCAACTCGAAATCGAACAAGAAGCCCTTAAAAAAGAAGAAGACGCTTCTTCTAAAAAACGTTTGGCGGATTTACAAGAAACACTTCAAAAGCTCAAACAAGAACAGTCTCTGCTTCAGCGTCAATGGGAAGAGGAAAAAACACATATTCAAAAAGTCAAAGAACTCAAAGAGCAAATCAATAGCATCAAACGAGACATCGAACAAGCCGAGCAAGAAGCCAACCTTTCTAAAGCAGCGGAACTCAAATACGGTCGACTTCCTGAGCTAGAGAAAACTTTGAGTGTACTGCATAGCAAAACGCTTGATAATGCTTCGAAATCCACCTTGCTCAAAGAACAAATTGATGTCGATGACATTGCCGAAGTGGTTGAAAAGTGGACGGGTATTCCCGTTACACGCTTGATGGCGGATGAGGCTCACACACTGTTGAACTTTGAAGATTTTGTGCGTCAACGGGTCATGGGACAAGATCACGCCGTGCAGGTTTTATCCGATGCGATTCGTCGTGCGAGAGCAGGGCTGAAAGATCCGCAAAAGCCCATGGGGAGCTTTCTATTGCTTGGCCCGACAGGGGTCGGCAAAACCGAAGTGGCAAAAGCGATTGCGAACTATTTATTCCATGATGATTCTGCTCTGATTCGTTTGGATATGAGTGAGTATTCCGAAAAGCATACGGTGAGTCGTATGATTGGTTCACCTCCCGGATACATCGGGCATGACGAAGGCGGGCAACTCACCGAAGCGGTGCGTCGTAAACCGTATTGTGTGCTATTGTTGGATGAAGTTGAAAAAGCACACCCTGAAGTCTTCAACACGCTACTACAACTGCTCGATGACGGACGACTCACCGATTCTAAGGGACGTACGGTTAGTTTTGCGAATGTCTTGGTCTTGATGACCAGTAACTTGGGGGCGAGCGCCTTAATTGAAGCTCGTTTGGCTCAACCGACTTTAAGCACGGCTCTGAGTGAAGAAGTGAAAGAAGCCGTCATGCAGGACGTACGTCGTTTTTTCAAGCCAGAGTTTTTGAATCGTTTGGATGATACGATTTTGTTTGAACCCTTGAGTATGGCGACTTTAGAATCGATTGTACAAAAGGAATTGAGTAAAATCCGCACAAGGTTGGCTCAACAACATTTAGCGTTGGAATTGAGCGAACATGCGATTGAATGGCTGGCTCGCCGAGGATACGATCCTGTTTATGGGGCAAGACCCTTACAACGTGTCATTCGTCAGTTTGTAGAAAATCCTTTGGCAACTGCTATTTTAAAACAAACCTTAGCACCTGAAAGTACCCTTTACATGGATGTCAATGATGATGAATCCAGTCTAGAAATTGTTTCAACTTAACTTTACATCACTCAATGCCCCGATTTTTCTTTCGTCAGCTTTTTCTTAAAAGGAAGGATGTTGGTTACAATGACTCTTTTTTCCTCTTCCTTAGAAACGCTGTATACAATAAAAGCCACCGTCGTTCTGTAGCGATAAATCATTTGTTTTGAATTTTGAGACATGAGTTGATATTCAGAACTATCGCCTTGAGGTTCGATTTTCAAAATATCCAAGGCGCGCCTCACTTGGGAGACTTCGTTGGCTCTCAAGTTTCGGAAGGCTCGTATGGCTTCTGCTCCCATTTCAAACTCATGACTCATAAAAAAGTCCTATCTTTTTTATGAAGAGTATAACAAATGTGATTTGAACAATTCGAAATACTTGATGATTTCCATTATTAGGATTATCAAAATCTCCCCTCAAAACAAAAGTCCCCCCGACAGAGGCTGTGGGGGGGGATGGTAAAA
>CAZDMD010000115.1:0-5067 GCA_964506805.1 uncultured Vampirovibrionales bacterium | reverse complement strand
CGAGCGGACCGCATTCGGCATCAACCAGCTTTGTGGTTCCGGCCTGCGCGCCGTGGCACCTTTAAAAACGGACACACCCTCGTCTTCGTCAAACGGGCAGGGCAAGTCTTTAACGTCAGCACTTGGGTCAAAACAGGCTCGATGAATGAAGATACTCAAAACAACGGCGTGTCTCACTTTTTGGAGCATCTTTTATTTAAAGGGACGGAACGCTTTGGAGCAGGCGTGTTCGATAAAAAAATGGAAAGCATGGGGGCGATGATTAACGCCGCCACTTGGAAGGACTACACGTTTTACTACGTTACAGGCCCTAATACGCAGTTTAACGAGTTTGATACCGTTGTGGATATGCACGCCGATATGGTCTTGCATTCCGTTTTGCCTGAAGAAGAAATCGGTGAGGCGTACGATCCTGATCAAGGCGAAGTACCTGCGGTCAAGCGTGAGCGTGGCGTGGTGATTGAAGAGATTGGCTTGTATGAAGATCGCCCTTGGTCTCGGGTGTATAATATCGCCAATGACTTGATGTATGAGGAGTCGCATCCGTATCGTCGTGAGGTGATTGGGACTCGGCATATTGTCGGTACGATTCCTCGTGAGCAGATTATGGCGTATTACAGGCGTTGGTATACCCCTGAAAATATGACCACTTTAGTGGTAGGTGATTTTGAGTGGGATGACTTGAAGAAAAAAGTCGAAAAAGCCTTTAATTTTGCGGATCGTCCTGATGCGAAAGAATTTTTAACGAGCTATCAAGAGCCTGCTTCGCCTGAAAGTTTTGTGGGCAAAGTGGGAACAGAACGCTATAAAGAAGAGAAAAGCGAGTTTTCCACTCGCTTTGCGATGCTGGGCTTTCATGGGCCTTTGGCGAGCGATTATAAAGCCACCCTTGCCTTGGATGTCGCCAGTTCCGTTTTGGGCGAAAGCCGTGCGAGTCGTTTTCATCAGAAATTGGTGGAAACACAAACGCCGTCTGCCTTTAGCATGGTGAGTTCCACACAATACGCTTTAAAGCTCGGCAATACCTTTTATATTATGGCGAATTTCACAGGGACGGATACCCAAGCGGCGTTGGCGGAAATCACGCAAATTTTAGAAGATTTTGCAGGCGAAAATCCCATTACGGAAGCCGAATTTGCTCGCACCGTCAAAAAAATGAAAGTCAATTTTGCCCAAAGTTTTGAAACCTGTTCAGGCATTGCCGATGCCTTAGGTGATGCCCTCACCGTAACAGGCGATGTAACCGCGGTTACAGGCACATTGGAGCGTTTGGAATCTTTAACACGCCAAGATGTCATTGATGCCGTGCAACAATACCTTCTTCCTTCGTTAGCCTATACTGCAGTGATGGTACCTCAACATGCTTAAAACACTTGAATCCCTTGAAGTTATTAGTTTGATGTCTGGCCCGACTTTGTTGTTTAGTCGGCAAAAAGGGGCGTCTCGATTGGCGTTGAACGTCTATACGCGTGGCGGAAATTGCATCGACCACATCCCTGGAGAAATGGATATTATCGATCGTCTCCTGCTCAAAGGCACTTATGATCTGACTGCGGAACAAATTGCGGTGAAGCTCGATGACTTGTGCTTGGATTTAGACACCGACACCGCTCGGGATTATAGCGTGATGTCGGCTTCCATGCAGGCGGAAGATTTAGAAGCCAACATTGCCTTTATGCGAGAACTGCTCTTTTATTCCACAATGGATGGCTTGTTGAGCGAAAAAGACAAAATCAAGGGTGAATTGCAAATGAGCTTGGATTCCCCCACCGCCGTGGCTCGGGATTTATTGACCCGTAAGCTCTGGAATGGCTTGCCTTATGGCACGTCTTCTAGCACCATGCTGAATAGCTTGGATGCGATTTGGCGTGGGGATACGGTGTATCTGCACTATATGCAGGCGTATCGTCCGAATCGTATGGTGATTTCCGTGGCGGGGGATGTCGATCAGGAGCGTTTGATTGATGTCCTTGAAAAGGCGTTTAGCTTGCCTCGTGCCAAAGGAACAGACGGCGAAATGGAGTTGTATCGATTGTTTAAGGAGCATAAACTCCCCAAATCACGCTTGTATACCGCAGCGTGGGAAGAAGCGTCTCAAGCCCAGATTTTCCAAACGTGGCTCTTGCCGCCTGCCACTTCTCAAGATTACTTCGCCCTTAGCGTTATGGATAACATCTTGGGGTCAGCTGGCTTAAGCAGTCGATTGTTCCTAGAGTTACGAGACAAGCAAGGCTTGGCGTATAGCGTGCGTTCTAGCCTCAGTATGATGAAGCATCGTGGGACGTTTAATTTGTACATCGGGACTGAACCATCGAATATCGAAAAGTGCTTGATTGGCTTTAGAGATGAAGTCAAAAAACTGCAAGATGTTTTGGTTACTGCGGAAGAGCTTGAAAATGCCAAGCGTAATTTGGTCGGCAAGCGGAGCGTTTTCCTCGAAACTGTTGGTCAGATTGCAAGCTATGTGGGAACCGCCTATTTGGCTGGGCATGATATGAAGAAAATCGCAAGCCTAGACGATAAAATCAATGCCGTAACCGCTGAACAAATTCAGAAAGTCGCTCAAAAATACTTGGCGAAAGAATCGGTAACCGTGGTGGTTGCCCCTTCAGAGTCCTTGCCCAACGCCTTGCCTGAAGCGATCGAAACCAAAGCCCCTGTGGAAAAAGTCGAAAAGGTTGAAAAATCTGACAAATCGGAAAAAGTAAAAGCCAGCGTCTAAAGGGAAAGCACGGTGTTACACATTCATAAAGCCAATTTCTTTGATGCACAAGATGCTCAATGGATTCCTCGGCTCATTGATGAACATGCCCGCGACCCCATGGGAGGAGGCTTCCCCATTGAACCGATGATTTTAGAGAAAATCATCAATGGTTTAAAGGCATGTCCTTCGGCTCATGCGTTTTTGGCGAAAGTTGATGACACAAAACCAGCAGGCTTGTTGATATGCTACCAAGTGTTTAGCACCTTTAAGGCGGCACCTGTGGTAAACATCCATGATTTAATTGTGGCGGAATCGGCACGAGGTAGGGGAGTCGGCAAGGGGTTGCTAGCGACGGTGGAAGACTATGCCCGTTCCATTGGGGCGTGTAAACTTACGCTCGAAGTGCGTCAAGACAACGAACCCGCCTTAGGTTTGTATCGAAAAGCGGGCTTTTATGACTACCAGTTGGGCGATCAAGATGTCCCGATGCTATTTTGGGAAAAACCTTTGTAGGAGACATTCACATGTTCTTATGGATGAAACGTTTTTTCTTAATTTATCTCTGTTTGACAGGCATTTTGTCTCAATCGCTGTGGATGACTGAAAGCGATGCGGCGGCTAAACCCAAGAAAAAAGGGACAGCGAAAACCCTCCCGAAAGAGTGGGAACCCTATGCCCCCAAGCTCAAACTGCTTTTGCAAAAAAGCCAAAATAAAAGTTTTTTTACGCCTGAAGACAGTGATACGCTCGATGAGTTGCGTCAAGTCAGCGATGATTTGCAGGATCGTTACGCCAAAGTCAAAGACGTCGCCCCGATTTTGTATCAACTCGGGCTACTGTTTAGCTATCGTGAGCAATGGTCTTCGGCGTATGATGCCTTTGTTACCATAACGGAGCGTTTCCCTGAAAGTCCGTATGCGCCTAAGGCACGCTTTCAAATGGGGCGAATGAAAAAGCGTCTCGGGGAAGACTATGTCGTCTTGGAAGAAAGTCGTGTACCTCCTGCAGATTTGGCGATGCCGACGCTCCCAAGCAAAGGGGCGGTTGCTCCGAAGAAGTAAACAATATGCGTTTGCTCGTATTGAAGCATTTACTTTTAAACTAAACTTGAAATTATTTAATAATCTCTAAATTGGAAACACACACATGACCTTAACTTACGCACAATCTCGATTATGGCTGGGAATTAGTGCAGTGGGTTTTTGGGTTGTTTTGAGTGTCTTGATTCTGCTGAATTTAAAATCACTTGCGGCGTTCATGATGCCCCTTAATAGCCTCCCTGTTTGGGCGAATCTCCTGATTTATGTGCTAGGCTATATCCTACTTTCGCTACCCTTTGATTTTTTAGGCGGTTTTTTTCTGCCTTATCAATACGGTCGCAATCTGGATTCCTTTGCCAAGTATAGTCGTTCGTGGAGTCGTGGCGTTCTTGTGCATGGGGCGTTTTTGTTTTTGGTGGCTTATGGGTTTTATCTGCTAGCACCTTGGCTGTATTGTGGGCTATGGCTCGGTGGATTTTTAACCTTGACGGTTTTAGTGCAAGTGCTTTTGTTGATTTTTCAACCGCAAATCGCACGACTGGTGGCACAGTTTGGGGTGCATCAAAATCAAGATGCCTCTGACGTATGGGGTTGTTCCGACTTAGGCTTTACAGGCGGACTCACGCTTAGTAAAGCGAGGTTTATTATGCCTGAACGCTGGTTGCAAGAATTTACGCTTGAAGAAAAAGAGCTGATTCAATTACGCCGTTCGACCTTGTGGGGATCGGCGAATCATCGGCGTGGGTTTTTATTTGCGATTTTGTTTAACGTGGTAGGGCTTTCACTCGCTTTTGTTTTCTTGAATCAGAACCAAATCACGCCTGATACGGTGGGGATTCTGCCCTATTTCTTGGCGTGGTCCTCTTGCATTACGCTGTGGAGCTTCTTGGGTTTGCTGAATAATCCCCTGCCGAGCCAATGGGGATGCTATGAAGCGGATGCCGTTTGGAAGTCGTATCCAGCGAATCAAATTGAGCAACTCTTGGTGCATTTGGATAATCTGCAAGATGAAGAACCGACACGGCATGACGGGGTACAACGTATCTTTCATCCGATTGCTTCGGTGGATTTACGATTGGCTCACCTCTATAATGGCACGCCACATCGATGGGTGGGCTTTTATCACTTTGCTCGATACGCCTTGTATTTGTCGTGGACGAATTTGAGTTGGTTGTCTCGGGCGGTGCATTGCAATGTGGGTCGTCCGCATTTGTGGGTGTTTCTCCCTGCGGATGCGTAAAAGTAGTATTGTCATGACGCTTCCCGATCATATAGTCGATTAAATATATTCCCGTACAGTGCCTATACTTTGTCGCTACGATG
>CAZDMD010000114.1:0-5079 GCA_964506805.1 uncultured Vampirovibrionales bacterium | reverse complement strand
ATTAAACCGAAAGTGAAGCGAGCATATTGACACGGCGTTCGTGGCGTTCACCTTCAAAGCGACCATCGAGCCACGCCTTCATTACCACTGTGCCGTACGCCCCTGAAATGAAGCGTCCGCCCATGCACAAAACGTTAGAATCGTTGTGTTCACGGCTGAGTTGAGCCAAATACGCATCATGGGCATGCACGGCACGCACCCACGCAAATCGATTCGCCGCAATCGCCACACCCACCCCTGAACCACAAGTCAAAATCCCACGCGGGATGTCGTCCGCCTGCATCTTGAGTGCCACGGCTTCCGCAATAGAAGGATAATCCACCTTGTCGCCTTCGCTTTGGCATCCCATATCCAGTACGGTATAGCCATTTTGCTTTAAATAGTCGACTAAAATAGACTTCAACGCAAAACCTGCGTGATCGCTTCCGACTACAATACGTTTATCAATAGGTGGCATAGGCTCTTTCTCCGATTAGTTGTCGTGGTGGTGATGCTCATGCGAGCAGTTTTCGCCATGAACGTGGTCATCACAAATCCCGAGTTCTTTTTGCAAGTCCACTTCAAAATCCATATTTTCAAGCTCCGCAATCACTTTATTGAATTCGGCTTCATCTTCAATGGATTCATAAATACGTTCTTCGCCGTCCATCGTAACTTTCATTACCACAAATTCTTCGTCGTAGCCTTCCTCTTCAGGGGCTTCTAAAGAAGTTCCCTGATAAATCAAGAGGGCATATAAATTACCGTCGACTTCAAATTCATCGATGGGTTCAAAATAGTGAACGTTGCCGTCTTCATCCGTGGTTTCTACGACATCCACTTCTTTTAAAGTGTTTTTAAGTTCGGCATCATCAAATCCCATCATATTCGGCGTTCCTTTTGGCTTGACCACTGAAGTGGCGTGTCTTGAGCAGAGTAAAATGTTATAGTGTTTTATAGACTACGGCAAGTTTACATAATCTCTCTTTATTTAAGCATAAGCATTTTAAAATACAAGTATGACAGAGCTGGGCTCCTTCTCGACAAGAAAAAAAGAGTCTGCCGAAACAGACTCTTTTTTAAACATCAAGCAAGGATAAATCTAACCGCCTTGAGCGGCCGTCCAGCCTTGAACGCCGTCAAAGGTGCAAAGATTTTCCGTTTTAATGAAATCTAGTCCTTGAGCCGCTACATTCGCAAGCAAGGTGGTGATGTCTTGATGCGAAATAGGCTGCCAGTCCTTGTTTTCAAAGCGACAACGCCAGTGATCCGTATGGAAAGTTTCCGCAAAACCATTTGGCCACACTTTTTGTCCACGATTTGAAATCAACTTCAAGGGCAAGTTAGGCAATTGAGCCGCTTGTAACTTAGATGCCAAGGCTTCTACATCCGTGGGGGTTTTCACATGAAGGAAGACATCCACACCGACGGTATCTTTTTTAGCAGGTACGGTAGGAGTGTAGGTTTTTTTTGCTTCGCCTGTCGCTTCAGGTTTCGCTTGATACGACACCGCTTTCAAGGTGCTAGGTTTTTGCCCCAAACGCTCAATGACGGCATCAGCAAATTCTTGTGTGCCGACTTTTTGCTTAGAAACGCCTTCTTTATAGATGTCATAGGTATGAATGCCGTCTTCCATAGTTTTGAGCCACGCATTATGGAAGTTGGCGGCGACATCAGGCTGGTTAATATGTACGAGCATCTGCACCGCACCGAGCATTAAGCCTGAAGGGTTCGCCACATTCTGCCCTGCACGACGAGGGGCTGAACCGTGAATCGCTTCAAACATGGCACAATGTTCCCCAATATTCGCAGAACCTGCAATACCGACGGAACCCGCGATTTGAGCCGCTACATCTGAAAGAATATCGCCGTATAAGTTCGCCATGACAATCACGTCAAAGGCTTCAGGGGTATCCGCCATTTTGGCTGCCCCAATATCAATAATCCAAAACTCGTTTTCAAGTTCAGGATATTCCGCAGCGACTTCGTCAAACACTTTGTGAAATAAACCATCAGTGAGCTTCATAATGTTGTCTTTGGCAAAGCACGTTACTTTTTTACGATTATGCAAACGGGCGTATTCAAAGGCATAACGCACGATTTTCTCTGTCCCAGGGCGAGTAATGAGCTTTAAGCACTGGTAGACTTCATCCGTTTGACGATGCTCAATACCTGCGTATAAATCTTCTTCGTTTTCACGAATAATGACCAAATCCATGCTAGGGTGCTTGGTATCCACAAACGGAGAATAGCTCACACAAGGACGCACATTGGCATACAAGCCCAACGTTTTACGAGTCGTTACATTTAGGCTTTTCACGCCACCGCCTTGAGGGGTTGTAATCGGGGCTTTGAGGAAGACTTTGGTACGACGCAGACTTTCCCATGAGGCATCTTCAATCCCTGTCATGTGTCCACGCGCGTAAACTTTTTCACCAATTTCAATTTCTTCAATATCAATTCTTGCCCCTGCGGCTTTTAGCACTTTTAAGGTGGCTTCCATAATTTCAGGACCAATACCGTCTCCACGAGCTACGGTAATCGGTACATTCACTTGCTGGGCATTAGCTCCGATTTGGCAAGCGGTACTTTCTGTTGTTGCGTTCATCACGACTCGGTCTCCTCGTACATGTATTAAAAGGGATCATAAGACTCACGTTAAAAAATATCGCTTCAACGCAAGGCATTATAAAGTCCATGCTATACAGTGTAACATGAAAAGAGAAATTCAAGCACAACGGCTTTTTTAAGTTTTAGAGCCTCGTTTACACATGACGAAAAATAGTGGTCGCATCACTTTGATCGGTTGCCAGTACCAGCATATCGCTAATGTTGACGTGAAGCGGGCGACTCGCCAGAAACAAAATGGTTTCGGCAATATCGTGAGCGGTTAAAGGCGTGGTGTCGGCATAGACGCTTTGAGCCTTTTCGCTATCGCCTTCAAAACGTACGGTACTAAATTCCGTTTCCACCATACCAGGTTCTACACAGCTGACTCGAATCGGTGTGCCGAGCAAATCATGCTTGAGTCCTTGACTAATCGCTCGAACGGCGTGTTTGGTGGCACAGTACACCGTCCCCCCTGCATACGCATGACGACCCGCCACTGAGCCAATATTGATAATATGCCCCTTTTGCCGACTCAACATTTTAGGCAGTAGGGCGTGCGTCATATATAAAAGTCCCATGACGTTGGTTTGCATCATACGTTCCCAGTGTTTGGGGTTATTGTCCTGCAAGGGAGACTTGCCCAACGCCAAGCCCGCATTGTTGATGAGAATATCAATATCTGCATAGGCATCGGGAATCGACTGCACAAGGCTTTCAATCGCTTTTTTCTTTTGAACATCCAATTCTGCGACCAAACAGGGCGTGCCGTATTTTTCACGCAGCTTTAACGCTAACGCCTCTAGGCGTTCCCCTCGTCGAGCCGTCAACAAAAGCCGACACCCCTTTGAGGCAAACAATTCCGCACAGGCCTGTCCAATACCGCTAGACGCTCCTGTTATAAAAACGGTTTTATCTTTAAGTTTGATTGCCATGATGGTGGTGCCTTTTAATTTTAATGTATGATAAAATCTATTAAACCATATAAATTTAAAGACTTAAATATCTATGATTCACCCTCCTATACCTGATACCCCCTCACCGTTGAAAATTGCCACACTCGCTGTGGGAGACGAAGTGCTGTGGGGAGAAGTCGTCAACACCAACGCCGCTTGGCTCGCTGAACAAGTCAGCCAACTCGGGGCGTTCATCGTTCAACACGCCACGGTAGGAGACGACCCCCAGGCGATTTTCAACACCACGCAAACCCTGCTGGACTCCTGCGATATTCTCATTCTCACGGGGGGCTTAGGGCCCACGGATGACGATTTAACGCTTCAATCTCTTGCCCAAGGTTACGGTGTTCCTTTGGTGGAAGACAGTGCTTCGCTCGCCTTAATTGCCAGTCGATTTCAGTCTTTGGGCAGAACCATGCCCCCTTCTAACCACAAACAAGCGATGCTCCCTTATAATGCTGAAGCGATTGCCAATCCAGTGGGAACAGCTCCGGGGATGTGGTGGTATTTTATGGGCTTTCGTAAGGTGATTGTCGCTTTACCAGGTGTGCCTAAAGAGATGAAAGCCATGTGGACGGATGTGGAAAAACGCATCCGTGTGTGGGCGACGAAATATCAAAAAACACTTCAAAGGAGATGTACACGAGAACTCTGGTTTTATGGCATTGGGGAATCCAACCTCACGCAACTCATGGGGGAACGAATGCAGTCTACCTCTCCTGCGGTGGCGCCTTATGTCAGCCACGACGGACGAGTGCGTTTACGGTTGACGACCACAAACTTAGCTTCTGAAGAGGCGGAGAACGTCTTTGATGATTTTACAACGAAACTGCCTGCAAGCGTGCGCCCCTTTTTACTAGAAGCCCAAGCCGATACCCTGCCTCCTTTACTCATGGCGATGCTCTCTCAACAGGGCTTGCGTTTGGCGATTGCGGAATCCTGCACAGGGGGAAGTTTGAGTCATGCCTTTATTCAAGAAGCGGGGGCGTCTGATTTTATTGATGCCAACATCGTAACGTATAGCAATACAGCCAAGTCTCGGTTTTTAGGGGTGGATGCGACGGTACTTGATCGTTATGGAGCGGTTTCAGAGGAAGTCGTTAAAGCCATGGCGGTAGGGGTTCGACTCTTAAGCGATACCCCTGAACGATGCGTAGGCATTGCCACGACAGGGATTGCGGGCCCTTCGGGGGGGAGTCCTGAAAAACCAATCGGTACGCTTTGGGTGGGGATTGCCTTGCCTTCAGGGCAAGTCTTGGCACATCTGACGCCGTTGAATCCGCATTGGGGGCGGGTGAGTTTACAGGAACGCTTTGTGAATACGGCGTGCTTCCATACCCTGCAAGCCTTACGGGCTTACGCCAAAAATCAACAAAAAGAAACCCCTTCCAGCGAGGAAGAGGTAGGAATAGAACTTGAAATGCCTGCTCAGCTGTAAGGGGCTTGGGGAGCGTGGCATCTAAAAGCGCTAAAGAGGTAGGACATTAGGGAACATTGAGAAAAATGAGTGTTGCGTTTTAAATTAAAGCTGGATGTT
>CAZDMD010000113.1:0-5111 GCA_964506805.1 uncultured Vampirovibrionales bacterium | reverse complement strand
ATCATCTAGGCTCCTCGTTTAGCCTACTGTTCGGAAACATCTTTAATCGACTATACGTGCTGAACTTTTAGATAGTATCTTACGCATCATGGGTATCCAGTCTTAAAGGGACTGCCTTCTAGCAAACGCTTTTCTGTGCGATTCGCTTGAGCAGGAGTGGTGCAAGCAAAGTGGTCAAAATCACCACCACAATCAGGATGTTCGCCCACAGCTCTGAAAGCAAGCCTGAGGCTTTCCCCACTTGCACGAAAATCAAGCCCACCTCACCACGAGGCACCATCCCTATCCCAATAAATGCCGAATTGAGATGTTTGTCTCTTACCGCAAAGCCTGCAAGGGCTTTGGTGATAATGGCAATGACGGTTAAAAGCAGGGCTAACATAAAATACTTCACTTGTGCGGGATCAAAGGGATTGAGCTGGCGTACATCCAACTGCATCCCAATCCCGATAAAAAATAAGGGGGTCATAATCGAGGCAAAGGCTTCTACATCTCGTAAGACCAGCTTAAATTCTGGATGCCCCTCCCGCTCCTTCAGAAGCAAACCAAAGGCAAATGCCCCCAACGCCATGGAAATCCCAAGCAACGATTGCACCGCCCAACAAAAAAGTAAAACCGATCCCACGACAATCATTTGCTCTTTCGTGGTGCCATCCGCAATGGTCAGGAGTTTCGTCCCTAATGTTTTGAACGTCTCTTTAATTTGAGACGGTAATTGTGATTCAATGTTTTGATACCGCAACCAAAGGAAAATCAAGCCACCTAATAGTAGTATCCCAAGGGCAGACAGCATCCAATTAAAGGAATCTCCTTGTACGGCTTGTGTTTGATTCATGGCAAGTCCCTGCATCACCGCCAGCACCCCCAAGCCTAAGATGTCATCCAAAACCGCTGCCCCCAAAATGATTTGGCTTTCATCACTTTCCAAGCGATTCAAATCACTCAAGGTACGAGCCGTAATCCCGATGCTGGTGGCGGTTAGCGTTGCCCCAATCATGGTAGACGCCAAAGTGCTTAGGCCATTCAGCAGAGCAAAGCCTGTACCCGCTAGCCAAGGCAGAAGAATCCCCACAATGGCGACCAACGTTGCTTTTGAACCGACTTTTAGAATGCTTCGCCACTGCGTTTCAAGCCCTGTTTCAAACAACAGGAGTAAAAGCCCCATTTCCATAAACAAATCAAAAGTAGGCGACGGATGTAAGCACCCCAAGAGAGAAGGCCCGAGAACAATACCCACCAGCAATTCCCCAATTAAAGTGGATTGCCCCATGCGTTTAAAGCCTTCGCTAAACAAGGCACTCACCACGAGCAATAGTCCTAAAAGACCGATTTCATTGACGATTCCCGTAGACACAGATAGATCCTCGCTTCTTTTTCAAAGATTTCTCTCTACCAGTCTACCATAAATATCATGCCAAACGATTCAACGCCTGCTTCACCAACGTGGAGGCTTGAATAGACGCATCCTGCTTTTCTACCACGTATTCGGCAGGATACATCGGCTCTTCGCCTTTTTTGACGTAAATATGACCGTGTTGAGGACTATCCACATTGTCCGTTAAATAATGTTCACGCTGAATCATCGGCACATTGGGATAGGTCTTCGTCAAAACGTCTTCGGGCCCTGTTAAAGCAAGGATCTTCCACGATCCGTCGCCTAAGTATTGCTTGGCTACCGATTGCACATCCCCAGCCGTTACGTTCAAGTAGCGTGCCTGCAATTCATTACGGCTCATCGGAGGCAAGCCATCTCGTAAGCGAGTCGTGGTACTCGCAATCAATCCTTCACTACTGGCTTCTTGTTCACGCATACTGTGAATCACACGACGCTTGGCTTTGGCGAGTTCTTCATCCGTTGGGGGGGCATTGACATAAGCGTTAATCGCATCATTTAAGCCTTCCATCGCATTGGGGAGTTTATCGGTGTCAATTTCAGCGGAAACTTCATACTCACCATAATTTTTATTCGCTTCCACCCCAGAAGAGGTGCTATACACCAAGCCTCGTTCCGTTCGCATGGTTTTAAAGAGTGAACCTGTCATCCCGCCCATGAGGTTTTTCATCATCACAAACTTGGGGTAATCAGGGTTACCGACTTCAGGGGCTTTCCACAAGGTAGACATATGCACCCGATCCAAGCGATTATCTGAAATAAGGATTGGTGCATCGAGCTTTTTTTCCACGACAGGGGGCATATTGACGAGCGACTTCGGCACAGGGGTTTGCGAATCGGTCTTCCAATTTTTTTCTTCAGCAAGGCTATTAAACAAGGCCGCCTGTTGCGTGGCAGACAAGCCTGATACCATAGCGACTTGCGTCAATTCAGGGTGGGCGTAGCTGGATTTAAACTCTTGAATCGTACTTTGGGGATCTAAATTTTTAACTTCCAAAATGGTTTTCAAGGTGGATTTGCCGTAGGGGTGATCGTCGCCGACTCTTGCACGTTGCACGGTTTCCGCTTTTTGAAAATCAGGCTTATTGGACAGATTCAACAAGTTTTGCATGACAAGCGTACGAGAGGACTCGTATTCTTTTTCATCAATAGAAGGCGTACCTAAAAAATCAAGCCCTATGGCGATTAAGTCTTTTTCTTGTCCTGCAGGGCCGTTGATGTTAAGGGCAAAATGATCCTGCGTTACCACGGTATCAACCGTGATGCCTTTGGCTTGTAAGTCTGTGAGTTTTTTCTTTTTTTCGATTGTGCCGTTGAGTAATACGTTGTTAGAGAGGTGCATTTCAGGGGTATCGGGGAATAGGGGTAGCACAAACTCCACCGTAGACGTAGGACGGTTATGCACCTGCTGAAAATAACCTTGCGATCCGTTTTGAAGGGCAATAGGCGTCATGGCTTCAATATCAGGATTATTTTTGGTGTCGAGTTCATTAAGCAGTAAAACAGGCTTTGCTCCATACGGTCTTTGTGCCAAGTTCTGAAGTAACTGCTTTTCTTCATCTGAATTGGGGGCAACTTTCACTTTCGGCATGGCAGGGATGCTTCCACTGCTTAGAGAGGACATCGGCGGATTGAGCGTCGTTGTGCTAGGGTTCTGAGTGGGAGGCTGATAATTTGCCATAAACAAAAGACTAATATGGGTACTTAAAAATTGAGAAGAGCGAGTAAACATCATTAAAATACCTTTATGGTGCGTTTAAAAGAACGTTAAGGGTTTGTTTTAGGATTTATTTTTTGGGGCGTGATGGGATTGGCGGGCGGTGTCGTCCATTTCACGTCCGCACTAGGGGCGGGGGACGTACTCACGGGTGCCACTGCTTCTTCCTCAGAAGACGCTTCCTTTTTCTCGTTACCGACCTGCCCCTTAAAAGAGGGAAGAATCCCTTTTAAGTTGGATCGTTTCGCCCCTTCTTTGGCTTCATCTCCCGGTAAAGCATAGACCAGTGCATAGGTTTTACCGTTTAGATAACATTGAGCGTAGGCTTGTACATCTTCAGGACCGACGGCATTGATGTAGTCTTCATAACGGCTTAAATAGTTCAAATTGCCGTTAATCGCTTCCGCTCCAATCGCATAGCTAGAGTCTTCTCCGTGTTGCAGGTTCATTTTTTGTTGATGAATTAAGGTTTCTTTGGCGGCTTGCAAAGTCTGTTCATCAATAGGTTGCGTGCTTAACTTGTGAAGTTCTGCCATTAACGCATTGGCGGATTTTTGTTCATAGCCTTCAAAGGTGTGCATCATAAACATGGACATCCCCGTTTGCTTTTGGGGGCTATTCATCATCGAAACATCCATGGCGACGTGATTCTTTTCGACTAATTCTCGATTCAATGGCGACAATTCACCGCCTGTTAAATACGTCGTCAAGATTTCTTGAATGGCTCTGCCTTTTAAATCTTTTTTGTTTGGCCCTTCAAAGCCTAATAAAACCAGCGAAAGTCCACTGAGCTTCGGATCTACATAGGTTTGCTCTCTGACTTCACCTGGTTTTAACGCCCATTTTAAGCCTGCATCATTCACAGGGGCAGGATTGCCGATTTGATGCCCAAACTCTTTATTCATTAACGGCAACACATCTTCAGGATTCACATTGCCTGAGACCACCGTCAACATATTGGTAGGGGTGTAGAAGGTATCAAAAAATCGTTTTAAATCGCTAGCTTTGGTGGATTGCACATCCTCTTTCGTACCAAGCGTTTGATATGAAACGGGGCGTTCAAAAAAGAGTTCAAAGCCTTTGTCCATCAATCTTAGGGAAGAGCTTTCCAAGCGTTCACTGGCTTCATTCAGCACATTTTTACGCTCTTGTTCGATGTTGGCTTCTTCGTATCGAGGGTGCAAGACCTGTTCCGCATGAAGCTGTAACATGCTCGGTAAATCTTCCCGATTAAAGTGCAGTTCATGTTGGACTTCTTCATCACTGGTACTGGCGTTTAAATCCACACCATAGGCTTCAATGTGTTCGACCCACTCGTTTTTATTCGGATAGTTTTCGGTCGTGAGGAAGTGGCAATGCTCGTCGAGGTGTGCAATCCCCGATTGAAAACCTGTTTCAGGATACAAGGCACTTTTAAAAACCGAGTTTTCATTGGTTGAGCCTGTACGAATAAAGGTGCGTAAGGATACCAAATTATCAGGACGACGTTCAAAATAAATTTGATGTCCATTCTTCAGCACATAATGTTCCACCGTATGACCGTTGGGGAGCTTTTGAGCAGGGAGCATTTTAATCCCTAGTTTTTTGAGAGAATCAGGGGTTAAATCGTTTGTATTGGAAGGATTTTTAAGCGAAGCGACCTCCGCTTTAGGGGCAGAGACTTCCCGCTTTTCAAGCACAGGTGTTTCCGCCTTGCGTGGCGAATCAGGAACAGACGTATATCCCCAAGAAGAATATCCCCAAGGAGAGAATGAAAGAGACGTATTTGAAATCATTGTCTTACAAGCCTATTATTTTGAAAGAGTTGCCTATTCTAATTGATTGCACAAAAACAAGTCAAGGTCAAATTGTGCCACTTAGCCAGCTTAACACCTGACATGTTTTGTTTTTGTTATAATAGGGATTGTTTGAGGTTGCCTTATGCGTCTAAATGATCCCAATATCCCCCTATGTGCTTTAATCACAGCCATTGAAAAAAATTGCAAACACTTGAAAATACAG
>CAZDMD010000112.1:0-5204 GCA_964506805.1 uncultured Vampirovibrionales bacterium | reverse complement strand
GGATTCATGGAAAATGACGTACTATCCACTTCCCTATGGCGGTGCTTATACAGGTTTTATGTATGGAGGATCCCCTTTCGTAGCGGGTAATGGATACAGCTCTGGAGAGCCTGCAGGTTACACATTGCCCAATCCCCCCGTTTTCCACGACTCACCCAACGCAGATTGGATGACCCCTTCGGAAGCTCAATTTGAACGTCGTCATTTAGATCACCGAGTTAATTTAAATACACAAGAATGGCTACAAATCATCGGCACATCAGCCGTTGCGGCAGGGCTGTTGTGGCTAATTGCCATTTGGTAGGCTAAAATTTAGTAAGTACTACTTTTCGCATAGGCTTTTTTGAGAACGGGTTCAGGAACGAGTGCGGACATTGCTTCTTCATCCCAAACTTTTACCACATTATAAAACGCATCACGCTCCACTGGCAAGCGCCCCGACTGACGAATGAGGTGCGTCAGTTGACGCATCGTCAACCCTTGAGCCGTTTGTGTCCCTGCGGAATGGGCGATTTTTTCTTGAATCACCGTACCGTCAATGTCATCCACGCCAAAATTGAGTCCCACTTGAGAAATTTTTTCGCCAATGTGAATCCAAAAGGCTTTGATGTGAGGAAAATTGTCCAAAACCAAACGCGCCACCGCAAAGTTTTTCAGATTTTCAAAGCCTGTTAACGCATATTGGGGATCTATACGGTTGCCTTCATAATAACAGTTTAAGGGAATAAAACTTAAAAACCCCCTCGATTGATCCTGTTGTTCACGCAAGGCAAGCATGTGAGCCACACGCTCTTCAGGGGTTTCCCCCAAGCCAGCCAGCATTGTGGCGTTAGATTTCAAGCCTCGTGCATGTGCCAAGCCGTGAATGTGCAGCCATTCTTCGCCTGTAATTTTACCGGGACACACCTCGTTACGGATGCGTTCCGCAAAGACTTCCGCTCCTCCACCGGGTAAGGCTTGCAAACCTGCGTCAATTAGAGTATCCAACACCTCTTCTACGGAAATGGATTCGAGCTTTGCCAGATAATCCAGTTCCGCCGCGGTGAGACCTTTCACGTTGACATAAGGAAACTCTCGGCGGAGGGCTTTAAATAAATCCGCATAATAAGCGAGATTAGCCCCTTTATAATGCCCCGCCACGATATGAAACTCTCGTAAGGTTTCATACTGGGGATAAGCTCGAATATCCTCTAAAATTTTATCAATCGCCCAAAAATACGCATGAGGAGACGATGCTCCTTTTTTAAAGGAACAAAAATGGCAAGTATCTTCGCAAATGTTGGTGGGGTTAATGTGATAATTATGCACCCACCACACATAGTTTTCTTCGGCTTCGGGAGTTCGCAAGCGTCTGGCTAAATCGGCAAGGATGCCAACGCCCAGTAAATCAGGGTGATGATACAGAGCAATAGCATCGGCTTCGTTAAAGCGTTCGCCTGCTAGTAGTTTGTCATAATACGGTTTAAGGCTTTGGTTTTGACGGCTTAAGTAAGCCTCCAAAGTTTCAGGTAGCGTCAAGGACATGGCAAGTATTCCTTGGATTCAATGCAATATAGTCTTACTTTACCATAAAAACGCATCACCCTCTATGAGAATTCTTGTTTGCTTTATCTGCGTTTCGGAGAGACTTTTGAAAGGCATCAATGCATTCTTTTTCCTTTTTAATCATAAATTGAAATAGTGTCAGAATGTCATCAATCTCTGTTGCATTGGGGTTTAAAATAGTAAAGAGTTCTCTATTTATATCACCCTTTGGCTCAAGGACAAAACCTACAAGATTACTTGGATCACTTGGATCACTTAGATCACTTAGATCACTTTGAGGGATATATTTCAAGCGGGAATATTGGATTCCATTCTCTGCGAATTGTTGTATTGCTTCATTTAAATCAGGTAGTCTATTAGAATTTTTAGAGAAAAGAGAGAGCAACTCCACTGAAGCGGAATGATCAATCTCCGCCCCTTGTCTTTGTGCAGGAGGCGAAATTTGGGGGGCTTGCGTATTCGCATGATTCTTAGAAAAAGGAGCAGGAGCATACGAGAAAAGAGAGGGATTGATTTGCATTTCATTGACCTTTATCAACAGTAGAGAGTTAAAACAGTGGATTGACCCACATTTCAACAATAATGCTAAAAGCCCGTATGTCAAGTGTTTCCCGATCTTTTTGAAGCCGAAAACGAGCCGTCTTCCACAATGGAGAGATTTTGAACGCCCGCCCCTTGCACGGCATCCATTACACCCATCGTTGTTTCATGCAACGCCTTTGGATGTAACGCTAACACCACGCCGTCTGGAAACTTGCTTTGCAAGGCGTTTAAGTCTTGGGTGAGCGTCTCTAAAGACGCCATAGCCTTACCATTCACCAACACTTGATTAGAAGCGTTTACCTCAATCTCAATCGATTGAGAGACTTTGCTTTGAAGTGGGGCTTCTGTGATAGCGGGCAAGCTAATGTTTAAACCCTGATTGTTGAGCATAGGAGCCACGACCATCATAATAATCAACAGCACCAAAAAAATATCCGTTAAGGGGGTGATGTTAATTTCGTCAAAACGCTTGGTGATACGACCTGCACTTATCATTCGGCGATTTCCTCTTCATAGCTATTGGACGTTTCGGCTTGAGAGGCTTGTGTTTGAGACGAGTCTGCCTTGCCTTCAAAAACCAAACGTTCTACGCCTGTACTCGCCACCGCTTTCATCACCTTTAAAACCGCCTCATTTTGACTAGCTTTATCCACACGCAATAAAACCTTTTGTTCTGTTACGGTGGGTAACAAGGCTTTGATTTGTTCTGAAAGCATACTGTAAGCAATGGGATTGCCCTGTATCCAAAACTCGCCTTGGGCGTTGACGTCTATCGTGATGAGGTTGTGGCTAATGGCTTTACCGTTTTCAATGGTGGGTAACGCCAAGGCTTTGTTTTGTTGATGGATGCTAGGGGCAATGACCATCATAATAATCAACAGCACCAAAAAAATATCCGTTAAGGGGGTGATGTTGATTTCGTCAAAACGCTGAACCACGCTTGCCATGGCAAAAGACTCCTAAAATGGGAAAAAAACTAAACGTGAGCAGGATGCTCATGTGCAAATGCGTTAGAAGGCACTTGAGGGGCTTGAGCCTCCATTGAAGAGAGCATCACCAGCTTGATAAGCTGAAAATCGCTTTCAAACAACTCGACTTTGGATCTAAAATAGTTATTCGCCACAACGGCTAAAATCGCCACACCTAAACCAAAAGCGGTGGCAATCAGAGCAGAGCCAATCCCAAACATGACTTGAGAGGATTGTCCTGCGGTGGTGTTTGCCATTTCACCAAAGGTAATTAAAATCCGTACGACTGTTCCAAATAAGCCCAAATAAGGGGCAACTGTTCCTACCGTCCCCAAGACGTTTAAGCCCTGTTCCAAACGACGCACCGCAAGAGCAAGGGTAATATCAAAGGCACTTGAAAAGGCTTTGGCATCGTTAGCGTGTTGGCGTAAAAGCTGAATGCCTTCCTGAGCCACACGCCCAAAAATTCCACCGAGTTGTTCGCTAATCGTCAGAGCGTTGTCGTAGTTGCGTTTGGCGAGTTCACGCTGTAAGCGTTGCACGAAGGATTCTAAATCTCGTTGCTGGCTTTTGAAGAAGCTCATGCGTTTAAAAATCACACTCCCTGTGATAATCGACGCAATAAAAATCGGGGATAACACCGCCCAGTCATGCTGTAAGGTAAAAGTGAGTAATTTAAAATCCATGAAAAAGATCCTTTAGCAAAACATACCATACGACTTATGAGTATACAGGATTTTTATAGTTAAGGAAAGTCTTTATTTGAGCAATTTAAAGACTTTTTATTCAGGTTGCGTTAATTTTAATGTCTCAATAAGTGGGAAGATTTGCTTGCGAGCCACTTTTCTTAGTGCAACACCACGGAAGCCACCACTATTTATTTTGGTATAGTCCCCAAGTTTGCCATATTGGTGGCGTGGACTTGGGCGCGTTGGGCATGGGTCGTCATGCCTGAAGAAGAAATGTTCATAGCGTTTAGTAGCGTAATCATAGGGGAGCCTCGGTGGACTAAGGTTTGAAGAAGGTTTTGGAACACTTTCGACGGTTTTAACGGACGCTGTAGGGGACTCGGTGGAATGGAGGGGGAACGAATAGAGCCGTCTTTGGCGTTTTATTAGGCTTGACATCAATTTTATTTACTATACTATTTAACTATGAGCCTTTGGCTTTTCTCTATGTTCCGTTAATTAACCCTGAAAGGTAACAATACTATGTTACAATTGTCATCCTATGCCCCCCCCCGTCAGCAAGCACAGCCTCTGAAGGCTTATAATAATCAAAGAAACGGCTCAGGATATATTTGGTTTTTCGGCAAGAACAAACCGGAATTAGAGTTATTTCAGCAGGCTATTAGCAAAGCAATACCAGACGCCTTCTATAAAGTCGGGCAAGTGGGAGTTGAAGAGTATTACGGACCTCAATTTGCAAGCAAAGGCGATGGTCTAGGTAATGGTAATGTGATTCAATCAGATTCTCAATTGCTTAAACTTCTAGGAGGTTTAAAGCGGTTCGTAGGGAATCTGCCAAAGGATGAAAAAAATCCTTTAACGCGTGTAGATTTCTATTTGAGTCATCCTGTTGGCTTACAACGTGAGATCATTCAAACTATTAAGAGTGCTGAAAGTAAAGAGAGATACTCCCTCTATTCAAAAGGTGGTTTAACTGCCACTGATTTCAATTATTTTCCTACATTTACTCCTTGCGAACAAAACATTAAACAGTTTCCTGATGATTTGAAAAGACCTAACGGTTTAACTTCTAATTATATAACAGGCACAACTGAAGAAAGCAGCTTG
Organism: uncultured Vampirovibrionales bacterium; assembly: GCA_964506805.1. Lineage (GTDB taxonomy): Bacteria > Cyanobacteriota > Vampirovibrionia > Vampirovibrionales > JAJTHC01 > JAJTHC01. The sequence goes on along the minus strand of CAZDMD010000112.1, from coordinate 352 downwards.
CGAAAAGAATTGCATCTGCCCGTTCCGAAAATGACAAATCTACAACTTTTGAGTACAATACAATTATGTCAAGATGCTTTAACTGCTATAACGAAACTCCCTAATTACAAAGACCCTCTTGTTCGTTAGAAACAATACCTTCCCTGATGCCACTCGCATCAGGGGGGCTTTCATATATTTCCCACAAAGCACCTTGTTTTAGTTCTTTATGTTTCTGTTGTATAGTATCGGCAACGTGTAAAAGCGATTGATAAATAACGGTTTGCGACGCAAGCCCTGATGTAGGGACTTAGAGCTTATCCGAGAAATAAATCAATTAGTCTTTCAAGGATGAGGCAACAAAACGCCAATT
>CAZDMD010000111.1:0-5273 GCA_964506805.1 uncultured Vampirovibrionales bacterium | reverse complement strand
ACATTACGGCTTAAAACCCCTCACAATTGGAAGCACCTCTATTACGTCAGGTGTTCAGATTTTTGCAGAGAATAATTTGCATTTGACTGTGTTTGAATTAAGCTAACAAATAAGTATGAATAAAAGTATAAAATGCTATTTTCGCTTTCATTCGTACGCTTATATCAAGACGACCCATGCTTCATCGCAATGGGTTTCACGTTACAATTTGGAGGATTTCCCTACTATGGCAAAAAAAGTCACGGGTAAAATCAAGTTACAGCTCCCCGCTGGTAAAGCAAACCCTTCGCCCCCTGTTGGTCCTGCTTTGGGTCAACATGGTGTCAACATCATGGGTTTTTGTAAAGAATACAACGCCAGAACGGCGGATCGCGTTGGGGACATCATCCCTGTTGAGATTACCGTTTTTGAAGATCGTTCCTTTGAGTTTGAACTTAAAACGCCCCCCACTAGCTTTTTGATTAAAAAAGCAGCAGGCGTTCCGAAAGCAGCGGCTAATCCCTTGCAACCTGTCGGTAAAATCACGATGGCACAAGCAAGAGAAATTGCACAAGTCAAAATGAACGACTTAAACGCAAACGACCTAGAAGCGGCAACAATGCAAGTGCGAGGCTCTGCTCGTTCTATGGGGATCACGGTGGTTGAATAGCTTGATTCACTAGCCGGATTCGTTGTTATAGGATTTGTTATTGATGACAAATCCACTGGTATAACACTGTATTAACGTAATAAATGTAAAGGAGTAGCACGCCATGGCTACAAAAAAAACGAAACGCCAACAAAAAATGCAAGAATTGCTTGCAGGCGTTCAGCAACCTACCTCGTTGAATGAGGGAGTGGCAACGCTTCAGTCTGTTTTAAAAGAAGTGAGCAAGTACAATGAATCCGTTGAACTTCACATTCGCTTGGGCATTAACATGAAGCATGCCGATCAACAAATTCGTACGACGGTTGTTTTACCTGAAGGCACAGGCAAAACGGTTCGTGTGGCGGTTATCGCCAAAGGCGAAAAAGTCAACGAAGCCAAAGAAGCGGGTGCGGATTTTTACGGTTCTGAAGAGTTACTAGAACGTATTCAAAAAGAAAACTTTTTTGATTTTGACGTCCTGATTGCCACCCCTGATATGATGGCACAGGTTGGACGCATCGGGCGAGTGCTAGGGCCTAAAGGCTTAATGCCAAACCCCAAAAGTGGTACGGTTACCGCTAACGTAAAAGATGCCGTGCGTGAAGTGAAATCGGGGCGTATTGAAATTCGTCCTGACAAACAAGGCGTTTTGCATGTGGGTGTAGGTAAAGCCGAGTTTACGCAAGCGCAACTCTTAAACAATATGTTTGCTTTATACGATACGGTCATGAGAGCAAAGCCTTCTGCGGCGAAGGGAACGTATGTGAAGTCTGTTTATTTGACTTCCACACAAGGGCCTAGTTTGAAGATTGATCCTGCTTTATTGGCGGCTGAAGCCAAAGCCGTTGGTTAAGGTATAACCTGATTTTATGCAAAGGACGCTTCAATCAAAGCGTCCTTTGTTGTGAAAGATGGCTTGATTTTTAGGATGTTTAACGTATAGTAGTAATTCAGGTGCTGATGTAGCTCAGTCGGTAGAGCAACGCATTCGTAACGCGTAGGTCGCAGGTTCGATTCCTGTCATCAGCATATTTTTCAGGAGGATTTTTATGTCTAATCGAGAACTTCCCCTGTATTTTGAACAAGATTTTTACGAGTTTTCTCTGCGTTTGAAAACACTTTTCTCAAAAAATCCAAATTTAATCAAGCTGACCTTAAGCAATATCTTTACCATGAGATTGATTGGGAATAAAACCCATGGTGACTTAGCTGAAATTGCGATTTCAGAGTTTATCAATCAGTACATGTATGATTATAAATCCAGTCATGTCGGAAAAGATTTATTTCGTGCTAAAGCGAATGAAGAAGATATAAAAATTTTCTCTGAAATTACAGGGGTAACTTTTCCTGTGAGTTTAAAAGCATATGGTGATGGACCTCTGCAACTTTCTACAGATAAGTCTAGTTCTCTTTTTCCTCTTTTACAAGCGGAATATAGTAAACTGACTAATCGTGAACAAATTGTCGCATTGTTGCAACGTGAAGAATTCCAAGCTTTTTTTTCTAACAATACACTACCTTTAATTTATGATGAGAAAAAAAAACGATACAATATTTTAATTTTCAATAAACACAAGGTGTTAAATGCGGTGAGTTCAATAGACTATAAGAGTCTAGGACACGGACGAAAACATCCTGTGTATTGTTTTTTAGATAGCAATCAAAATTACTTGTTTGAAATACGATATGGGGGAGCAAATGCGAATGCCCTTCAACGAGGCGTGTGGACAAATACAAAACGTGCTTATTCTTATTTTGATAGTTTAACAAGTGGTTGGATTGATTACACGGAGAATCAAATTTTAGTCAACCTGTTTTCACATGCTCTAGTCGCTTCAGAACGTGGACACCGTATTGCCCTTAATAGTATTCAGTCTGATATAACGCAATTAAAAATGGAGTACACCCCCTAAATGAGTGTACAGGCTTCGTTATTTAATGTGGAACTTTTTCAGAATACGTCGAGCCGAACGAACTTTCATGTGAAAACGGAAGGGATTAAGTATGCAGGTTCTAAATTAAAACTGATCCCCACCATACTGGAGATGATACAACCCTTAGATGTGCCTCATGTCTTGGACGGTTTTGCAGGAACGACTCGGGTTTCACAAGCTCTTGCTCGTTCTGGTTATAAAGTTCATAGTAATGACTTGGCGGTCTGGTCGAGCGTTTTTGCGTCATGTTATCTTCAAGCGACTCAATCTAAATCCTACTATCAGAGTTTAATTGATGAGTTAAATCACCTTACGCCTTTTGAAGGTTGGTTTTCAGAGCATTATGGTGGCTTACCCGAAAATACATTGCAAGAGAAGCGTCCTTGGCAGTTGAAAAACACAATGAAGCTAGATGCCATTCGTGAACATATCGACTCATTAAATCTCCATCCCATAGATAAAAATGTGTTGCTAACCAGTTTAATCAATGCCCTTGACGGGGTGGATAACACGATGGGGCATTATGCGTCGTACTTAAGAGAGTGGTCATCTCGTTCTTATAACGATTTATATCTAAAAGTCCCTCATTTCATTCAATCCGATGAGCCTCATCTCGTTACGAATCAAAATATTTTTGAAGCCATTAAAAACAATACTTATGATTTGGCGTATTTTGATCCACCTTATGGATCGAACAATGAAAAAATGCCTCCCTCTCGGGTTCGCTATGCGTCTTATTACCATGTGTATAAAACGATTTGTTTAAATGACAAACCCGATGTATTTGGTAAAGTGAATAGGCGTATCGATTCTAAAGACACGCTTTCCTATTCTCCTTTTGAAGATTTTCGTAAAGATGATACGGGATATTTTCTTGCTGTTAATGCGATTGATCAACTGATTCAAAACGTACAGGCTCGTTATGTTTTGTTGTCTTATAGTTCAGGGGGGCGTGCAACGGCTGAAGAACTAGAAAGCGTCTTACATAAAAATGGCAAAATTTTAAAAATTTTGAAAATCAATTACAAACAGAACGTGATGTCAGGCATGCAGTGGACGAAAGAATGGATTCGTGATTCATATGAACCTCATCAAGAATTTTTATTCCTGCTTGAGAAAGGATGATTTGAGATGAATGAGCAATTAGAACAATCAGTTGAAGTCGAGTCTTCTCTTCATCAAGAGATTGAAATTCCTGATTTTGACTTGGTCTCTGATTTGGGTGTGAGTTCTCCCCTTCCCTCCCGAGACAACACCCCCACAAGAGACGCTCACCTCCTAGATGACACCGATTATAGCTTTTTTGAACGCATCCCCCCGCATTCGCTTGAAGCCGAACAAGCCGTCTTAGGTGGGATCCTCGTCGAACCTGATTCACTCATTCGTGTCGTGGATACCTTACGAGAAGCCCATTTTTACCGCCCCAGTCATCGACTCATCTACAAAACCATTTGCCACTTGTTTGAAAAAGGGCAACCTGTCGATCTCATTTCGGTGTCAGAAATCTTAAAAAACCAAGAGATGCTGGAACATGTGGGAGGACGTGCCTATTTGAATGACTTGGCTCTTGCCGTTATTACCACTGCGAATCTGAACTATTACGCCACCATTATTCGAGACAAAGCCTTACAACGTGCCTTAATTAAAGCAGGGGCGGAAGTCGTGCGTTCGGCGTATGAAAGTGATTCCGCCGAACTGGCGATTGATGAAGCCCAGCAAGCTGTTTTTGCGGTGGCACAACATAACATTTCAGACAACCTCACCCCGATTGAAAGTATTTTGCCGATTACCTTTGAACAAATTGAAGAGCGAAATAATAACAAGGGTAGTCTCATGGGCGTGGCGTCTGGTTTTTATGACTTGGACAATTACCTCTCAGGCTTTCAAAAAAACGACTTATTGATTATTGCGGCACGTCCTTCTATGGGAAAAACGGCGTTGGTCTTGAATTTGGTTACCAATGTGGCGATGAAAGAAAAACAGCCTGTCTTATTTTTTAGTTTGGAAATGAGTAAAGAACAGCTCGTACAGCGGATGCTCTGTGCGGAGGCGGAAATTGATGCCCAACGGATTCGGACAGGTAACATCAGTGAATCCGATTTTTCAAAACTCGCCAGTGCGATGGGGCGACTCGGTGATTCTCCTATTTTTATTGATGATACGCCGAATATGACGGTGATGGATATGCGTGCTAAAGCACGAAAGCTGATGATTGAACGACAAAATCAACCGATTGGGATGATTGTCATTGACTACTTACAGCTCATGCAGGGACGAGCAGGTAGTACAGGTATGGAAAATCGGCAAAACGAAATTGCGGCGATTTCTCGTGGATTAAAGGGCTTGGCACGAGAGTTGAAATGCCCTGTGATTGCCCTTTCGCAGTTGTCTCGTGCGGTGGAAAGCCGAGACGATAAACGCCCCATGCTAAGCGATTTGAGAGAATCGGGTTCCATTGAGCAGGATGCAGATGTGGTGATGTTTATTTATCGGGATGAATACTACAATAAAGATACCGACAAGCCAGGTATTGCTGAAATTATTATCGCCAAACAGCGTAATGGCCCCGTGGGAACAGTGTCTCTCATCTTCCGCAACAATATCACTCGATTTATGAATCCGCTTGATTCACAAGTCCAGGTGTTTTAGGAGCTTCTCTTAACACCTGACATGTTTTGTTTTTGTTATAATAGGGATTGTTTGAGGTTGCC
>CAZDMD010000110.1:0-5296 GCA_964506805.1 uncultured Vampirovibrionales bacterium | reverse complement strand
GAACAAAATCATCGTAGCGACAAAGTATAGGCACTGTACGGGAATATATTTAATCAACTATGGCTAGACTTCTGAGCAACCCTCTCCCTAAGAGAGACGGAGTAAGAGACTTTCTCTGTATCCTCTGTGTTTTAAATTTTAATGAATGTAGACTTCAAGGCTATAATAACCCAAGTGCGTATCGCCAGAATAGAGTTCATAAAATACGTCAATAAAACCACCTTCTTCATTAAAATGATAGTCCAAGCGACGTGTTTTATTACGGCAGGTTAAAGACGTTCCTTCCACAAAAAATTGATTAGAATACCATTCGCCCGCCTTAAAGGTTTGCCGCGTGTGGCTATTGCCGATAATGACCCAACTCATCAAGCCATTATTGAGTTTGAGTGTATTGGTTTGTCGCTTGCCGTCTAATTCAGTATCAAAGGCAATAATATAGGTGTCATAATCAACCTGAAACAAGGAACCTGTGGTTTCTTGTTCATCGACAATCGGTTCTTCATAATTGACGGAATGCGTATACGCGATTTCTAAATTGACACGACGACGGACATTAGGCACCGTACCTCGACGGCTAAACTCTTGACTCATCATAGGATGTTTTCTCTCTTAATTCGTTACCATTTAGTGGCTTACTTGTTCAAGATAACACAGCCGAATTCACTTCGGGGGAGTCCCCCTGAATTTTCAACTCATTCTATGAACTCTCGAATTCTCCACCTAAGGGAGGTTTTATTTATAAAAGACTTGTTATTTTCGTTGTTTGAAGGATACTAAAGAAAGAGTCCAAATTGGGTCTATAGCTCAATGGTTAGAGCAGGAAACTCATAATTTCTTGGCTGGGGGTTCGAATCCCTCTAGACCCATTTTATTTTAATGTTTTGCACTTTGTTTCTTCGGCGAAAAGCAAGCTGGCTAAAATCAAGAGCGTAAACATTGTAAAGACCAAAGCCGACTGTGCAAAACCACCTAGCCATTGCACCAACACCCCCACCATTAAGACGGCACCTGCCGTAAACAATCTACCCGCATTAAAGCAAAACCCCACCGCAGACATCCGTACCCGAGTCGGAAAAAGCTCAGGAATGTAGACATAAAACGCCGACTGCGTTAGCCCATGAAAGAATCCAAACAAGCCTCCCACCCCATACAAAGCAGGGTGAAACGTTTTAAACCCTAAAAATAAGACAAGCGACGAACTTAAAATCCCTAAGCTACCGATTGCAAGCGTAGGCTTACGCCCAAGCCACTGCGTAAAAGCCCCAGAAACCGTACAGCCCACAATCGCAAAAATGCCTTGTAACATGACTTGTAAGGGACGAGCGTCATCAGGGCGATTGGGCAAGGCATCTAGCCATGAAGGAATCCACGCCAAGCCCGCCCAAAACACGGTGAGATACGCACTAAACGCAATGGCACCAATCAGCAAATTTTTCCGATTCTCTACATCAAACAAGAGCTTAAGAAGCGAAGGTTTTTCTTGCTTGGCTTCCGCATCTTCGAGTTGAGCTTCCATCCATTTTTCGCTTTCGCCTAAATTACGCCGTAAAAAGAAGATGAGAAAAGCAGGCAATGCCCCGAAAAAGAAGGCGTGTCGCCAATCCTGCACAAAAAAGTTCAAGACCCCTGAAAGCATTTGTCCGATTTGGTAACTGCTAATGAGCATGGCGACCGCAAAGGCACGGCTTCGTTCTGGCCACACTTCTGAAAGGAAGGTGGTAATACTCACTAGCTCCCCACCTATGCCTAGCCCTGTGAGGAATCGAAAGAAGGCTAAGGTTTCCCAGTTAGGGGCTAAGCCTACTAAGCCTGTAAAAAGCGAATACAATAAAATGGATCCCATCATGGCTTTGACTCGACCGTATTTGTCGCCGATGTAGCCAAATAGTATGCCGCCAAACGTCCAACCCACTAAAAAAATAGCCGTGATAATACTTCCTAAATGTGCGACGGCTTTAGGTTCTTGACCTGTTAAATCTCGTAAGGCAAGGGGCATGGTGATGTGCATGAGAGACGAGTCTAAGCCGTCAAATACGCCCCCCAACCAACAGCCTAAAAACGCAAGCATCAAGGTCGCATCCACGCCTGTAAAATAGTCCGCCAAACGCACACGCCATTGTGAAAATGAAGTTGTCAAAATACCAGTCCCCAATCGATAAAAAACGCTAAAACGGATGCACACCTAAATCAAAACCTGCAAATCACTTTGCACGGTGGCGTAGGGTGAATCGTCTAATAACGGCGAATGAGACAACGCCAGTTCTTGAGGCAACCAGCCCTGTTGTGCCATCACATGCCAAGCAAAGCGATCTCGCATAACGGAATCTCCTGAAATACTTTTCACCACCAGTGTTTCTTTACGTTCCAAATGCCAAGCGACCAAAAGCCCTTCCGCCCCAATTTTAGAGACAATGGGAAACTCCAACTCTCCTATCAAACTATCAAAACGAAACGTCCCTGCCACCAGTAGAGGATGCTTCTTCATGGCTTTAAGCAAGACTTGAGCCGCATCCGTTTGAGCGAATTGCGTCATCACATGAAGGGTTTCTTGCAGGGTGAGATAAGGCGTGGGCAAGCGACAGCCATCAATGCCCCATTGTAGCATCTCTCGGGGGAGCAGTTTTTCGAGTGCTTGAACCACTACACGAAAGCAAGGATGTTCAGGTGCAGTGTAATTCTCAGTCGGCCAATCTAAGACTTGGCAAACTTTCAAAATCATCGCATGTTGCCCTGAGCAATTGTGAAACAACGATAAATTTTCGGTTGCCAACAGCAGATCAGAAGAGGCGACTCCCCCCATGGGGGCATGCCTTCCACACAGTAAGGCATTGGAAGCTTCTTCAGGTGTGAGTCCCGCTTGATCGAGCCACCAATTCACCCATTGAATATGGCAGGCATCGCCTGAATGCGAGGCAGAGGCAATCACCCACGCCTCAGAAGGGACACGTTTCCAGTATTTTGAATTGGCTTCACGCAAAACCTGACTTAATACCATGGTTTGAAAAGGCTTAAACGCCGAACGCAGATACGTCCCCAACTGCACAAAGCCTTGACTCGCCTTGCCGTTGCTGAATTCATCCATAATGCCCCATTCCAGCAAATGTTGAGATTCCACTAAGCCTTGCCGTGTTTTTAAAATACCTGTAATCATGTTATTCCTCTATCTCTCAATCATCAACTTTTAACTGCAAAAAATCAACAATGGCTTGCCCAAATGCCGTAGCGGATTCAGGGCTATTTGCGGTAATTAAACGATTCGACACCACCACAGGGGCATCTTGATAGTGAACTCCATGATCCTTAAAAGCCTCTAAACTTTCAGGCATTGCCCACACGGTGGCGTTTTCCTTCTTAAGAACGCCCGCTTTTGCTAAAACCACAGGAGAAACACAAATCGCAGCAACCAGCTTATCTTGAGCAACAAAGGCATTGACCAGTTGATGCAAGGGGATGCAATCCCATAAATGCCCGACGCTGCCATAGCCTCCCACAATCACTAAGGCTTCATAATTTAAAGGGTCAGCGTCCTGTAAAAGGAGATTCACCGCTTCCACATATCCATCCATGCCGACGGCATCGCCCACTTGAGTAGAAACCACATCCACCTGAAAGCCCGCCTCTTGGCAGATACGACGAGTTTCAAGGAGTTCGACATCTTTAAACTGCTCAGGAGCAATCACAAATAAAAGCGATTTATTCATTGACGTTTTCCTCTTCCTCTTCAATGGCGTCTTCTTTTTCACGGAAATCCAGCTTGCCATTAGCAGAATACATCACCACGCCATCGGGTGTGCCTTGTGTGAGGGCTTCTGCTTTAGATGCCACATTGACCCGTTTCACCAGTGTCAACACCCCACTTAAGCCTAAGCTCACCGCGGGTTCACCATTAGGTGCAATCACTTGTTTGCCCTGTAAAAGTCCTAAGCTCACACTGACCATTTCATTTCGACTATTGGAATTGGCGGTAAAGACACGTTCCAAACTATTTTGCGTCGGGGCAATAATCCGCATGGCGTTATTGATTTTGGGATGCGGATACACCATTTCAGAGCGATTCACCGACGTCATGGCAACCGAATTAGGCGGAAAAACGGCTTGAACCGCAGCGGTATAACTCTGCCCTGCAAAAACTTTATCAGGCACGGAAAACTCCACCGCCAGACCCGAGACATCCCCATAACGCAAGACGGCATCCTCATACAAGGATTGATCGCTATCAATCCGCCACGCATCCCCCACTTTACGCAGGAACATGAGGTTTCTGGCTCGTGTGGAAAGCGTCCCCCCTGCTTTACTAAAGAGGCTAACTTCAGCAGGCACACCTGCTTTTAGCATGTCGATCGGGGTTTCTAAATCAGTGGCAAGGCTGGTGTCTTCTGTTTCAACGGTAATCCAATTGCCATTGACTCGAATTTCAAGCAGTTTGGTGTCATACACCATATTAGGATACTGTTCCCATGTCTCTAAAATCAATTTTCGCAATTCATTTCGGGTTAAATTGTCTCCGCTGATGTAGGCATTCGCATAATACTTCATAAACGCATCAATGTCTCGACGCTTAGAGGCATATAAAAGTCCTTGTACGATTTCCAGCACCTCAAGGACACGTGCATCATTTTTTTCTGCACCGATAATCAATACATTTTTCAGCGTGGGTGAAACTTCAATAGGTGCGTTTTTTTTAAAGCCTCCCCACGCTTGAGCGGTAGGCATCAGGCTTGGCAATAGAGCATTAACGCACAGCATCAAAAATACAAAAAGAACACTTGCAGATCGAAAAAACAAAGGATGTGAACGCATTTTAGTTTAAAACCTTACATTTGAATGACAACGTTAATTCTTATATTAGCACTTTTTTTGCGTTTGTAGTAATATCATTTTGGTTTTATTTGCCTGAGTCTCCACTAAACATTTTTCAAGGAGTATCCTGTTATGTTAGAACTCAATTTCCCTTTACTCTTTTTTACGATTGCCCTGATTCCCAATGTCGCGTTTTTGCTTGCCATTCACCGATTCTGCAAACGCCGAGAACTCAACAGCCTGCCTTGGATGAGTGCCACTCTTGTCGCTCCTTTTATTTCGATTCCCTCTTTGTTTGCACGTTTTCAGCCTGAAGAAAAGCAACAACAAGTGTTTTGGAAGCTCTTTGCCATGATGATGATACTCAATGCCCTCTTTCTTTTTGTGGCGTGGGTGGTGGATCGTTCAGGTGCTATAGTGCTTTAAAAAGATTCTGACTCGTGTCTATACTTTGTCGCTACAATGATTTTGTTCAGTCATGTAGGTCTATCTACAC
>CAZDMD010000109.1:0-5423 GCA_964506805.1 uncultured Vampirovibrionales bacterium | reverse complement strand
CGACCACTGAAGGCGGTGCGTTGTGGAATAGTGGGACATCCACCTTCAACGGAGCAACCACCTTCACCAGTAACAACGCCACCAGCGGTGGGGGGGCTTACCTCAACGGAGGCAACCTCACCTTCGGGGCAGGCGGAACCTTCACGAGCAACACCGCCACCCACGGCGGTGCCCTAGCCAATGCTGGCACTTCTATCCTCACAGGCACTAGCCTTTTTAACACCAACAGTGCCACATCTGCAGGCGGTGCGATTAGTAATATCTCAGGCGGCGATTTGACCCTCATCGGCACGTCTACCTTCACGAGCAATATCGCCACTTTAAATGGGGGGGCGATCAACAACTTGAACTCAACCTTGACTCTAACAGGCGATAGCCTCTTCAGTGGTAACAGCTCTACCAGTGGAAGTGGCGGTGCGATTTTTAACGATCCTGGTACCATTGTCATCAACGGCAATACGACCTTTAGTAATAACAGCTCTGCTTTAAATGGGGGTGCCATTGCCAACGTCATCTCGTCCACCTTACGCATCACAGGCACGAGTAGTTTTTTAAGCAACAGCTCCAGCACAGGCTCGGGCGGTGCCATCACCACAGCAGACAATTCTCACACCACACTCGTGGGCAATAGCAGTTTTAGTAGTAACACGGCAAGCGTTAATGGCGGTGCGGTGAATGTAGCAGATAACAGCTCCTTCAATGCCCTCGATGGCGTAACATTCACCAACAACACCGCCACCTCTGGCAGTGGCGGGGCAATACGTTTGAATAACAACGCCACCGCCACCTTAATCGCCAATACCAATAACGTCAGCTTTAGTGGTAATACCGCCAATGGATCTGCCAATGGGGTGAGCTTAGGCAATAATTCGACCCTGAACCTCAATGCAGGCAGTGCGGAAGTCATTTTACTCGATCCCATTGTCTCCACCAGTACGAATAACGTCATTCATCTCAACCGTACAGGCAACTGGGATACCATGAGTTCTCCGAATACACCGACCGGGAACGGCATCCCCACCACCGCGCCCACCACAGGCAACATTCGACTCAACGCCGATATGAGTGGCTTTAGCGGTGCGACCAATACGGTGAATCTCCATGGCGGAAGCCTTTATCTCGGCAACACAGGGACGTTTTTCAACAATGTCAATTTTAACGCCTTTAATAACGCCAATCTCAATCTCATCAACGATAAAATTGATACGATTAATCTTTCAAGTGCCAATTTAAACGGCTTAAACCTCTCTCTCGATGTCGACATCCTCAACAAACAAGTCGACCACATTACCGCAGGTAGTTTAACCAATAATACCGTCAACATTACAGGCATTAACTTGTGGAATGACGGCGATAGTGGGCTGGTCTTCGTGAGCCCCTCGAATCAGCTCGCCATGACGGTGGATCCGAGTCTTTCTCAGGTAACAGGGCCTGTGTATATTTATAATGTCTCGGATTATGGCAACGGCTCTTTATTTTTCTGGAGAACCGATCAGCCGAATCCCTTTGTGCAAGCGTCTCCTACGGTCAAGACATCTATCGCATTGAATATGATTGACAATAACCGAGTCGCCTTAGGTCGTGCCGATGAAGTCATGACCTTTATGGATAACGTCTTCATGCAAACGGGCGTGCCGTATGATCAAAACAATAAAATAGCGGTTTTAAATGAGATGCCAGAGTATTCAGAGATTTACGATCGTTTGGAGAATGGGGCGTTATGGTATCGTCCGTTTTCGAGTTTTGAAAAAATTGACTCGAGCAATACCGCCAATCGGGTGGATAACACAGGCTACGGCATGGTCGTGGGCTACGACTCGATTCTCAAGCATCACCGTTTTGGCATTAAAAGTATGACGACCTTATACACAGGGTATAATGGATCAGTGCAGTCTTATAACAATGTCAATAACACTGTCAATGGTGGCTTTGCAGGGGTGATGGAGTCCTTCTTCAAAGGCAATTTTTATGCGACGGTGATGGCAACAGCGGGGGGTACTCAAGTCCGAGAGAGGATTGGCAACTACAATAGTAGTGGCTATGGCATGTTCAATACTTCTGCTTCTGGCAAAATGGGTTATAATCTACATTTGCCCAAATCAGTGGTCATGCAGTTAAGTGGGCAAATCACCTACACCGCTATTCAGGGCGAAAGCTATCGTAATGGACAAGGCACTTTGATTGATCCTGAAATGACCCATTCGATTCAAGTCGCACCGGGCGTTCGTATCACCAAGAACATTCACGGCTGGCAACCGTATATTTCAGCCCATTGGGTGATGAATCCGTATCAAAGATCCGTGATTCGGGCGAATGAATTTGCCATTAGTAATCCTGCATTGGGCGATTATGTCGAATATGGCGTGGGGTTACAGAAAAATACCAAAGCCGACGTGCAAACCTACGTTCAAGCCATGGCTCGTACAGGGTCTCGTAATGGCGTCAATCTCGAACTCGGTATCAAAATCCCCGTCGGGCGTAAGCACTACTAGAGGGGGTTATCGGGTCTTAATTCTTCTTGTATTGGAGCGCTGCCCTCTATTTTTGATGTTTATTTTATTATAGTCGTTTTCAGAGTTTTTTGTAGAGATGGCTAGACGAGGAGTCTAGATTATTTTGTGAACGGAGTGTAGATAGACCTACATGACTGAACAAAATATATCGTAGCGACAACGTATAGACGCTCTATAATAAATTATGGAAACGACTATATAGTAAAGTCAAACTGGATTAGAGTCTTTCATACACCCTTAATTTCGCCGATCGAGAGCGAGGGTTGGCTTCCTTCTCTGCCTCACTGGCTTCAATGGCTTTTCGGTTCACCGCTTTAAACAGGGGGGCTGCTTCACAGGTACAAATCGGGAAATGAGGTGGACAGCTGCATCCCTGCATCCATGTTTTAAAGGTTTGCTTGACGAGTCTATCTTCCAAAGAGTGAAAGGTAATCATCGCCACACGGCTACTAGGTGCCATCAAAGGAGGCAATTGCTGAAGTGTCGTTTCCAGATGCTCCAATTCGCCATTGACTGCCATGCGTAAGGCTTGAAAGACTCGGGTGGCAGGATGTTTCGCTTCTTTTTGCTTGCCTGATTTCTGTTTTAATCGATACACCCGTTCACAGAGTTGAGCCAGTGGCAAAGACTCCCGCCACGGTGTCGTCTCGCGATCCGCCACGATGGCTTTGGCAATGGGGTAGGCGTATTTTTCTTCCCCATAGCGTTCAAAAATCGAACATAATTCTTCTAAGGAATAGGTGTTTAAAATGCTTTGAGCCGTTAGACTTTGAGAGGCGTTTTGATTCATTCGCATATCTAACACCCCGTTCCGCCGAAAGCTAAAGCCTCGTTCAGGGGCATCCAGTTGCAATGAACTCACGCCTAAATCAAGTAAAAGTCCTCCACTAATTTCACCTATTCCTTTCGCTTCAAGGCATTCTTCCAACTGACTATAATTCGATTGTACAAAATGACACTGCGTCGCATCTGTAAACGTTTTGAGTGTGTCGGCTAATCGAACTTGGGCAATTGCGAGGGCTTGAGCGTCTTGATCCACCCCCACCCACTGTGGATGTGTTTCGCCTAGAAGAGCGAGCTGCTTTAAGAGGGCTTGGCTATGTCCTCCCATACCTAAGGTGCCGTCGATATAGCACTTGCCTGCTTGCAGATTTAAACCGTCTAAAACGGCATCCAGCAAAACAGGGGTATGAATAGCATCTAAAGAAGGGGTGGACACAAGTGAAAACGCTTTCTATAAACAGTGGACGAAAAATGATTAAAAAGACTATATCACAAACACAGGCTTGACAAAAAGCAAACCGCCATGAGATGATTTAGGTGTTATTGTTTGATGTACGAGTTTGCCTTCCATGCGTTTAGTCGTTTCTATTATGATGATGTGCATGATGCCGATGCCTTTGGGTGTTGGTCTAGGTTAGCATGCTCTGAAACAGTTTCTCGTTCCAAGTCCTCATGCTCCCCTAGAACTCAACGTTTAGGGGAGCAATTTGTATAGTATAAACATATAGAAAGAAAGAAAATATGAGTTCCGAACAACAATCCCCACACTTTGAAACCCAAGCCTTGCATGCAGGCTATTCTCCTGATGCCACCCACGCCCGAGCCGTGCCGTTGCATCAAACCACCAGCTATGTGTTTGACAATGCCGAACATGCCTCCAATCTCTTTGGACTCAAAGCCTTTGGCAACATCTACACCCGACTGATGAACCCCACCAATGATGTCTTTGAAAAGCGACTCGCTGAACTCGAAGGTGGTGTCGCTGCCTTAGCCCTTGCGTCAGGACATTCTGCCGTAGTCGCCACCGTCTTAACGCTTGCCCAAGCAGGGGATCACATCGTAGCAGCCACCGATTTATATGGCGGTACTTTAAGCCTCTTTACGCATTCTCTCAAGCGTTTAGGGATTGACGTTACCTTCGTTTCAGCGAATAACTTAAGCGAATGGGAAGAGGCGATTCAGCCCAATACTAAGTTGTTTTTTGCGGAATCCTTGCCGAATCCTCGTTTAGAAATCACGGATCTGCAACCGATTGCCGAACTTGGCAGACGACACGGCATCCCTCTTGTGGTGGATAACACCATTCCCACGCCTTTTCTACTCAAGCCGATTGACTTTGGGGCAGCTATTGTCATTCATTCAGCGACTAAATTCATCGGGGGACAGGGGCTTTCGATTGGTGGTATTATTGTGGATGCGGGTAATTTTGATTGGGTAGGTAGCGGACGTTTTCCGCTTTTGACAGATCCTGAACCTGCTTATCATGGATTGCGTTTTACGGAAGCCTTTGGCAATTTGGCATTTATTTTAAGAGCCAGAACCGTAACGCTTCGTGATTTTGGCTTTGCCTTGAGTCCCTTTAATGGCTGGACGTTTATTCAAGGGCTTGAAACCTTAGCCTTACGCATTGAACGCCATAGCGAAAATGCCCTCAAATTGGCACAATGGCTAGAAAAACACCCTGAAGTGGAATGGGTGAACTATCCAGGACTCACCTCCTCTCGAACGGCTCATTTAAATCCTAAGTATTTGCCTAAAGGACAGGGTGCCGTCTTAGGCTTTGGACTCAAAAAAGGAGCAAAAGTGGCTCAAGCCGTGGTGGAAAATACGACCTTAGCCAGTCATCTGGCTAACATTGGGGATACCAAAACGCTTGTGATTCATCCTGCTAGCACCACGCACAGCCAACAAACCGAAGCCGAGCAACTCGCAGCAGGCATTGCTCCGAATTATGTAAGGGTGAGTGTGGGAATTGAACATATTGACGACATTATTCGGGATTTTGATACGGCATTGCGTCAAGCGACTCTTGCTACCACTGTATATAGTCGATTAAAGATGTTTCCGAACAATAGGCTAGACGAGGAGCCTAGATGATTTTGTGAAGGAGTGTAGATAGACCTACAT
>CAZDMD010000108.1:0-5433 GCA_964506805.1 uncultured Vampirovibrionales bacterium | reverse complement strand
GCTCAAGCGACTCCGCAATTAGAGTTGGGGCAGTCTGGTTTTGTGTATGATGCCCTTTCCCCCCTACGATACGACGAACTCAAGCAAAACTGGTTTTATCAGCATCCTAATCGTATCCCTACGCCGAAGGAGTTGGAAGGTTTGGCGTATCAAGCCTTTTATGCGTCCCGTCCCACGCCTGTTGTGTGGAAGCCGATTACCCATTGGCGACTCGTCGGTGGGTCGCATCCGTGGATGATTGTGCCACGCATTCAGGTTGTGAATTCGGATGCGTCTCAAGTCGCAGTGAACTTATCGTTAGAAGTCAAGCTCCACGCCGAATATGGGATTTGGTATCCTGAAGCCAAAGGGGCGATTACCAACGTCAAGCAATTACAACGTAACGTTAGTCTTCAGTCGCTTGGCACTTATCAAATGCCCCTTGAAGCACTCGCCATTCGAGATACCAAGCTCAAGTCATTGCGTCCGATTGCCATTATGCCTCTACTAAAAGCCTATCCTGATCGCTTTCCGAATAAGCTAGTGGTGAAGTTGTCGCTATTCAAGCAAAACAGGGTGTTGGATTCAGAACGGTTGACACTTTACCTATTTCCTGATGTCTTTGCATTACCACTGTATCTCTACTAGCGATTTATTTGACATCTAAAATCTGCGACTTTGCCTCTTCCACCACAGGGCTAGGGGGATTCTTTTTGTAAAGATACAGATTCTGCACCAACATCATCACCATAGTGGTTACCAAATACAGCATCACTCCTGCGGGGATTTGAATCACGAGCATCAACACCGCAAAGAGCAGTGGCATAAACTTGTTCATCAAGGCTTGAGGCCCTTCACTCGGTGTGCTTGTTCCTGAAAGTAAGGTCATCGACCATTGATACGCCCAACTCAACGCCCCATAAATGAGAATCAACACCAAAACGCCATAATGATAAGTGGTTTGCGTTTTTTGAGTCGGCAGTTCACTGCTAAACGTACCTGCTTTCGCCGTCGGGATAAACTGAAGGGTCTCTATTTCTTTAGAGGCAGGGTTAATTACGGTGCCTTCAATCCGCACCACGTTTTCCGCATGAGTATCATCAAAGCCTAAATCGCTTTGATTAAGGGTAAAGTTCAAAGGTTTCCCTGGAATCGGCGGCATGGGTTCAAGGGTAAACAAACGTTTTACGTCGTTCATCCGCAAGTCTTTGACAGGCAAGACTTCAGGTTCAGCAATGTCTTTATAGTAAACTTGAATGGTTTTGCCTGATTCCAATTGCCGTGTTTGGGTACTGACCGCCAGTTTACCGTCCATGGGGTCGCCACCGTCAGACCGCCACGTGTGGTAGAGGTGTTGCACGAATCCGAAATGTTCTGCCCCTGCTTGTTCCATAAACACAGGAGAAGACAACGCCCCATATAAAGCAATAAAAATAGGAATTTGCAACAACATCGGCAAGCACCCTGCTAAAGGATTAAACTTATTCGTCGCATAAAACGCCATGACTTCTTTTTGCATGGTGGCGGGATCGTCTTTATATTTGTCCTGCAAGGCTTTGAGCTTAGGTTGTAAGGCCTGCATGGCTTTCATCGATTCCGTTTGCTTGGTGTTTAACGGCCAAAGAATAAGGCGTAACAAAACGGTAAACACGATAATCGCCAAGCCATAGCTCCCCAAAAATCCCTTAAGCAGGGTGAGGGCTTCCATCATCGGCTGATACAAAAATTCCATCTAGCAAAACTCCTTGAGTTATTTTTACTTTATTGTGAGTCTAAAACAAACACATCTAAAATACAAATAAATGGAATCATTGACTAAAATACAGCAATAAAAATACGCCTAAAGCGGTACAATAATACGCAAAAATAGTCAAAGGGAACTGTGCCAAAATACGCAAAAGCCATGCAATACAGAGGTATCCCACCACAAAGGAGGTAAGCAGTCCGCTGAGAATAATCCCCCACGGCAAGGTTTCAAACGGGATTGCTTTACTCATCAATTTTAGACTTTCATACAAGGCAGCAGACGCAAAAATTGGGATACTGAGCCAAAACGAAAACCTCGCTGCCTGCTGACGGGTGAGTCCCGTCATTAAACCCATGGACATCGTTGAACCTGAACGGCTGATGCCTCGAAAGAGTGCCGCCATCGCTTGGGCAAAGCCAATGGCAACCGCTTGGGTTTGCTTGAGGCTTACCACCTCTTCCACTCTTTCCTCCTCCCCCTCTGTTGAGGCACGACGTGCGGAAAGCCACTCGGCAAACGTAAGCAAGAATGCGGTAACCAACAAATTCACCGCCACAAATTCAGGATGCACCAAGTAAAACTGTGTTAAATCTGGCACACCCTTCAAAAGACTAATGCCTTGCAAGCGTGCAAAAAGCCATTCGCTTCCTTTCAAGCCCCCTAAGGCAATGAACGAAGTCGTCATAAAGGCGACAATGCCTGAATAAAAAAGCGGGCGAGTTTGCCACGTTGTGCCATTGTCATCTTGTACGGTGGGGGTTTTCTGCCAAATCGCTACGAGAAACCGACTAATTTCCGCACGGAAATACACCAAAACGGCAAGCAAAGTCCCAATGTGAAGCATAATATCAAAAAATTCATCCACAAAGGGATTCGGTGGCGTATGCCCCAGTAGATCACTGATTACACGAAACAACACCAAATGAGCCGAACTACTAATTGGAATGAACTCGGTTGCTCCTTGTAGGATGCCTTTTCCTATGGCATAAAACCAATCCATCTCTTATACTCCACTATGACCCAAACGCCCTATTAAAACGCCTCTCTACAAGACAATCCCCTGAATGTGATCAATACTGGCAGATGCCACATCCCCTTGCGTTTCAGGATAGTACCTTAACACAAGCCAGTCTATTCGTAAAGCCTCATAAGAGGCGGTGTAATTCATTAAAAAGATCTCTATCGCCAAACGCATGGCTTTTTTCTTCTTGGGTGTCCACGCATCATAGGCGGTTTCAAGGGTATGAGACCGCCGTGTTTTGACCTCTACAAAAACCAGTGTCGATCCGTCTTCGGCAATTAAATCAATTTCGGCGTGTTGATGTACCCGAAAGTTTTCAGCGACAATTCGCCAACCTTTGCGTTCCAAGTAGCGTTTGGCAAGGGATTCTCCCCATTTGCCTAGATTAGGAGGACGTTGCGGTGGCATCAGGAATGGCGACCTCTTTCTTTTTATCATGTTTGGTAATGGCTTTGACTTTCACAATGCCGAGTGTATTGAGGAGTCTTAAGGCTTCCCCGATTTTCGCATCCGCTTGTTCGTTGCCTGTATCTTCCACATATAAACCAGTTTTACTGTTGGCGGTATTTCGATTCAATAATAAACGATTATTTTCTTTATGAAACGCAATATGTTCATTCAACCATTGACTAAAGGGAGAGTGCTTCGACAGTAAAAATTGACGCAAGCCCACAAATACCATGGAAGCCCCAATGGTATAAAACGCCATTCGAGACATCCACGCTTTATAAGGTACATGACGTTTGACCCCTTCGGGTAAGCCTTCCCACCAGACTTTTTGGTGAACGTGATGTAACGCATTAGGCAGGAGTCTCTTTGGATTGAGCAGTTCAAAATCCTTTGAGCTTGGTAGCAATCGGCGAAATAAAAGGGGATGCTCTATGACTTCTTCTTCCTGTGGAGAAAGACTTTGCCAACCCACGAGCTGCTTTTGAGCATTACGGACTTCCAAATGCTCCGATCCACGAGTTGGTGGATCGTTACCTGCTTTCCGATGCACTTGAAAGACTTTTCCGCTTGGCAAGTGAACACGCACGTTTTGAGTCATGCCTGCGTCATCCGCTTCAAGGTGATACGTTGCGTGTGGTGTGCTAAACTCTAAAACAGGGGTTTCTCCTTCGGCGTGTTTCACTTGTAAGACTTGGGAGCGTTCTTCGCCGTTTTCAATCCAATAATGCACAAGACTTTGCAGTTCTTGAGCAGGGGAGTAAATTGCTGAAAATTGCTTACGGCGTCCATGTTTAGATTCTAACACATGACTAAAATGCAATACACCCTCTTGCTTTTTTTCAAGGTATAAATCATCGTGCGAACCATTCCGATACAAACGATGCAAGGCGGTGTAAACAGTCAAAGATTCATTAGACAGGCGGGGTCTGGCGTGATACCGAATATGGTAAGAATCAATTTGTGTGCCTGATTCAAAGCGTTTGAGATCAAAGCCTGTTTCTTTTAATCGAGACGCTTTTTGCCACTGATCATAAGGGGTTAATTCGACAAGACGTTGTGGCGTTTCTTGCAAGCGAAAGGCAATCGGAAATTTTTGGGCTTGAAGCGTCCCCATCACCGCCCCGACCATGGCTCCCACGAAGGCAAAGACTTGGGGAGAAAACTGAATGAGGCGTCCTGATTTCTGAATGGAAATAAAACTTATTTGCTTTTCTTTCTCTTGTTTACTTTTGAAAGCAAGGGTTTTTTCGGCTTCTTTTTGGGTGTGTTCCAGCGATTGAATGTGCTTCACCGCATACAATTCCTTGTATGTGAGCGGTGTGTTAAACATGAATTCTTTAAGGGTATTCGACACACAATCACCTGTTGCCCATATATATAGTCGATTAAATATATTCCCGCACAGTGCCTATACTTTGTCGCTACGATGATTTTGTTCAGTCATGTAGGTCTATCTACACTCTTTCACAAAATAATCTAAGCTCCTCGTCTAGCCTACTGTTCGGAAACATCTTTAATCGACTATAGCTGTTTCAATAATTTTTTGTACAACGTATAGACGCTATACAAAAAAACTCTGGAAACGACTATAAATAGATTACGATACAAGCAACAACTCGTCTAATAGGAAAAAAGTGCCAGCTAAAACACTAAAATTAAGGGTAGAGGATACAGAGAAATAGTGAAAGTATTGTGATACCCACTAATCGATTAAACGAAACAGCGTATTTTGTAGCGTGTTGAGTTGGATTTGCATTTGTTGGACTTGTGCTTGTAAGTCTTTGAGATGCTCTGTGATTTCGAGTCGTTTGATGTAATGTTCGGCGACATAGGCTTTTAATTCGTTGTGTTCTCCGTAGGAGACAAAAATTTTCAGGGTTAATAACCACGATAAAACCCCCACACCGCAGGCGGTCATCCATAAGGCGGCTTGTAGGGGCGTTTCTTGCGTCATCCAAGTCCAAAGTTCCGTCGGCATGATATGAGCTTCCTTTATATAAGGATAGGGTGATATTTACAGTGTAGCGACTTTTTCTCCGCTTGCCTAGTGCGTCAAAACCACTATTTTTATAGGGGGGGGATTGACATTCAGCCCATAATGCGAATTTATAGAAACCTCTGCAAAAGTCTAAAAAAGTTCTTTCTCCCTCCCCTTTAAGGGGAGGGGAGTAGATATAGTCAATTAGGGGCTGTCTTCAAAAAGCCCATAATGGGTACTTTCTGTGTCAAAACAAGC
>CAZDMD010000107.1:0-5521 GCA_964506805.1 uncultured Vampirovibrionales bacterium | reverse complement strand
ACATGACTGAACCAAATAATCGTAGCGACAAAGTATAGGCACTGTGCGGGAATATATTTAATCGACTATAACACTCTCAAATGAGAATCCCCCTATTCGATTTTACCTTATTTCATCTATAATAAGAAAGAAATCAATAAAAGGAGTCCTGCCCATGTCCACTTCGCCCTCCGTCATTCGTGTCGCTCATAGCCCCGATGCCGATGATGCCTTTATGTTTTACGCCTTGGCTCATCATAAAATTGATACCGAAGGCTTGGTGTTTGAACATGTTTTAAAGGATATTGAAACCCTGAATCGAGAAGCGGCGGTGGGAACCTATGAACTGACCGCCATTTCGTATCATGCGTATGCGTATTTGCATGACATCTATGCGATTTTCCCCGTCGGCTCTTCCATTGGGGAACAGTATGGTCCTGTCTTGGTCTCCAAAACCCCCATGACCCTTGAAGACCTTCTCGCTTCTGGAAAATCGGTTGCCATTCCAGGAGAACAAACGTCAGCCTATTTATTTTTAAAGCTCTACTGCCCTGATCTTAAAACCGTCAAAGTGCATTTTGATGAAATCCCGCAAGCCGTTTTAAATGGCGACGTGGTGGCAGGCCTTGTCATCCATGAAAGTCAAGTAACGTATCAAGAAGAAGGCTTGCATAAAATCGTTGATTTAGGGGAGTGGTGGTTTGAAAAAACAGGACTCGTATTACCACTTGGCTGCAACGGTATTCGTCGAGACTTGGGCAACGAGATGATTCAAAAAATCTGTCGTGTCTTGTATCGTTCCGTCAAGTGGGGCTTAGACAACCGAGCCGAAACGCTGGCAGGGTGTCAAGAATACGCCCGAGATTTAGCCCCCGAAAAAACGGATCGCTTTGTGGGGATGTACGTCAACGACTTGACCCTTTCTATTACGCCTGAAATTCGTGAAGCGGTTACGTTAATGCTTAAAGAAGGCTATGAGAAGAGGATTATTCCGAAACTCGTAACGCCTGAATTCATTGAGTTTGAAGTGCCTGTTTGCGTTTAAAAGATGCTACAAATAAGGGGGACATATTATGTTTACAGGACTTATACAAGGGATTGGTGAAGTCGTTGGGGTGAATCATGTTGAAGCAGGCTTGCATGTTAAAATCCAAGCCCCTTTGCTTGAAAGTCCTTTAACGACAGGTGCAAGCATCGCACTAAACGGTTGCTGTACCACCATTACGGATTTTAAAGTCGTAGATACGCACCAGTATTTTGATGTTACCCTCTCTTCCGAAACCTTGGCTCGTACCGAGTTTAAGCATATTACGTTGGGGTATCGGGTCAATTTGGAACTGCCGTTATTGCCGTCGAGTCCTTTGGGTGGGCATTATGTAACAGGGCATGTGGATGGATGTTTAGCCATCTTAGGGATTGAACACATTGGGGAGTGCTGGATTTTACGAATCGCCTTGCCCCCCGAAACAGAAGCGAAAGCCCTTTTTGTTGAAAAAGGAAGCGTGGCATTAAATGGGATTAGCCTAACCGTCAACACCGTAGAAAGGGACGTGTTTACCTGCTGTATTATTCCGCATACTTTAAGCCATACGACGTTAGGCACGCTTAAGGTGGGAGATTCTCTTCACTATGAAGCGGACATTTTAGGGAAATACGTTCAGCGTCAGCTGCAGTTAAGGCAGATTTCTGCTTAATTTATAGTCGACTGTATTTTGAAATCAACGCCTCAAACTCAAATCAATGGTACAATGACAAATAATCTCGTTATTGTGTCAAACGCCTACGGAGTATCTCAATCTATGTTATCGTCTTCCTGCTCACGTTTTTTTGTATTAGGAATTGCCCTCTGCAGTCTCACCGCATCGCTTGCTCACGCCACCACACCGATGCCTCCTGCCAGCAAAGCGATTGTCCTCAACACGCCGATTCAACTCGTCAAAGAACCCGCGACGTACCTCAAAAAGAAGGTGGAGTTTACAGGTGTTTTGTCAGGTTTTAGTGATTTAGGTTTGAACTATCCACCTGTGAAACGAGATTTGAAAGATTACGTCAGCTTAACCATCTATCGCCCTGATGTACCGTCGAGTTATGAAATCCCCATGAGTGAATTGAAGATTTTTGTGAACCGTAAGCTATTAAAGGAGTTTAAACGCATCGGGCAGGGGGATACCATTAAGGTGTCGGGATTTGTAATTTCCAATGCCTTAGGGGATGCGTGGCTAGAAGCCTCGGAAGTACAAGTGTTGAAATCGGTTCAAAAAGAAGATACCAACGTAGAAGAGGCGGAGTAGTACGAGATTCTATGGCACGCACGTCTCAAGTCTTTCGCTTTTTATTTACAGGGACGCAAGACAACACCAGCCCCCACTACTTAGAATGGGGTGAGTTGACGTGGGATTCCAGTTCAGGACGCATTTTAAATACCGCTCCTTTACTTGAGTTTCCCTATGAAAGTGAAGCCTTGTTAAATGCCTCTCATACGGCGATTACACCTGCTTTTGTCAATGCCCATACGCATTTGGATTTATGGTGCGAGGCTCCGATTGAAATTCGTGAAGGCGAAAGCATGGTAACGTGGTTACAACGGGTCAATGCCTCTCGGGATCAAGACAGCGATGCTGATGTGCAAGACCGTGTTAGAGCCTCCATTCAAGCCATGCAACGTACAGGCACCACCGTCGTTTCAGACATTACACAACAGCCTGAGACCTTTTTACGTTTGGTGGAAAGTCGTATGCAGGGGATTTTGTCGTTAGAGTATTTCCACCCCGCCCCATGGGAGGAGGAAAGTTCTCCCTTGCGGATGCTACCCTTTTACGAGCGTTGGAAGCGCTTTCAACGCTACTATCAAGAATCAGGAGAGTCTAACACCTTACTCACAGGGATTTCGCCACATAGCCCCTATAATGTAACGCTTGGAGCGTGGAAGGCGATTCATCAGGCTTTAAAGCCTGCGGTGATTCATAGTCATTTGGCCGAGTTTCAAGCAGAGCTAGACTACTTTACAGGCAAAGATCGAACAGGGATTGATGACTTACATCTCTCTACCGTGAATCAAACCTTTGTCCCCACCGATGCCTTTAGCGACTACTTAAATGCCGAACATTGGCAACCGCAAGATACTTACCCCACCCCACTAGCGATTATCGCTCATGGAAGCCTATTGACCCCCAAGCAAGTGCAAGCCTTCTATAAAAAGCATTCACATAGTGTGCTGGTGTCTTGTCCTCGATCCAACCTCTTCTTACATGGTTGCACGCTTTATACGGATGTCCCTTTTGAGGCAGATATGCCTGTCGTATTAGGAACGGATAGTGCCATGAGTTGTCCGACGCTAGATATTCGAGATGAACTCCATGCTTATCAATCGCATCATGGGATTGAGTTGACTCCCTTTGAAGGGCTTTCCCTTCTGACAGAACAGCCTGCAAAAGCATTTGGTATGGGGGCTGATTTAGGGACGCTAGAACTTGGTAAATTGGCTCATGCCAGTATTTGGGATTTTGAAAGCCAAACAACCCCCACCGCCAAAAATGTGCTAGACGCTATTTTAAATCCCCACAGCACCCCATTTGTTAAACAGTTGATTTTAAAGGGTTATCTTCAGTAACGGCGGTTTTATAAAGTGAGATTGCGATGTATCATGTAAGTCCATGGACGGCGGACAATACGGAAGCCCTCCTCCCCCTTTATCAAGATTTTTGCGAAAAAGCAAAAGTCGATTATCAATGGCCGCAAGCCGCTTTGCCCCTAGAAAGTTTAGTAAACGCTCGGGAGACGAAGGGCTTAGGCATCTTGATTTTATGGGAAGGTGCGTCGCCTGTGGGGTTTTGGTATTATGCCTTTCCACCTCATGGGGCGTTGGAACTGGCGGTCTTTCATGTGCAGGATACGAGTTTAATCACCCCCGACTGGATTCGCCATGTTTTTACGCTTGCCTTTGCCTATTGGAAGACACTGGAGAATTGGCAAGATTTTAGCTACGGCATTTATGGCATTCAAACACAATGGGCAAAAGATTTAGAAGGATTTAAGCCCTTAGGTGATGCCTCTATTGGCTTGGCGGAACAACATATTCTACAACGCCCGATTTTAAATACACAAAGTGAAGCCTTCCTGCAAGAACGAAACTCTGTGGGGTTTCCCTATCGCATCGATACATGGAAGCCCAAATATCAAGACGCTTTAGCTTCGGCTTTGTATCATGCCTTTAAAGATGAGCCAGATGCCTTGTGGGATGCTCGATTTCGCAGTGAAGCTGGGGCAAGAGAGGTGCTAAATCTTATTGAAAGCAATGCGTTTGGGACGTTTTATCCCCCGCTGAGTTTTATCGTCATCAATGAGTTGCGTCGTCCTTTTCCTGTGGGAGGTATTTTTCTGCTACAAAGCGAAAACGATACGGTCAACATTCCCTTATTTTTTATTCACCCCGAACATCGGGGTAAAGGCTTAGCCAAACCCCTGATACGTCAGCTCTTGCAACGCTTGACGCATGCGGTACAACGAGGCATTTTGCCTGTGTCGCTCATCAATGCCACCACGAATCCTGTGCAAGCGAAGGCGTTACGGGTGTATCAACACTTTGGTTTTGAATGCCATGAGGCAGGCTTCCATGGATACCTTACGCCACCTTAGCGGCTTTCTTCTCTGCCATGGCGTTAAGGCGTGCTTGGATTTCTTCATCGCTCATCGTACGTTCGGCTTTATCCTTTTTCGCTTCGGATTGTGCAATTTGATTGCGATAGGCTTCGGGAAAGTATTTCGCCAGCAAGCCATTTGTGGGTTTATAGAAGAGTTCTTGCGTGGCTTTTTCAAACATCGGATCTAAATAACCTGCGACAATCGGCATAGAAGCAAGCGAAATACCCCCTGCAACGATAGCAGCAGCGACATCACTTAATAAGGCAACTCGACCCGACCCTTTGCCTGATTTCGCAACGGCACTGGCGGTTTCGTGCAAGAAGTTGGCATCAAAGACTTTGGCTAAACGACCCGTTACAGGGTGCATGGCTTTTTTAATGCCACCCATAAAGCCTTTGGCTTCAATCGGTTCAGGTTTGGCTAAGGCTCCCATCATCATGTTGGGTATCGTGGTGAGTCCTGCTTTGACGTTTTTGTAAATCAATTCCTTAATGAAAATTGCAGGCACGGCGTAACTCGCCAAATATTGCCAAATCCCTTGCCCTAAAAAGCTCTGTACCCCACGAGCAGCCGCAAATTGATTATCGCCTGTTTCTTCTTTGGTTTTTTTATAACTTTGCACCCCTTGATTGGTGGCATCTACCGCCACATAGGCTTTAACGAGTCCATAACTTGCTTTCTCAGCCACTTTGAAGGCTTTGGCTGCATTTTCACCCATTAAGCCTGATTTCGTGATGTAAGGAGAAAATGCCGTCTCATGTTTAAGTGCTTTATTCGCTACTTTTACACTTTCTTTAAAGGCATCCGCCGTTTTAGGACTCAATATTTTGTTGAGTCCAAACATACTGGTAATCGCCGCCGCTGGGCCGGCTACGGATTCAAAGGTTTCATTCGCATACCC
>CAZDMD010000106.1:0-5598 GCA_964506805.1 uncultured Vampirovibrionales bacterium | reverse complement strand
GTTTTTGTTCATGGTTCACCGAAGGCTTACGTTTTTTGAAGCGAGCCTTACATTACGGCTTAAAACCCCTCACAATTGGAAGCACCTCTATTACGTCAGGTGTTAAGATTTTTGAATAAAAAACTTGCCTTTGCATTTTGACTCTCGTATCATGTTACAAGTTTAGTTTTTTGGTTAAGTTTTGACGAGCTTTCGTCGAAGGTGCATCAGTCACTTAAAACCTGATACTTTATATTATTGAATGACTTACATTTGAGTAATTTACTGGTAATTTATTGGTAATTGACTCATTGATTAAGGAAACAATTAAGGAAATTGTATGAGTTTTCATGCCCTATTCACTTAGCGTTACTGTTTAAACACTGTAAAGGAAATGACTGAATTGAACAAATCTTTAGAAATGATGCCAGCCCTTCGTGCTGATTTAGAAAATGTATTGGAAATGCCTGCAAACCAGCAGTATGCCAAACCCGCACCAAACTTAGGACGACACCTCCTAGCGGAATTTTTTGAATGTACCCCGAATGTGTTAAACAATAATGCACTGGTTGAACAGCTGATGACGGAAGCCGCCGTCGCCTGTGGTGCCACCATCGTTCAAAGTTGTTTTCATCATTTTAACCCTTACGGTGTAAGCGGTGTGATTGTGATTGCTGAATCTCATTTGACCATTCACACATGGCCTGAATACGGTTATGCCTCTGTGGATTTATACACCTGCGGCGATCAGTGTGATCCTGCCGTAGCGTTTAATTACTTGCAAGACAAGTTTGAAGCCCATGAATCGAATTATATTGAATTTGCTCGAGGATTGATGAACCCTAAAACGGGTAAAATGATGCGACATCCTGCTCAACAAGTCGGAAGTCCCAACATCCGTCAAAGTAGTTTTGACCCTCAACATCCTTTACGCTCGGCGAAAGCAGGGGCGAATTCCAGTAAAGCCTAGTCTTTACACTGATTATAGTTCTTCATTATCTTTATAATAAATTAAAGAAAGGGTTTTACAATGGCAATTGTTGAACAAGGCTTTGGTCCACACTTAATGTTAGATTGTCGTGAGTGCGACATCGAAAAAATTTCAGATTTAGCGTTAGTGCAAAAGTTTTTAGATGAGCTACCTGAACTCATCGGGATGACAAAAATCATTCCGCCGTATGTCTTTCCTTATAGTGGCTTAGTCCCTGAAGACAAGGGGATTACAGGCATGGTGATTATCGCTGAATCTCATTTAACCTTTCATTCTTTTGTGGAGAAAGACTATTTCTTTTTTGATATTTTTAGTTGTAAGCCCTTTGATATTGAGTTTGTTGAAAAACATGTGATTGAAACCTTCGGCGTGAAAAGCTACGAGCGTTTCCTTTCAGAGCGTGGTACACAGTTCCCTCGTTACCTGTCGGATAAACTCGTCGAAGGGGCAAACGAAGCCGTCGGTTGTGTAACATCTTGTAACTAATTCGAATAAAGGTATCTTTTTGAATTAAAATCGTACATAATGCCTTTCAGGAGGCATGACTGTATGATTCATGATGTACAATTGTTCTCATATGCTTCAACGCAAATGAGAAAACCGATGGGTCAAGGGCATAAGGTTGAAACCCAAACATCTTTAGCACTTTTTTTGGATCAAGAAATTAAGCCTCCTGTATGGGAAAACCCGCAAGACGGCTTGGTGATTGTTTGTCATTCGCTTGAAGGAGAGGTGCCTCCTGCTTTTGAAGAGGCTTGTCATGCGTGGAATTTAGCGAGTCGAGGCGGTGTGTTACTGATTCCTAAAATCGCCTATACGGAAGAAATACCCTCAAGCGTTCATATTAGAATTGAGTGGGGGAATTATCCGAATCCGCAACGCCCTTACGAAGTGGGACGGACGGTCAATCACATTCGTGAACGTCGGGGAAGACAGTGGATTGAGGGTAGCGATATTATTTTGCAGAAAAATCCTAAAATTAACGCTCATTTGGATGAAATGGGACGGCAACGTCAATTATACGCCACTTTTTTACATGAAATTGGGCATGCCTTGGGGTTAGAACACACGCAAGAACCCGTAAGTATTATGTTTCACAAGAGTCTTCAAAATGTGGTGTTTACCCCTGAAGATACGGCTCAGTTGCATCGGCTATACCCCCCTTGTTCGCTATTCGGAACAGGGGAGTAATTCATAAATCGCGTGAGACGCCCGCCAATTCACACCCCAAGCCGTATGGTCTCGTAATTGCCATTGATCGTTGAAGCGGTAAATACGCCGTGCCTGCTTGAATCCAATTTCATCGGACAAAGTGGTAAAATCTTTTAACGTAAACAAGTGAATGTTCGGCGTATTGTACCACATGTACGGCAGTGCATTGGAATTCGGCATTCTGCCTTTCAATAAGAGCTGGAGACGAATCGGTAAAAAACCAAAATTGGGGAATCCAATAATACATCGCTTGGCGACACGCTTCATTTCTTGCAAGACTGCCACAGGATGCTCCACCGACTGCAACGCCAAATGCAGTACCGCCACATCATAAGACTTAGAGGGCATTTGCTTCAAAAGCGGTAGCATATCCCCTTGAATCACAGACATTCCCTTGCTTAAAGCATCTTGTACGGCAGATTCTCGTTGTTCAATCCCTAATTGATGCGTGTGTCCTTGTCGTTGCCGTAAGGCAAGGAGCAAATCCCCTTGACCGCAACCTAAATCTAACACGGAATCAGAAGGTTCAATCAACTTTAAAACCACCTCTAAATCTTCCCTAAAATCGCTAGCACCATTTGGCAAAGGAACGAAATGTGTGGGTACGACATCAGGCTGAAGAAAGGGGGCTAAAATGGGGTTCAACGCATCCGTTTCAATTAAAAAGGCATCATGCCCCAAGGGACTGCTCTGTTCTATATAGGCACACGGCTTCCCATGCTTGAGGCACGCTTCCACCAAGCGGCGGCTCTCTTTCGGTGGGAACAACCAATCTGAACTATATGCCACAAACAAGGTGTGGGCTTGCAAAGGATGCAGGGCTTTTTCTAAATCACCGTCCCCCCAATCCTGGGCAAGATCAAAGGTATCGAGGGCTTTACTTAAATACAAATAGCTATTGGCATCAAAGCGATTCACAAACTGCTGTCCCTGATAATCCAAGTAAGACTCCACTGCAAAGGCAGGCTGAAACGGCTCATGTACCTCTTGCATAGGCGGATTCGCTTGATTTTCAATCAAGGCACGTCCAAACTTTAAATCCAAACTATCTTCTGAAACATAAGTAATATGAGCGAGCATCCGTGCCGTTGCCAAACCCTTTTTCGGCTGGCGTTTCGTCTTGCTATACTTGCCCCCCTGCCAATCAGGATCGTGCATAATCGCATGACGACCCACCGCATTAAAGGCAATCCCCTGCGTGCTATACGACGCTCCACTGGCAATGACCACCAGTTTTTCAACCGCTTGAGGAAAGCGAATGCCCCATTCTAGTGCCTGAAAGCCTCCCATAGACCCCCCGATGACAGCAGACCACTTGGGAACTTCTAGGGCTTGCATGACGACATATTGAGCATTGACCATATCTGCAATCGTGATATTGGGGAAACCCGTCCCATAAGGTTCTTGCGTTTTAGGGTTAATGGCATCCGCCCCTGTTGAGCCATTGCATCCACCTAGCACATGCGTACACACAATACAATGCGTTTCAGGATTAAACGCCTTCTCTCGACCGACCAAGTCATCCCACCAGCCCGATTTACGATCAGTGGGTAAATGCTTGCCTGCCAAGTGTGCGTCTCCTGTAAGGGCATGACACACTAAAATCGCATTGCTTTTTTGAGGGTTAAAACGGCCGTAAATCTCAATTTGAATTTGAAATTGATTCAAAACATCCCCACTTTCTAGGTGAAGGGGTGTGTCAAACTGCACACGAAGAGGACTGACCAATCGGTGCGTTTGCCAGCGTTGAAAGTAGTCTTCTTCAACGTTTTGCCACCAATCCGCAAGATGTGTGGCGTGAATGGTGTGGGGTACAGGTGGAGATGTCATCATATCTTTTATTTTAACACGAATTTAAAGTGCTAAGAAAACGGAGATCATCAAAAAGTGTAACAGTATATGACGTTCGTTGAAGTCTGCTTTACTCTCTTCCGACACCCAAGACGGATGAAGTAGATGCCTTCTGTTTCAAGTTTTCCTCTTAAATTGCAAGAATCAAGAAAGCGAGTCTGTCATGATTAACATGTCTCAATTCAATAATCCGAATATGTATAATGCTTATAATCGACCTCCACAGTCTTCTTATCCAAGACAGCCCCTGCCGATTTATTACCCCCCTGTTTACCAAGCCCCTGTGTGGAATCCCTATCCTCAACCAACTCCGCCTCGAACTTATCCGCCTCAACCTAAATCTGTTTTTGTGGGGACGGAAGGTACAGCCCCTGGTGGGATTGTCATGGATGCGGCTCAGAAAAAATTCCCGCTTACAGGAGACGTGAGTTCCCGGTGGAAAAACTATTCTGTTGGTTCTTTAAGTGATACGTCTAACATGTCGGTGAAAAGTGATATTCGCTCTATTGTGTATCACACACCAGGCAAGAACCCCACACTTGAAGGTGGTATTGCGGGAGATCCCGAAATTTACACGATTACAGGCACCAGTCAAGACAAAGGACAATTCCACCCTCCTGCGGGTTCTATTGTACGAGTCTTTCAAGATAATGGTATTGTCATCAACAATAAATACGAAGATATTAACCCCACCGATCGCACCGATAATGTGGCAGCAACAGAAAGTATGGCAACGATTATTGACCCTGCCACAGGGGAGAAGCACACCATTTTACTTTCAGATGGACAAACCAAGTACACCGACCCCAAGGGGAAAGTAACTGTATTTGATCCCAATTCAACAACGCCCTTAATCATCGGAGACCCCAAAGACCCCCTTGCTAAACTAGAAATTAAGGGAGGTAATCCTGGTAGTGTACCGATTACGCTCACTCATTTTGA
Organism: uncultured Vampirovibrionales bacterium; assembly: GCA_964506805.1. GTDB lineage: Bacteria > Cyanobacteriota > Vampirovibrionia > Vampirovibrionales > JAJTHC01 > JAJTHC01. Next base: position 623 of record CAZDMD010000106.1, on the reverse strand, counting down.
GCGTTTCGATCCCGCTACGTTAAAAGAATTGCAGGACAGGGGGATTGATCCTAGTTTTGCGGCTAAAGTACGAGGGGAAAATGAAATCCGCTGGGGAAATCGTCTTTCAGATGGCAGAGGCTCAACGGAGCGTGCCGCCGCAGGCACAGCGTCTCCCCAATATGTGAATCAATACTATGATTTACACATTGTCAATAAAGGCAGTCATTGGGAAAAACTAACGCTCCAAAAAAATGACGGCTACGATCCCTACGGTGGCGGAGGTTACGACCCCTACGGCGGAGGCTACGACCCCTACGGCGGAGGCTACGACCCCTACGGCGGAGGCTACGACCCCTACGGCGGAGGCTACAATCCCTACGGCGGAGGCTACAATCCCTACGGCGGAGGCTACGACCCCTACGGCGGAGGTGGATACGACCCCTACGGCGGAGGAGGCTATGACCCCTACGGTGGAGGCTATAACCCCTACGGTGGCGGAGGCTACGACCCCTACGGTGGTGGAGGCTACGACCCCTACGGTGGAGGCTACGACCCCTACGGTGGAGGCTACGACCCCTACGGCGGAGGAGGCTACAATCCCTATGGTGGTGGAGGCTACAATCCCTATGGTGGTGGAGGCT
>CAZDMD010000105.1:0-5635 GCA_964506805.1 uncultured Vampirovibrionales bacterium | reverse complement strand
TAGACAGAACTACATGACTGAACAAAATATATCGTAGCGACAACGTATAGGCACTCTACAAGAAATTATGGAGACGACTATATAGAGGGGGGATTACAATCATGCTAGCACTAACATAAAGTCGCATCAATCTTTTGATGTGCTAGAGCTTGTGCTAAAGTATGTAGGATGAGCGAATAACCTTATGGAGACCTCTTAAATGGATGTCAATCACGAACGTTTTACCGACTATGAATCGCAGTTTATGGCACTGGCGGAAGAGGCGACCTTTTGGGAGGTGGATGAAAAGCCTGCGTTAGATCGCATGGCGATGTATCTATGCCTATACGGTGAAAACGGTTTTTCGGTGGAAGAAGAGTTTGAGATGCTAGAGGCATTAAAACGCCACGCCCATCATCCAGATTCCTCGCTTTTACGCATCGATATTGAAGCCGATTATTATCAGGATGTTATTTTATTTGTCAAATAGAAATGCGACATATGCCCCTACCTTTCAACCCTTCTTTATTGAAATCGAAACGACTTACTTTTACAGCGCTTACGCAGAAGGATTTACATCCGTTTTACGAGGTAATCAATCATGATGCAGTGAGGTATCCGATAGCGTTTTTACCTAAGCAGTTTAATTTAAAAGATGCGGAAAACTTTATTCATCACGCCGAAAAAGAGATGCAAGAAAAACAAGACCTCTTTTTAAGTATTTGGGATGTGCAAAATAATTACATGGGTTTTGCTGGCTTGCATGAAACTGATCATGCTAACGAGCTAGAAATTGGCTACTGGTTGGCTGAATCTGAATGGGGCAAAGGCTATGCCACTGAAATAACGCAATGCTTATGCGAATATGCGTTTACGCTCCCAAACGTAAAACGGTTAATAGCAACCACCGCTTTAGATAACATCGGCTCTCAACGTGTCTTAGAAAAATGTGGATTTATACAAATTGGAACCAAAAATCGTGAGACCACAGACGGTGATATAAGACCCTCCTGCCTCTACCAAAAAGCTAACGCTAAACCACCGCAAGCATAGAGGCTAAATAACCCGCTAACGACATACCGCCTTGGCGTTCCGCTTGAGCCACTTGCAAAATACGACTCCCTGTAATCATGCCGTCAAAACCAAGGGCTTTCATAGCTTCAATATGTTCAGGTTTTGAAATCCCAAAACCCACACACAAGGGCAAGTCGGTATGTTCACGAATGCGGGCAATGAGTTCTTCCAAACGACTGTCATAACGCTCTTCTGTCCCTGTAATCCCCAAGCGAGACACCACATACAGAAAAGCCCCCGCGTATTTAGAAAACGACTGAAAACGATTCACACTGGTGAGGGGGGAGACAATAAAAATCAGCTCAATGCCGTGCTTATCGGCGAAGGGCTTGACTTCTTCGGCGTTTTCAGGGGGTAAATCCGCAATGAGGCAGGCATCCGCTCCTGCCTCTTTCAATCGAGCAAAAAACGACTCTTCGCCTTGAGACAAGACCGTGTTGTAATAGACCAAAACCCCAATCGGGATTTCCGCATCCAAGCCACGCACATAGGCAATCGCTTCAAAGCCGTCTTCCAATGTATAGCCGTTGGCTAAGGCTTCGGTAACGGCGGATTGTATCACCGCTCCGTCTGCCACAGGATCGCTAAAGGGAAAGCCGAGTTCAAGCGCTGCAGGCTTAGCATCAATGAGGGTTTTGAGTATTTTTTTGGAGTCTTCCAGCGTCGGATACCCCAAAAGCGTAAAGGGGATAAACGCTTTTTTTTCTTGCATTTTAAGTTGAGCGAATCGAGTGGCAAATCGGGACATGAGTCGTTCCTTTATTAAACATGAGAAAGAGCGGACTTTAAAGCAGTCGCAATGGCATCACCCATTTCTCGTGTGCCAATAACGGTATCGCCTGCTTGAGCAATATCTTTTGTGCGTAAGCCTTGTGCCAAAACGGCTTCAATGGCGTCATCTATTTTGTGAGCCAAGTCAGGCAACCGCCACGACACCGCGACCAGTTCTTTCACCGAAAGAATGGTGGCAATGGGGTTGGCGATATTCTGCCCTGCAATGGTGGGGGCGGATCCATGACTCGGTTCATAAAGGGCGTAGCGTCCTGTGCCGAAGCTGGCAGAACTCAACATCCCCAAAGAGCCTGTGAGCATGGAGGCTTCATCGGAGAGTATATCCCCAAAGGTATTTTCTGTGAGCAGGACATCAAACTGGCGTGGATTTAAAATCAACTGCATGGCGGCGTTATCCACATACATATGCGAGACCTCGACATCAGGATACTTTAAAGACATGTTTTCAACCACATCTCTCCACAAACGAGAGGTGGCAAGGACGTTTGCCTTATCCACCGAACACAAGCGTTTACGTCGTTGTTGAGCCAGTTCAAAGGCGGTTTGGCTGATGCGTTCAATTTCCGCTCGGGTATAGATTAAGGTATCGACGGCATCATTTTCGTTTTGGATTTTAGGTTGTCCGAAATACAGACCGCCTGTGAGTTCACGCACCACGAGCAAATCCACGCCCTCAATGACGTCAGTCTTTAAAGTGGACGCATCCAACAACGCTTGATACGCCTTAACAGGGCGGGTATTGGCGTATAGATTCAGTGCCTTACGAATCCCCAACAAGCCTTGTTCAGGGCGTTTTTCAGGAGGCAAGGTATCATATTTAAAATCGCCTACGGCTCCTAACAACACCACTTCACATTCTTTAGCAAGAGCAACGGTTTCTTCAGGTAAGGGCGTTCCTGTGGCTTCAAAGGCGACCCCTCCGATGAGTCCGTGTTGAGCGTTTAGCGTAATGCCTGCCATTTCCGCCACGACGTTTAACAATTTAAGCCCTTCGGCTACCACTTCAGGCCCAATGCCGTCGCCTGCTAGGACACACAATTTTTGAATGGTCATATTTGAACCCCTTATGATTTTAAAATTATTTTAAAGCGTTTAAGACGAAGGCGGATACGCCTCTTCTATTAAATCATAAACCGCCGTCAACATCGACTCCACTGGCACACTTAAGCAGTCGGAGCTTTCACAATTGTTTTGCCGATGATGCCACAAACACGGACGACACGCCAAATCCTGCCTAGCCACTACCTTGACAGGGGCAAAAGAGGAATCCGCTGAAGGCACGAGAATCGCGTCATTGGTTGGGCCAAAAAAGGCAAGCGTCGGACGGTTTAAAGCAATCGCAAGGTGCATAGGTGCGGAATCCACAGCACAGACGACATCCATGACAGACATCACCCCTGCTAAATCTGAAAAAGACTGCGTCTGTCCCACTAGATTTCTGAAATGCCCCAAGCCTTCAGGGACTTGTGCCATAATTTCATCGATTATCACCGCATCATCCTTGCCCCCAATCAAATAAACGGCGTGATCTTTGGTGAGATTCAAAATAAAAGTCGCCCACTGAAACGCAGACCACCCTTTATAAATGCCCTTCGATTGCGACATCAAGCTCACACCAGGGTGAATCAAAATATGCTTACGATGCGAGGCGATACCCTCGATTTTAAGACTTTCGCCTAAGGCGAGACTCTTGGCATCAGGGGCTTTAGCAGAAGGGCGAAGCACCGCCTGTGATTTTTGATAGCGAGCATAGCAAAAGCTCCGCAGAAACTGATGGGCTAGCTCATAGTGCATGTCAGCCGCATAAACCTGCGTATTCGCTTCAACCGCACGACTCAACAACGCCGAAGCCCACGCTTTAGAGGCATAACCGACACGAAAGGGAATCCCAGAGAACGCCAAGGCAACCGCAATAAAAGGATTTCGCCCTGTGGAAAGCACCACATCAAAATGACGAAACTTCAAATCCTTCACTAAAAATTTGAAGAAATCGAACTTACTCCCCTTGCCTACGGGCATGGAAAGTACCACATCCACGCCGTCTAAGACGGAAGCTACCCCTGCACTACGTTCTTCCACATATAGGGAAATATGGACATCCGCCACCCAACGGCGGATCTCTTGAATCACAGGCGTAAAGAGGAGGACATCCCCTAAACCACCGTAGCAAATCAACGCAATGCGATGCACATCTTGCAATCGCATGGAATGCTTAGGTAATAAAAAGGAAATTAAATTAAAACTCATTTTCCTATTTTATCACAAGAATTTTTAGATACGTTTTTTAATTTATACGTTACAATAAAATCATTCATTAAAGATATTGTTAGGAAAATCTATGCCTGTTTCCAAGATGCGTCCCTTGAGTTTAGAAAAAAATGAACTGGATGCCATTGAAAAACTCCGAAAAATACATCTGTTTCAGCGGTTGATGGATGATGAACTCAAGCCACTCATCCCTTGTTTTCAAGAATCTCATTATGAAAAAGAAACCGCCATGTTTTACGAGCAGGACTTACCGTCAGAATCAGGACGAAAAGTCTATTTTGTAACCGAAGGATGCGTCAAGCTGGTAAAATACAGCACCGAAGGCGAAAGCACAATTGTACGACTCGCCACCGCAGGCGAGTTTTTTGGGGTTACAGGGGCTTTAACGAATAAGCCGATTCCCTTTAGTGCCTTAGCCTTAACAGATACCAAGCTGATTACCGTGGGTGAAGCGGATTTTCGTAATATGTTTGCTAAGCATCCTGAATTGGCGTTGGATATGATTGTCGCCTTAGGGGAAGTGCTATGGTTTAACTATGAAACACATAACCAAGTCGTTAAAAAAACGGATGCCCGAGTGGCGAAAATTATTTTGTATCATCTCAATCGAGATGGTGGCACCCGTGTGAAAGAGGGGATTCAACTTAATCTACACTTACCTCATAGTTATATCGCCAGCATGACGGGCATTGCCTATGAAGAGAGTGTTCGCATCGTGAGTCGACTGCGTAAAAATCAGCAGTGCATTCAGTATTTACGAGGCGGTAAAATCATTGTTACGAATTTAGACGCTTTAAATAAACTGGCTGAAAATGGCGAAATTTGGGGGATGTAATGTTGGGGTGTTTTTATTATAATGATTTAGATACAGCATTTAATAGAAAGTCCCTCGATTGACCGCCTCTTTTTACGCCTCTTTGCCTGAACGTGTGGCACTCCCGCTTGGGAACGCCTCTCACACCTCGACCCTTTTTTTTCGTCCCCTCTCTCTCGGGCAGTTGATTCACCTCTTGGATCACGCACTGCGGTTCAAGTCGCCTCAACACTTTGAAGAAGCCATTGCTCGACCGCTTTTGCTCAAGCAATACCAGCCTACTGCCTCGCCTAAGGCGGAAAAATCTCTGTTGAAGGAATGCCCCTCGTTTTGGATTCAACACACCCTGCATCGACTCATCTATGCAAGTCTTCCGCCACTACCTACTCAAGCGATTCAACACAGTGTGGAAGGTTTAACCTGCTTGATTGAAGCCCGTCGTCTCGCCTCGTGGACACCAGCTTTTTTGGCACGTTACTGGATGCAATCCACCCTGCAATACAGCGAAGCCATGGAGGCTCATCCCGACGGCGTAACGAGCTTACATTTATTGCAAGATGTTTTGATGCCTCCTCCTTCACACGCCACCCCTTGGGGCGTGCTTCCCTTAGAAGCCCAAGCGTCTGACACGCCCTTGCTGATGAGTCTTTGGGGAGTCGGTGTACCAAGTTGGGGAGCCTTGTGTTGGCATTTGTGGCGACATCCTGA
>CAZDMD010000104.1:0-5668 GCA_964506805.1 uncultured Vampirovibrionales bacterium | reverse complement strand
GGTAAATACAGCATTCCCGAGGACACGGCTTGCCTAGCACCTGTGCAGGTAGGGATTGTATTCGGCAAACCGTGCCATTTCGCCCACCCTAAATACACAAATCCCAAGGCTTCTTTCGCCTTATTCGGGATGCCAAACTCTTCGCATCGGAAAAACGGAGGGACTTTCCCTAAGCCTAGACCTTGCCAATCGAGCTGAATACGCTCCATTAAAAAAGCATTCTCCACGCCTCCCCCACTCAAGATGATCTTCCCCAAAGAACCCACCTTCGGCAAAACAAAATCCCGATACGCCTGCACAATCGTACGAGCCGTCGCATGGGTGAGCGTACAAAGTATATCTTCTTTCGCTAAATCTTTAGCGTGCGTATCAACTAAATAAAATAAATATGTATCTTTATAGTCATCTCGTCCTGTTGATTTGGGAATCGCTTTGGCGTGAAACGGATGAGCTAAAATAGCGTCTAAGAAAGCTGGAATCACTTGACCTGATTGAGCCACTAAACCGTTTGCATCATAAGGCTGATTAAAATACGTCCGCATCGCCACATCAATCCACAAATTGGCAAGTCCTGTATCAAACGCAAAGGAATCCCTCCCCGAATGACGGGCAGGTAAAATCGTGGTATTACTGATACCGCCTAGATTGTGCAAGGCGACGTGTTCGGATTCCTCTGCGAAATACAGGGCATCGAAAAAAGGAAGCAGTGGCGCACCTTGCCCGCCTTGAGCCAAGTCGCCTTGACGGAAATCCGCCATAACAGGGAGTTTAAGCAATTCAGCAAGTCGGCTGGTATTGCCAAGCTGTAAAGACAACTGTTCGGCATCATCATAGGAGTTAGGCTGATGAAAAACCGTTTGTCCGTGATTGCAAACGGCGGTAATGCTGGACTTTTCAATGCCCCATGCGTCAAGGGCATTTTCTACCGCCGAAGCGTATAAATCGCTTAAACGATTTTCCAAGTCAAGCAAATCTGCTAAAGACACAAGAGGCGTGGCTTGTATTTCAAGCAGTCTACTCTTGAGTGCATCAGGAAAGGGCGCTTCAAAATGTCGTAATTGTTCCGAATCAAGAGATAAAGAAAATAAATGTTTATTTTCTTTATCTTTCTTAAGGCTCAATTCCGCTAAAACAAGATCCACCGCATCTAACGAAGTCCCCGACATTACCCCGACAAAGCGTTTCGTTTCGTCAAGTCTTAAGCCTCTGTTATAAGGCAAGCAAGCGGTCTCGTCCGCCTTTAGGACGGCAGACAGGCAAGCGTTCCAATGTGCGTAAAAGGTGTTTGATTCCATTTTCATCAGCCCTCATTAACGGATCGACTAATATCGTTTTACAGCCTGCACGTTGCCCTCCCCATAGATCGGTAAGGGGGCGATCGCCAATGACGGCAACCTTTTCCGCAGGGAGCTTTAACCATTCTAAGGCTTTAAAAATGCTTTTACGACTAGGCTTTTTCGCTGGCCCAAGCACTGGCACATTGAGTAGATGTTCCGCTTGTTTCAGATAGTTTTTGTCGTGATTATTACTGACGATGACATAGGGAAATCCCGCTTCGGCAATGCCTTTAAGCCAATCTGCGACATAGTCTTGCAAGTGCGGTGCATGAGGCGGTAAGAGGGTATTGTCTAAGTCAAAAATCAAGCCTTCTACGCCAATTTCACGCAGTTGCTCTACGGTCAGTTGTGTGATGTCGGTGAAAATATAGCTGGGTTTTAAAAACATAATGCCTCCTACTTAAAATGATTATACGCCTTCCAGAGCCTTCCCCCAAAGCGTTGCCAGTTGTGCGTTTCCGCCGACTGCCGTGCGTTACGATGACTATGCTGAGTCTTCTTAGAATCCGCACGAGACAATTTATCCAAAATTGTGGGGAGCTTAGTGGGATGCTCCGCATTAAAAAAGAAGCCTGCCTCTTGTGCCAAAAGCTCTAAACTCAACTGACGAGGGGCAAGTATCGGGAGCGAATACGCCATGGCTTCTAAAAAAGTGGGGTAAAACGCCTTACCTAAGGGATTCACCAAAAACGCCAACGCCTTGGGATACAAAAATGCCTTATTATAAGGCGTTGACGGCATCAGCACGATTTTAGACTTAACGTACTGATACAACGGATGTGCCTGCACGACACGGAAAACAGCGTCAAACTGCCCTGGTGTATAAAGTAAAACAGCTCGTCGCCACGCTTGAGACTGCAAGGCATCGCCATTGCGTTCTTTCAGGTGCAACGCCAAATGCTCTACCCCTTGCGGATTTTCTTCATCTTCAGGGAGGTAGTCTAAAGCATCAAAAACGGCGGTAAAAACGAAATGAAGCGTCATTTGAAAGTCTTCATGTTCGGCATCTCGTAGGGAAGAAATAATGAAGTCTACCGATTTAACCAAAGAGGTATCCGAGTGATTGACTAAATCAGCTAAATTAAATGAATGTTTATTTTCTTTAGTTTCTTTATCTTGAGATTCGTCTACTTCTTCCAATTCTTTGCCGTTTTGACTCTGCAACAAAACCTCCACTTCCATATCCTCAGGCAATTCAAAACCCATATGCTTACCTAAATCAAGCAGGGCGTTTAGGCCGTCTTTAATGAGTTGATCAGCTTGGGCTTCAATGGGAGAATCGCTTGTTTCACTCTCGTCTTTTTGGAGTGTAACGTCTTTAAACTGCTGTTGACGTTTAAAGTTCTCATACGCCAATTCAATAACGCTGGTGGCTTCTTCCCCCTTATTTTGCACGAGGCTCGCTGGCACTTCAAGCAACCAACAGGGCGGCGCAACGGTAATGCAATCCGTTGTGATAAAGGGATGATACGCCATTAAGCGATCCGCCGTTTCTTCGTCCCACGTGATGAAGCGGTGAGATTCATTGATAAAGCCCAGTTGCTGTTGCAGTTGAGCGACTTTCGCTTTAAAGCGAGGGATTGGCGTATTTTTTTCATCTAAATCCAGCAGTGATAAATCAGGTACGGTAATCAAATCGCACAAATCGGCGTGATGAGCGGAAATCGGTAAACCGATGCTATGGACAATCGCATGAGCGTCCCCCGTAAAACGCAGGAGTTCCAAATTCGCACTGCGATGTTCCAAGTAGCGTGCTAGGGGATACAATCGATCCCGCCAAAAAAACGGAAGGCTTTCCAATGAATCGCTGGAGTCAGGGAGGCGAGACAGGGCTTTCCACATAGATTGAGAAAGGGGAGACTCATGCAAAATTTCGTACAACACCTTGCAACTTTTCGCCCAGGCTTGAATGAGTCGGGGGTGCAGTTGAAACAGTGTGAGAAAGCCCTGTAAATGGCGACTGTTCCAAACGGTCTGCCCCTCGTTTTCGGGGTGTTGGGCGTAGCGATGATGAATCCAGTCAAGGGCAATGAGCATCAAACGCCAGTCTTCTCGGGTGAGCGTGCTGGTGTGCATCGCCATAGGCAGGGCGGTGGCATCTAAAATGATGTGAGGGGGCTTTTGTGTTTGAGTCATCTCTTCATTATACGACAAGTATTGTTTAGAGTAACGTCTCAGAAAATCGGTTGCCTATAATTTCAAATCTGCACTAGAATAGAGATATAATCTATTCAAAAGGACTTTAATCGAGTGCTTGCCCTACCCCCAGTGCCTAAATTGGAACGCGTCTCAATGATGAGCGAGCTTGAAATTCGCTTGATGACGAAAGCGGATGCTCCTCTGCTAATTCCCATTGAATCTCATTCCTTCGGGCGTTTTCACTGGTCGGCGGATGCCTTTCGCAATGAAGTGAGTAATCAAATGGCACATTACGTCGTTTTATTGCATGTGCCGAGTGGCGATATTTTAGGTTATGCGGGGGCGTGGTTTATTATTGATGAAGCCCACATCACCACCGTGGCAAGTCATCCCGATTTGCGAGGCTTGGGCTTGGGGGAACTACTGATTACACATCTTTACGGCGAAGCCTTTAAACGAGGCATGGACTTACTGACGCTAGAAGTGCGAGTTTCTAATTTTGTGGCACAAAACCTGTATTACAAATACGGATTTTTCCTTAGCGGTCGTCGCCCCCGTTACTATCAAGATACAGGTGAAGATGCTCTTTTACTCACGACTCCCTTGTTGTTTGATACTGCTCAAATAGAGGTGGTGAATACCGCTTTACAAGATTTTCGGCATCGAGCGGGGGGGGCGTGGTGTGCGGGTCATTCACTTGCGGAGTCGCTTGATTTGCCCGATTTTCCCAAGAAGCACGAGGCACCCACGCCATGATGTCCGCCCAAGCCACACCCACGCTCGTGTCGCAACTCGTGCAGGGGTTGTTTCATCGTTTGCAAGTGGCGACTTTTCCCCCTAAATGGGAGTGGTTCACGGGATTGACGTGTCTTTTGACGCTTTTATTTTTGACGCTTTTACCGATGCTCCCTGTGGAGTTGCCCAATTTATGGTACTGGGTTTTGCCACGCTCTTTTTCGTTTGGATTCGATACTACTATTCCCCAAACGATTCACTATACCTTTCAATGGTGGGCAATGGCAGGGATTTTAAGCTGTTTCGGGATTCGGCTCGGTTCGTTTATTATGGCATTGTGGTTGATGCTATCCTTCTTTTTACCTGTCTTTGCAGAGGGGGGAGGGCTTTCCGTTTGGCAAACGCTTTCGATGCCCTATTATTTGGCGGGAATCTTGGCGTTTATGGTGTTGGCTCAAAAATGGCAATTTTTGTTGAAATACACTTATGGACGTTCTTATGGACGTTCTTTTAGTCGTTCGTCTCCCCCCTCTTCCATGCGAAAAAATAAACGATCTCCTTTGAGGCTCTTTTTTAACGGCTTACTCCTCGCCTTGTGGAGCGTCCTTTTTCTGCATTGCGTCGGGAGCTTAGGACTGTTTGCGTGGGTTTTGTTTCAGCAGTATAGCCCTTATGAAGCCTTGCAATGGGGCTTGCATCATACGGTGTATCCCTTGCCCTACGATTTTTTAGGCGTGTTGTGGATGCTGATTTTCACACGCCCCCTACGTCTGTTCTTGCGTCCACTCTTATATGGACGACTCATACAACGGGCTAACCCTATGGAGCATCCCTAAACCCATGAGCATACTAAAGTCCGACACCTATTCACAATTTATTCGCCGATACCGCATGGATCGCTTTCAAGCGGGGGATGACAGACGTTTATTTAATGAAGTCCTTGCCCTACGGATTCGTGTTTTGGTGCAGGGTGAAGGCTTTGATTTGGCAGGTGAGCCAGATGCTTACGACGAAACCGCCACGCATTGGGCGGTGCGTCATAGCGAAACCTATGAAGTCTTTGCTACCACGAGAATGCTAAAAATCGATGTACCGCTTTTAAAATCTCCTGAACAACTGGAGACCCTTGTGTTATTGGATAAATTTGTGGTTTGCCCTGAACACCGAGAAGAGGGTATCGGACGCTTTTTGATGGTGGATATTTTATCGCATATTCGAGAAAAACTAAAACTTAAACGCATAGGCGTGGTGGCACACACGAAAAGCCTCACATTTTTTGAGAGCATGGGCTTTATCTCGAACAATCGGCTGGCGACTTATGTCCCCCTGCCTGAAGGGGCGATTTTAATGGAGAAAATGGGCTAGTCTTCTTGAAAATCTAAATACACAAGCCAAAGTAGTGATTTTTACATCACTTTGCTTAGGCTTACTCATTACCTCGTATTTGAACATAATAT
>CAZDMD010000103.1:0-5785 GCA_964506805.1 uncultured Vampirovibrionales bacterium | reverse complement strand
TTTAATCGACCATATCTGACGTAGGACGTCGTCCCCGTCCGACAACAGGAGGGATTAAGGCTTCAAGACGCTTCCATAAGGCATCCTTCACTCTGAAAATAGTGGCTTTTTTTGACATGGACACATACCGAAAATGACGTTAACATCTTCATTTTACCATGAAAATAATTTCTCGGATAGGCTCTAAGAATTGACGTGTTTGCTTCCAGTATTCATAGTCGGTTGAAACCAACACTTTTTCAGCTCCGTGTTCCAAGCATTGCTTCACCATAAAAACATGACCATTTTGTAAAATCAATTTGGCATCTACCACCGCCAAGCATTTAGAACACAACGATCGAGTGAGTTCCAAAAAGGTATACGGTCTAACAGGAGCATTGCAAACAAGTGCCATGACATACTTTCCTCGCCATTTTTAAAACAGGATATGCTGCAAGGTTATTACAAAATACGACAAAATCCAAATAAAACGTCTTGCTTTTATGCTAAACTAAGCGATGTGAGATAGTTCCCCTTAACCTAAAAGGAAATCCCGATGCCGATGACATTACCGCCACCTGAAATTAACGATGTTAGTCTTGCTCCACAAGGCAAAAAGCAGATCGACTGGGCCTTGCAGGATATGCCTGTGCTTCAAAGCATCCGAGAACGCTTTTTAAACGAACAACCATTGAAAGGGGTGCGTATTTCCTCTTGCGGACACATGACCAAAGAACTCGCCGCCCTTGCCATTACCATTCAAGCGGGTGGAGCAGATAGCATGGTGATTGCCTCTAATCCCATTACCACGCAAGACGATGTCGCCGCATCGCTTGTGCAAGACTATGGTTTAGCCATTTACGCCCAACGAGGCGAAAGCGTGGAGACCTACCGTCGGCATGTGCAGTTGGCGGTGGATTTTGAGCCTCATATCATTATGGATGACGGCGGTGATGTCGTGGCGGCCATGAAAAACACTCGCCCCGATTGGTGTGCCAACGTCTGGGGGAGTACCGAAGAAACCACCGCAGGCATTACACGACTTAAGGCATTAGACGCTCAAAATGCCTTACCTTGGCCCGCCATTGGCGTGAATGAATCGAAAACCAAGCATTTGTTTGATAATCGATACGGAACAGGGCAAAGCACACTTGATAGCATCATGCGAGCGTGCAACATTCTCTTGGCAGGTAAAACGGTGGTAGTCATGGGCTACGGCTGGTGCGGTCGTGGCTGTGCCATGCGTGCCAAAGGCTTAGGTAGTCATGTGATTGTCTGTGAAGTGGATCACATGAAGGCACTAGAAGCGGTCATGGATGGCTTTCAAGTCATGCCGATTGCAGACGCTTCTAAACTCGGGGATATTTTCATCTGTGTTACCAGCAATAAACATGTGATTGATACCCCTCACTTTACGGTGATGAAAGATCAGGCGATTTTGTGTAATGCGGGGCATCAAAACTGGGAATTTAACTACGAGGCTTTAAAAGCCCATGCCGTTCAAATTACAGAACCTCGCCCCTATGTAGAAGGTATGGTGCAAGCGGACGGACGGACGCTTTACGCTTTGAGTCAAGGGCGTTTGGTGAATTTAACGGCAGCAGAAGGGCATCCTGCCAGCGTCATGGATATGAGCTTTGCCAATCAAGCCTTGGCGGTGGAATATCTGGTCAAGCACAAGGGAACATTGCCTCATCACTTGATGACACTCCCTGCGGAACTGGATTATGACATTGCTCGATTGAAACTTGCTTCTATGGGTGTAAAGGTTGACACCCTAACCCCTGCCATGCACGAATATCTAAATAGTTGGAATATGGGAACGTAACGCTTTAATTTCGGTTGTTTTTATTTGTTAAAAATTATTTACAAACCGCAGGTAACACAAGCCCCTGCGGTTTTATGCTAATAAGACATTGTAATGGCAAACATAATCAGGACACATTGGCATGAATTCTTTTTCCCATTCCTACGACCCGTCTAGTCGCATTCTTTCTATTAAAGAAGAGTCCACAGGTAAAACCGTATTTGTTCCCAAGACACTAGACGGTACACCTGAAAACTGGCAAGTTAAAACCCAAAATGGACAAACCCTCATTAGTTACACCGTAGGCGGTGAAAGCATTCAACATACCATTCAAGGAAATGAGTATCGCACCTTAATAGGGAGTAATACCGTTCCTCCTGATTTTAGAGCATGTTGGGAAAAAGAATTAAAATCCAATGGGACGTTTAAAGATGCCAACGTTTGTAAGGCGGAAAACTTCAACGTAGCTCCCAGCACTCCACCGTCGAAGCCTGAAACTCCTCCTGCTCCGCCTGCTTCAGGTCAAAATAAACCACCTCAGCCGAAGCCTGACACCACAACACCACCTGCTCCAACGACACCTCCTTCTGTGCCTGTTGTACCTAGCCCTGCAGTAGAAATTTTAAGGCCATCTGAAAAAGCAGCCGCTCAGCGTGCTAAAGAAGAAGCCACAAAGACAACATCCAAGCCTTCAGTAGTCCCGACAGCTACAACAGAAATTTTAAGGCCATCTGAAAAAGCAGCTAATCAGCGTGCTAAAGAAGAAGCCGCAAAAAAAGCAAAAGAGACGCCAGTAGCCCCGACTGCTGAAACAGAAAAATTAACACCGTCTGAAAAAGCAGCAGCACAACGTGCTAAAGAAGAAGCCACAAAGACAACATCCAAGCCTTCAGTAGTCCCGACAGCTACAACAGAAATTTTAACACCGTCTGAAAAAGCACTGGTACAACGAGAGAAAGAAAAACAAGCTAAAGAGGTCTATGGCCCACCCACCCCCACCGCAGAAGAATGGGAGAAACATCGTAAAACAAATCCAAGCCCTAAGTCTACACCTGTTGTACCCAGTACACCAAGCAATCCCACAGGTACACCTAACGTCGAAGTGGGTAAATCCTTTCCGCCTGAGTTGCCTCCTGAAAAGCAGTATCGCTATGAAAAAAAGAGAAATCCAGATGGCACCTATACACTTAGCTTAAAGCAAGGTGATAATACAATCCTCTATGAAAGACCTTTTGGTGAAACCAGTAGTACTGATCCATTGACTCAGCCTATTTATAGAAATAATACTGGCTGGATTACGACATCTAACAAAGATAAGGAATTGACCTCCACAATCAAGTTACATCCAGAGGCAAAGCACTGGAATGGAAGTCCACGTGTAGAAGTCACCGAGCAGGAAGAGGGGAAGCCCGGCAAAACCATTAAAAAAAGTAATTGGCGAGGACAACTGGAAATTGTTCAAACTGCAGAAGAAGGAGAACTGAAAGCCCTGGAAGAAAAAATTGCGAACAAGAAAGAAAGTATTGCACAATATGAAGAACAATTGGCAAAAGCAAAAAAGGACAATGATCCTACTGCCATTCAAGAAGCCAAACAGAACATTGGATGGGAACAAAACGCTTTAAGTGAACTACTTAAAAAGCAAAAAGAATTAGAAGCTGCCATTGAGGCGGAGAAAAAAGGAAACTCAAAATAGTTTAACAATATTGAAAGAGGATCTTAATTATCATCATAAGATACCCCCATTAAAGGGGGTTTAAATTAAAAGTAGTCCAAAATGGCTTTCTTTTGCTACAATAGATAAAAGTCCCCTATTGTGATGATAGAAGAGAGTCTAAGACATGCCATTTTTTCCACGTACGTTTCGTTTAAGTATTGCGGTATTAAGTCTATTACTACTGATGACACCCGCTAGCGTATTTGCCGCAACGCCACAACAGCTCTATGATCAGGTATGGAAAATCGTAAACGCTCGGTATGTGGATGAAACAAAAAATCATCAAGACTGGCGAATTTGGCGACATCGCTATGATGAGCAACTCAAAACCCCCGATGATGCCTATGTCGCGATTTCCACCATGCTCAATAGTTTAGACGACCGCTACACCCGTTTTTTAGATCCTGAAGAATTCGGTGAAGAAACGCGAGGCATTCAAGCCAAGCTCTTTGGAATTGGGGTGCAAATCGGTGTAAAAGCCGATAAAATCGTGGTCATTGCTCCTATGGAAGGTTCTCCTGCCGAAAAAGCAGGACTTAAAGCAGGCGATGAAATCATTAGTGTGGACGGTAAATCCATTAAAGGCGTTTCGATTAAAGATGGGGCTAAACTCATTCGAGGCGACAAAGGCACGTTCGTGAAAATGGGGGTTTTGCGTGGCGAAAAGGAAATGATGTTTACCGTTATGCGAGATGAAATCAATCTCAAATCCGTGAGTGTAACCCCTCCCTTTGAAGTCAAAATCCCCCCTGAAGTGGGCTATGTGAAACTCTCTACCTTTTTAAGTAAAACCGCTTCTGCGGAATTGAAAGAGATTATTATCCAATACGCCGACAAAGATGCCCTTATTTTAGATTTACGCTCGAATCCTGGTGGTTTACTTACTAATGCCATTCAAATTGCCGATTTCTTCCTCAAAGGGGGGGGTATCGTCTCTACGGTGGATCGCAATGGTTATAAAGTGGTAACCTACGCCACGCAAAATCAACTTAGTACACAACCGCTTATTGTGTTGATTGACGGTGGCTCTGCCAGTGCCAGCGAAATTCTGGCAGGTGCCTTGAAAGATCACGAGCGTGCTATTTTAGTCGGGCAAAAAAGTTTCGGGAAAGGCTTGGTGCAAGAAATTAACGCCTTAGCCGACGGAGCAGGTGTGAATGTAACCAGTCAACGCTACTTAACCCCCAATGATATTGATATTCACAAAAAAGGGATTTCTCCGCATTATGAGGTAGAAATCAAAAAAGAAGATTTAGATGCCAAACGAGATCCTCAACTTCAAAAGGCTCTTGATGTTTTGAAAGAGGATTTTCACATCACCTTAAGTGAGGTGAAGCCTCCTTCCGCGGAAGACAAAAAGCAAGCAGACCTTCCTAAAGTATCGGTAAGTCCTAACACGACATCCCCTACCAATACAGCGGTGGTCAACCCTTCTAAACCTAAACGCTTCAAGTTTGACGATAATATGAACGATAAGAATCCGTAGCACGGTATAAAGGATGAGTCCCCATGGCCAAAATTTTAGTAGTCGATGACAACCCTGCGATTGTAGAGCTGGTGAAAATCAACCTCGAAATGCAAACGCATGACGTCCTAACCGCTTCCGACGGCTTAGAAGGCTTTGCCATTGCTCAACAAGAACTACCGCACCTTATTGTGTTGGACTTGATGATGCCCAATGTCGATGGGCATACCGTGTGTCAGCGTATTCGTAAGCATCCTGCCTTGGCGGAAACCCCTGTTTTGATGTTGACGGCTTTGGGTGATATGGATGATAAGCTCAAAGGCTTTGAATCAGGGGCGGATGATTACTTGGTCAAACCCTTTGAAATTCCTGAATTATTGGTGCGTATTCGAGCCTTGTTGCGTCGTACATCGGCTACCGTCCCTTCGGCGGCGAGTACGGAGATTTTGTCTGTGGGGGATTTTACCCTCATTGCGGATAGCCTAGAAGTAAAAGTCAAAGACACCATTGTCAAACTCACGCCTACGGAATATGAAATTTTAAACGCCCTCATTCAAAATCACGGACAAACTATTCCCTTAGGTAAATTGCTCCAAGAAGTATGGGGCTATAACCCTGATGATGATGTCGAGACGCTTCGTGTTCACATTCGTCATTTAAGAGTCAAGCTCGAAAAAATTGCTCCTGATGCCAAGTATATTGAAACTATCTATGGCGGTGGGTATCGCTTATGGGCAACAGGCAAACCTGCCTAATTGTCAGACGAGGTTACAGAGAAAGTTCAAGTCGGATGAAGATTCAAGGAAAAACAAACGGC
>CAZDMD010000102.1:0-5845 GCA_964506805.1 uncultured Vampirovibrionales bacterium | reverse complement strand
TTTGTTTTTCCTTGAAATTCCGCCATTCTTGACTATTTGAAGACAGCCCCTAATTAGCTTTTTCCTTGCAACGTGTAAGTATTTTCCGAAAAAGACACTTTTCGCCCGACAGAATAATAGGTAAAGCCTTGCTCCTGAACACGGTTGGGATTAAAGAGGTTACGACCATCCACAATTAAACGACAGCTGGTCGCCTCTCGCAACTGGCTAAAATTTACCTGTGAAAACTCGGGCCAATCCGTTAAAATCGCAATGGCATCCGCACCTTCGCTACAACTATACACATCTTCACAGAAGCTAACACCTCTTACCTTGCTTTCTGCAGCGGGCATGGCAATGGGGTCAAACGCTCGGATTTTCGCTCCTCGATTCTGCAAGCCCCAAATGATTTGAGTCGATGGACAATCCCGCATGTCATCCGTATTCGGACGATACGCCAAGCCCCAAATGGCAATAGTCTTCCCTGCCAAATGCCCCCCACATGCCTTCTCCACACGCTCAATAAAACTAATGCGTTGGTATCGATTCACCGTTTCAGTGGCTTTCAGTAAATCTAAATTTAAATGATACTGGCTCGCTAAATAGCTTAAAGATTGTACATCTCGGGGTAAAAAGATGCCCCCGTAGCCAATCCCCGCATGAAGAAAATGAGGCGAAATACGTTTGTCCATACCCAAGCCTTTGGCGACCAGTTCCACATCCGCACCGCATTTTTCAGCCAACTGCCCAATGGAATTCATAAAAGAAATTTTCATCGCCAAAAAAGCGTTGGTAGAATGCTTAATCAATTCCGCCGTGGTAATATCCGTGAGCAAGAGGGGAGCTGGCAAACTTTGGTATAGCTCCATAAGCAATTCTTTGGCGCGTTGGGTTTCAGCACCGATGATGAGGCGATCGGGGTGATAGAAATCTTTGACGGCATGCCCTTCTCGTAAAAATTGAGGCACACTCGCCACTTCCACATGACACGAACTTCCTGCAGGCAGTAAGGATTTCATCTCTTGCTTGAGCCATTCACCTGTTTTGACAGGTAGATTATTGCGTTCTACCAAAAGTCGGTAACCTTCTGTGAAGTCTTGACTAATTTCCTGCAAAATTTTAGAAAGCCCTTTGGTGTCAGGCTTACCATCAGGAGAAGGCGGTGCCGACACGCATAAAAAGATAATTTCAGCGTCTTTGCAGGCGTCTCTTAAATCGGTGGTGTAGCGTAAATGTTGATTCGCCAATTCGGTTTTCACAATGGATTCCAAACCTTCTTCATAAAACGGCACAATGCCTTGAGACAAGCGTTCAATGCGTTCATGATCCAGACCTGCTACAACGACTTCATTTCCCATGGCGGCGAAACACGCACCCGTTACATTTGCCACATAGCCAGAGCCAATCACTGCAAGTTTCATAGTCCACATCCTTTGCCAAGTCGTTTATTTTTCATGTTGAAAAATGATACCACAAAGTTGATAGACAACATGCGTATTTGACAAAGATACTCTATTATTATTATAGAAGACTATAAAATGTCTAAAACGACTAGAAATGCTTTAAAAGACGCTTAAACGACTGCGTGATAATAAACAAAAACCCCCATACCATTAGCATGTAAAACAGATGAATCAACAACACTTGCGTCATTAGTTGTTGAATCCCTTCTAGCATGGCAGGATTGGCAATCAATTCATCCGCCACACGTTCCGCTTCCTGAAGAGCCGTATCAAGAGACAACGTCATGGCGTGCCAGTGGAGATACTGATTGATTTGCGACGAAAACAAGTCCCACGCAGGAGAGAAAAAACTCGCCATATTAAGTCCGAGAATAATCACGGTGGCTTGGATAGCAGTAGCGGACTGCTTTATTTGAGCGAAGAGTCGTCGTACAATGGTGGGGGAGGAAGAATAGCTTTTTTTTGAAAGGGAATGTGTCATGGGGTCGATTTTTCTTTTGTTTTGATTTCAGAATATTTGCAGGGGATGCTCTAATAAAAATAAAGGAAATCTTAAAATTGCCTACTTCATTTCAAATGTAACAGCTTCAATGTGAAGAGTTACAATTTAAGCCTGAATTACTTTTTTCAACTATACTTTGTTTCATAGTCATAGTCTTTTAAAAGAGTTGTGAAAAATAGCAACGTCTCCTTTAGAATTGGTGTGGGATTTAATCATTTAAATACGGTCTTGCAAAAGATTCACGGCGTTTACTCAAAGTATGAGGTTGAAAAAATGACAACAGTAACAGATATAAAAGAATCAGCCAGCAAGCCTCAAGGGCGTGTCTTGGTCATTACATCTGGCAAAGGAGGGGTGGGCAAAACCACTACCACCGCAAACATCGGAACGGGTTTGGCTCGCTTGGGATACAAAGTCGTGTTGGTGGATACCGATATTGGACTGCGTAATTTGGATATTCTCATGGGGCTTGAAAACCGTATTGTGTACAATTTAATTGATGTGTTGGAAGGGCGTTGCCGTCTTCAACAAGCGTTGGTCAAAGACAAACGCCTGCCTAATTTAAGCCTTTTGCCTGCCGCTCAAACCCGAGACAAAAGTGCTTTAAACGAAGAGCATATGGTGGAAATCTGCAAACAATTAAGGGAAGTCGCAGACTTTATTTTATTGGATTGCCCCGCAGGCATTGAGCAAGGTTTTCAAACCGCTATTGCGGCTGCGGATGAAGCCATTGTGGTAGCCACCCCTGAAATGTCTTCTGTACGGGATGCCGATCGCGTGATTGGACTTTTAGAAGCCAAAAATACGATTCAAGACTATCGTTTGGTCTTAAATCGGGTGCGTCCTGCTTTGGTGAAGATGAATGACATGATGTCCACCGAAGATGTCTTGGAAATTCTTTCGATTAAATTATTGGGGCAAATCCCTGAAGATAAAGATATTATCGTTAGCACCAACCGTGGCGAGCCTGTGGTCAATATCGAAGAAAGCCTTTCAGGGCAGGCGTATCGCAATGTGGCACGTCGTATTATGGGTGAAAGTGTTCCCTTCCTGAATTTGGATGAGCCTGACTCTTGGTTGGATAAGTTAAAGTCGCTGTTTAAGGGGAGTCGTAAACAAGCGTAAAACATGTTCGTGATTGAATATGTTTTAGTATTTGTTGAAGAGAAAGGTTTATTCGATGTTAAAAAAGCTCCTTAATTTATTAGGTTTAACGACTTTAAATACCCTTCATGAAGGATCTGATGCCTCTGTGAGTCGTTCATTGCAGAGCGAAGATGAAATGAATTCCGGACGTTCTGCGGCGTATAATCGTTTACGATTGGTCTTGATGCACGACCGCACGCAGTTAGAGCCTCATGTGATTGAAGCCATGCGAGATGAATTGGTTGCCGTGATTTCTAAGTATATTGAAGTGGATAATCAAGATATTGAACTCAATTTAGAAACAGACCCCGACACCAATCAAGTCGCACTGATGGCAAGTATTCCTGTAAAATCGAAACGAGAGATAGACGTAACCCCTGCCGTAAGTTCACGCTAGCACAGGAGTCTTGAAAAAAAATAAAATCTCCTCTATGAAAACGAGGAGATTATTGAGAGATAGGCATACTAAACTATTTCATAGTTTCATCTTTCTTCTAAGCAAATCAAATGAACGACTTTACTCTCAACACTATCAAAGTAAAGTCGTTCCACTCTTCTTCTATAACATGGAAACAAGGTGTCGGGTACGAGAGACGGTACGATTTATCAAATCACCGTTTTTAGTTGTATTCAGGTCTGCCTAGATTGCCCGTCGTTGTCTGTTGCATCATCAACACGAGTAAAAACAACTCTTCCATTGCTTTAGAATTGTCATTACCCACGATAGGAAGAATACCAAAGTCAGGCTTTCCTTTACGATCAGACCAGTAAGAAGGGTCTGGTTTTAAAGGTGGGTTAGCAGGTTTTTGAGTATTTCTTGCAGGTTCTTTTTGATCAATCCCTAATAAAGATTTAACAAGATCTACAAACTGCTCGACCATGCTGTTGGGCTTGTCATAGTCTTTGCCGTAATCTATACCGTAATCTTTACCGTAATCTTTACCGTAATCTTTACCGTAATCTTTACCGTAATCTTTGCTGTAATCTTTGCTGTAATCTTTGCTGTAATCTTTGTTAGATCCAAATCTATACGGTGACTGCTCTACATTTCTAGCGGTACGTGCAAATGCCTGAGCCCCTGCCATAAACCCACGAATAAAGTCTTGAGACATCGGATCCACTGGTGGAGCATAACCTCTGCCCGCAAGAATCGGTTGAGCGAAATAACCCCCTTGAACATTTTGATTATTCACAGGAGCGGTTGGACGTGGCATACCGTATTGTGGTGCAAACACCGAATTAATGTTACCAAAATTACCCATTTTTATACCCTCATTCCCTTTAATAAAAAGCCTTAATACAAAATTCGTCTTCCATAAAATCAACATGAGTGAAAATCATTGATTATGATGATTGGTATCTACTACTTTTCCTTTACTTTTCTCTATTCCTAATCATTCAAACTCTAAACTTCCTATAAGCGTTAAGTCATTTCCCCAAATGAGTAACCAAAGTTGAGCAATTTGAAATAGTTATTCACTGTGTCCCGTGATTTAATAAAGAATAAACGAGAAAGCGAATTGACCCTTTGTTACATTTCGTAACTCATTTGGAAAGAGTAACACGTTAATGGGTCGCCACTTTACGCGTATTGGGATCCAGCTCATCACGAAGAGCATCGCCTAAAAGGTTATAGCTCCACACCGCCAAAAAAATCAAAACGGCAGGCGCCAACATCCACGGATGCTCCAATAAATTAGAAAGCTCTTGGGCTTCTTTGAGCATATTACCCCAGCTAGCATCGGGTTGCTGAATGCCCAAGCCCAAAAAACTTAAGCCTGATTCCGCCAAAATATAACCTGGTACGCCTAAAGTGAGAGACACCACGACATAAGACGTGGTTTGCGGTAAAATATGCCGAAAAATAAGACGAGGCAAGGTTGCTCCCATACACCGAGCGGAATCGACAAAAGCGTTTTGTTTGATGTTCAGCACCATGCCCCGAATCACGCGAGCCAAGCCCGTCCAGCCGATAGTGGCCATCAGCATCGAAACCAAAACGAAACGCACGCCACTACTTAAGCTAGGCGGAAGTAAAGCAGCGAGGCTCACCAATAAAAAAATGGAGGGAATCGACATTAAGACTTCGGTGAGTCGCATGAGTAGACTATCCACCCAGCCCCCTAGATAGCCTGAAATTGCCCCAATACTTAAGCCCAGTGGGAGTGAAATCAACAAGCTAAAAAAGCCGATAAACAGTGAAATCTGCCCTGCCTGTAGCAATCGAGAGAAATAGTCTCGCCCGTTGGCATCACGCCCCAAAAGACTCAAACTCGCAGGCGAATCCACCCCAAGCAAGTGCCAATCGCTTTCAATGAAACCTAATAGTTTATAAGAGTCGCCTTTGACCCCCCAATGAATGGGGTAAGGTTGACTGAAATCAGGCTCATAAGTAAAACGATAGTGTTGTACGTCCAAGACACGATGATACGCCACCACATAGGGAGGTACCCATTTGCCTGTGTTGTCTCGCCAATAAATAGGGGTAGGGGGCAGATACGACTGCGTTTCACGAACCTCATTTGGGGCGTAAGGTGTGAGCAGACCTGCCAATAGGGTCATGCCATACAACACCGTAAGCATTGCAACGCCCCAGAGTTTGGCTGATTTTTGAACAGGTAAACGCAATTTGAGCCACCTTCATCACACACGACATTTTTATATTCTAACATAGGATTACTCAAACGATTCGCGCTTTACGTCTTAACACCTGACATGTTTTGTTTTTGTTATAATAGGGATTGTTTGAGGTTGC
>CAZDMD010000101.1:0-5925 GCA_964506805.1 uncultured Vampirovibrionales bacterium | reverse complement strand
GTGGGAACTCAAGAACGGTACTTGGGTAAAAAAACCGGAGTACCAAGATATTCCCGCACTCACAGTTATGCCACGAGATTGGAGTGAAGAAACAGCGTACCAGTGGGAACTCAAGAACGGTACTTGGGTAAAAAAACCGGAGTACCAAGATACTCCCGCACCCGCAGTTATGCCACGAGATTGGAGTGAAGAAACAGCGTACCAGTGGGAACTCAAGAACGGTACTTGGGTAAAAAAACCGGAGTACCAAGATATTCCCCACGCTCCTGGATTTAGAACCCCCGGTTCTCACATCTACGACGGCTATGGCAATATTGTCGAACGCTGGGAAGATAGAAATATCCGAAACGGTAGCGGAAGACCACCTATCATGAATAAATTGATCAAATTACTGACGATGTTTCTCGGTATTTCGGGGAATATTTCTAGATTCATTCCATATCTTGAAATACCTGTGCCTCCCACTGTAACCAATACGACGGAGACCACAGATACTTTAACGTATCTCTAAGCCAATAAATAGTTCGCAATCGTTTGACTGATGGGGTAGCCACTGGCTACCTCATCGTATAGGAACACAGGCGACGGATTCGCTTCAAAAAACACATGTTCACCATCGTCTTTACGCTTCATGTCAATCCCTGCCATGACCAAGCCCAGTGCTTTAGTCATACTTAAACAATTATTTTTGATGCCTTCGGGTAGTTCAATGGGTTTGCGAAAGGTGTTCGGTGTTTCACGAAAATCGAGCTTGTCTGAATGAATTTCAATCGCAAAAATATCGTTGCCAACGACATACGCTCGAATATCCATGCCTTCTATACATTCTTGAATCTTGACAGGCACTTTGGTTAAATGTTCGGCAAATCCCGAATGACTGATGTCTTCTTGAGACAATTTAACCGTATGCTCCCCTCCATTGGGGTATTTCATAATAATAAAACCATCTTGCTGATTGTAAAAATCTTGAATATCTTCAACGGAATTGGTGACAATCGTTTTGGGAATACGAATGCCTAATTTTGAAAACTGATTCAGTTGAAACGCCTTATGACGATGATGATTGAACTCTTATAGCGGATTCACCCACTTAATATGCGTCAATAAGCGATACAAGCTTCCTAAGGCACATTCAATGTTCCAATACACAAGGTCGGCTTTCATAAAATCGTAGCTGTCATTGGCTTTAATCCAGTCAGGGCCTCGACGAAAAACGCCTTGAATATCCGCCAGTAAAATCCAGCCCTTGCCATCATTTAAATTAATCCGTCCTTTTTCAGGGGCTTCAGGATCATAATTGATTTGAATCCTTTTAGGATACAAGGTGGTATCTAAGTGAGCGGTTTGCACGCCCATGGCATCAAGACGTTGTTTAACAAGCATCGCAGAAGGGTCGCTAGGGGGTGAATCGATTAGAAACATAGGGGGGTGTCCTTATAGGTAAAAAAACGTTTTTTGTAGATAACTATCGATCGGTTTAAGCTCAATGTTAAACGACCTCCTTTGTTTATAGGAATGACACATTAAAACAAGACAGATTCAGCTTAATAGAGGAGGCTCCCGAATAAGCCTTTGTTTTTTGCCGAAAATGGTCTATACTATAAGTATATTAAAGTACATTAAGAGTATGTTCCTAATTGCCTGATTAGATTGAGTTGACACTAAATGTAGAAGAAATGGGAGTTTTTTAAAATGCTTAAACTGTTACCCCCTCTTTGGAATGCCCTACGCCCTAACTCTCGATTTTGGTTACTCCAATGGCTTTTTGTGCCTGTCATGGCGTTCTTGGGTAGCCTTTATGTGGTAAGTGAAGTACATGCGGATGATTTCAACCTCAATTATAGCGATTACGTCATGCAGTCGAATGTAGCGAATCAAATCGTGGACAATAGCACCACTCATTCACCGATTACCATGGCGGCGTTGGCATCCCCTGTTTATAAAATTCATTTTTCCAATTATGAATTCCCAACGCGTTGGTTTGCAGGCAACCCCAGCGATCCTGTTAAATTAACCGCTTTTGAAGCCTATTTGCATGAAGCGGTGAACCATTTTGACACCATGAAAATGACACCTCATGTGGAAGAGGCAGACTATCGAGTGGAAATTGAGTGTGCAGGCGTGTTACTGTGTTCTCGTATCCAGTTAAATGTGTATGATATGCACCGCAACTTTTTAGCCTCTATGCAGATGCCTCGTTTACACCTCATCAATAGCGATGCCAACCTCAAAGCCGAAGCGGAGCATATCGCTGAAACGGTGAATAAACGAGTCTTGGCTTTTCCTGAAGGTGGTTACGGGAACTACAATACCAACAAGCCCCTTGCGATGCCTAAGTTTTAATCACCTTAGATTTTAATTCCCCTCAATAAAACGCCTTGCACAAGGCGTTTTATGGTTTGTTCTTAGGGCGAAAGAATACGTCATAAACCCCATAGCCCAATCCCAAAATACCCGCATACATCAAGGACGACCTTAATGCTCTTTGAGCAAAAGGTGTTTTATGTTGAAGTGCCTCTAAGGCCTTCGGGATGTCCGCATCGGTCAATTCAAGCAAAGTTCCTTTGTCAAAGGCTTCGGATAGTTCTTTAGGTGATTTGACAGCCATCGCAACCAATCCTCTTTCAAGCCTGTTGAGTTTCGCGGCACGGATTGTTTCAGATTTTGTGTAAGAATCTTTAGGAATAGGGTTAGTCCATTTGAATTTGCTATCTACTTCGGAAGGAGAGGGAGGATTTTTCAATTTTGCTTCCAAGTTCTTCGTTACATGTTGAACCATTACGGCTTCGCCAGTTCCTAATACGCCGCCAGCCAATCCTGCGATGGCGTAGCCTTTCCACCTTTCATCACGCTGGTTATTGATATAAGTCATCACCAAACTTCCTCATTATTTTCCATTCACACTGACACTTTAGCATAAAACCCCAATCAATCAAAAATAATGCGGGGATGTTTTTTTAATCATTCCAATTGCCCTTTGTGCTTTTTAGCCCTTTCCTTTAAAATGGTAACATATCACAATTCACGAAAGGGACGATACCATGACGCTAACCGAAACACCGACGAAAAAAATAAACGTACTCGATCACGGCTTTGTAGAGCTGATTGACGCCCTCGGGAGTGATTTAACGGTGGTCAATTCCGCTCGGGTGAGCTTTGGTAAACGCAAAACCGAACTCGATGAAACAGATGAAAAACTAATTCGCTATTTGGCTAAGCATGAGCATTGGTCGCCGTTTCGTCATGTGCAGTTGCAATTTCATTGCAAAGTGCCTGAATTTGTGGCTCGACAGTGGTATAAGCATGTGGTGGGGATTGCCTACACCGAAGGGCATGGGGCGTACACGGTGGATCACGCTTGGAATGAAATTAGCCTAAGATACGTCGATGCCAGCGATTTTGACTATTACACGCCTCAAGGGGGCTTTCGCACGCAGTCGGAAAGCAACAAGCAAGCCTCTACCGATGAACTCATCCACAACGAGGCGTTAATGCAGGCGTATACGCAACATGCTCAAGGCACCTTTGCGCTTTATAAGCAGTTGGTGGATGCAGGCGTGGCGAAAGAGCAGGCTCGTGGGGTGTTGCCGTTGAACATTTACACGGAGTTTTACTGGACGATTAGCTTGCAAGCCTTGACCAACTTCATTCGCTTGCGGACGCACGCCGGGGCACAGTATGAAATCCGTGAATACGCCGATGCCTTGGAACAACTCACCCAGCTCGTGGTGCCTGTGTCATACAAGTATCTGCTGGAAGGGTAGTTTGAATGTTTATCGAATTGGTTTTTAATAGGAGCCAAAAGAAGTAGATGCCTAACGAAAGCATTGACAAAATGGAAGAACTTTGTAATACTGTAGATAACATACGCATCCGGCCTAGCACTTTTCATTTGAAAAGTGATGCAGAAAGGGGTGCGTTTTTGTTTAAAAAGCCTTTTCTAAGTACGTCTGAAAAAATAGCATTACTCAAACAAAGAGGTTTGTGCTTCACGGAAGAAGACGAAGGATTTATTGCAAATATCCTAGAAACCGTAGGCTATTATAGACTATCTGGTTATTTTCACTTTTATTATCGAGATGATTTAGATGATCCAACCCAGCATATTTTTAGGCAGAATACCCGTTTTACAGATGTCTACACCATGTATCAGTTAGATGAGCAAGTGCGTCAAATACTACTAGATGCCCTCGCTAAAATTGAAGTTTCCTTAAAAACTCGATTAGACTTAGAACTTTGTGATTTAGGAAGGTCCGAAAATGAGGCGTTTCCTGAATTATGGTATCTTAAAGACGCTTATTTTAAAGATGTCAAAGAGTTTT
This sequence comes from uncultured Vampirovibrionales bacterium, assembly GCA_964506805.1. Classification (GTDB taxonomy): domain Bacteria; phylum Cyanobacteriota; class Vampirovibrionia; order Vampirovibrionales; family JAJTHC01; genus JAJTHC01. Next base: position 1,603 of record CAZDMD010000101.1, on the reverse strand, counting down.
CTAATTGCTTCCATAAGGTGTGCAAGGACATGGATTTTAATGCAAAAGAACCGATTCATCCGTTCATTGCTAGTTTTAAAGAGAAATATGAAGACCAGTTTCCTCCGTCTTGGATGCTTGTAGAAACGTTAATGTTTGGGACTTTGTCTAAAGTGATTGAGAAACTAAAGCCCCCTATTCGTAAGAAATTGGCTAAACAATATGGTTATGCCGTCGATAAAGATTTTGTCAAAGCGATTGAAGCATTGGTGAGCTTAAGAAACATTTCAGCACATCATGGAAGGTTATGGAATCGTGCCTTTGGCGTAGTGCCTCCTGTAATTCACGCTTTTGATGAGTTTAGAGAAAAGGCACAAGACGGTAAGCATGATTATACGTTTAGGAATAAGCGTCTTGCCCATTTTTATTTAATCATTCGTTATATGCACCAATCTTTTTCTGAAGAGTTAGACTTCACCGAACGGTTTAAAGCATGGTACGAAAGAGTCCCCAATGATCTACGTAGCCATTTGGGATTTAGACACCCCATTGAGTATTATGACAAGTATTTTATGACGTAGAATGTTATGGATATTCCCATTTGACAAGAACGAAGCGGTGAATGCTCGCTTGGGGAATCCACTCGGACGGTGAAATATCCCCCTAGAAAAGAAGCCCCAATAAGCCTAGATTCTTTCTACGCTTTAAAGGATGCCCAATCTTTTTTAAAGGAGGCAATGCCTGATTCCGTCAAAGGGTGTTGATAGAGTTGCTTTAGCACTTTCATCGGAATGGTGGCAATATCGCAACCTGCTTGAGCCGCCTGCACCACATGTAAGGGATGCCGAATACTCGCTGCCAACACCTCTGATTTAAACGAATAATTCCCGAGCATTTCTACAATTTCGGCGGTAGCGGTGAGTCCGTCGTGTCCAATATCATCCAAACGTCCGACAAAGGTCGAAATGAAGCTCGCTCCTGCATTGGCGGCGAGCAAGGCTTGAGCAGGGGAAAACACCAGCGTTACATTCGTGCGAATCCCTTTTTGCGTTAAGGCGGAAACGGCTTTCATGCCTTCCACACCAAACGGGATTTTCACATAGACATTTTCCGCCCAAGTGGCAAACTCAATTCCTTCTTGAATCATGCCTTCCGCCTCATCGCTAATGACTTCCATACTCACGGGGGCATGGGGAAAAATACGACAAATCTCTTGAATCGTGGCTTTAACGTCTCCGTTGCCTGCTTTGGCAAGCAAAGTAGGATTTGTGGTAACCCCTGAAACCACGCCCAAACTGGCAGCTTCACGAATTTCATTTAAATCAGCGGTATCTACAAATAATTTCATAAAGGGTATAGACTCCATAAAATACAAATTTCATTCCTAATATATGGCACAAATATAACCATTTGAAAAGCGAATTTTAATTCCTCTAAATAGGGGGGTGTTTTTGTCCCTGTGTTTTGTCATACTGAATCAGTCGCTTTAATTCTAAACTAATAATGTATTCTAAGCTGATAATGTAATCGTGTAGGCGTACTTTAAAAACCCTTGAAAAGGTCATTACCATGGGACTTCTCGACAGCATTCAAAACACGCTCTTTAAACAGTCTTCGATCGGTC
>CAZDMD010000100.1:0-6076 GCA_964506805.1 uncultured Vampirovibrionales bacterium | reverse complement strand
CATTTTCAACAGCTTGACCTAGTGGTTTACCCTTCTCATTAAGAAGTTTAACATCTCCATTTTCAACAGCCTGACCTAGTGGTTTACCATTCTCATCAAGAAGTTTAACAGCTTGTTCTCGTTTGTTACCAGAAGAGTTATAAGACCCTGTGGAGTTGACTCGTCTACCTGTTTCAGGTGATTTTTTAACCAAAAGAGGAGGAAGTTTTTCATAAGTCTCTTGGATTTCTGCTTTATTGTCTTCAAACAGATTCCTAAACAAAAACAAACCCCAGAAACCACCACCTGTTTTAGGTTTTGGCGTGGCAACTACTTCTTCTTTAGGAAAGATTCTAGCACCTTTACTAGGAATCTCAGGTGCTTTGTAGAGCGGGTGGGTACTGAAGTAGAAATGTTCTACGGCGGGAGTCTTTAAAGGCTCAGCCCCCCCCCCCAAGTTTTCAAAGGAAGGAACGCCGAAGTGTTCAACCATACTTTCAGCTTTTTTTGCTGTACCTTCCAAAATCTGAATTGAACCAGGGAGTAAAACGTGTGATGGTTTAATAGCCATAGAGAAAATCCTCTTTAAGGTTTGAGTGAGTGAGTGAGTGAGTGAGTTTACACCTACGAGTACATAATACGCTGTCAAGATTGAAAACTGCTAGGCGACGTTTAATCGTAACAATATGTTACAATCAAACGGTTTCCAAGCAGGCAGAAGTTCACGCACTAGCCAAAAATGTCTTGCCAACGCTGAGACACCTGCGTTTTAATCGCCTCACTCATTTCAATTTCATTCGGCCATTCTCGGGTAAAACCTTCGCTTTCCCATTTTTTGGTGGCATCGATTCCCACCTTACTACCATACGCCCAAAGGGGCGTGGCGTGATCCAAAATATCCATCGGGCCTTCGGCGAACATCATATCCCGCTTGGGGTCGGTATTGTTAAACACATGCCACGCCACTGTACTCACATCCTGCACATTCACCTGTTCATCCACAATCACCACGTATTTACTAAACATCAACTGCCCAAATCCCCACATCGCACTCATCACCTTGCGGGCATGCCCTGGATACCGCTTCTTGATGCTCACCAGAACGCAATTATGAAACACACCCTCCCACGGTAGATTCATATCCACGATTTCAGGGATAAAAATCTTCAACAACGGTAAAAAAAGTTGTTCGGTGGCTTTGCCCAAATAACAATCTTCTTGCGGAGGCTTGCCGACAATGGTCGTCATATAAATCGGGTTTTGTCGATGCGTCATAGCGGTTAAATGAAAAACGGGGAAATCATCCGCCAATGAATAGTAGCCTGTATGATCCCCAAAAGGGCCCTCCCACCGAAGTTCATCATAATTAACATAGCCTTCTAGGACGATTTCAGCATGAGCAGGCACGTCTAAATCCACGGTTTTACACCGCACGGTCTCCACAGGATGATTCATCAAAAAGCCCGCCAGCAAGAGTTCGTTCAAGCCCTTCGGTAAAGGAGCCGTGGCACTATAAATCACGGCAGGATGCACCCCCAAAACCACTGCGACTTCCAAGCGATCTTTCCCTGATTTTTTGGAGTTTTCGTAGATTTCATTGCCGTCGTGGTGCTTGTGCCAGTGCATGCCGGTGGTGGTGTTGTCATACTTTTGCAGACGGTACATCCCCACATTGCGATCGCCCGTGATGCTATCCTTCGTAAACACGCAAGGCAAGGTGATGAAGGGACCTCCGTCTTCCGGCCAGCAGGTCAGAATCGGGAGCTTGTCTAAGAGGGCTTGGTTTAAATCGGTAATCACCACTTCTTGACAAGGGGCAATGCCTCCTTTATAAGTGCGAGGAAAGACGTGTCGTAATTCGGTGTATTCAGGAAGCAGTGCGAGCTTGTCCCATAAATTGCTTGAAGACAACGCCGCAAAATCAGGCTTGGCATATTTGGCAATGCGGGCTTGCAAGGCTTCAAACGATTCTCCACCGAGTGCCATAAGCGTTCGCTCAAAGCTCCCAACAGCATTGATGAGCAAGGGCATCTCATAACCTTTGACGTTTTTAAAGAGCAAGGCTTTATTGGTACATCCTTGTGCTTTTGACACCCGATCTGTGATTTCGGTGATTTCTAAATAACAGGAAACGGGGGCTTCAATTTCAATGAGTTCATCGGCTTCCTTGAGGAGCTGGATGAATCCTCGTAGGTCATGCGTGGGCTTGATGAATCGGGGGGCGACGGTGGGGAACTTAGAAGCGACTTTCGCCTCTTTTTCTAAAGAAGCCTGACCCATTAGGTTTTTGAAAGGATTAAACATGATTTTACTTTCTTTCTACATAAGATAGAAACGACTATTGAAATATATCCAAGTATTTTTTAAACAGAATGGCTTCTTGTCTGCGTGCGTTGGCTGGCTTTAATTTAATCGTAACGACGATACCTAGTTTTACGAGATCTTGGTGTAAATTTTTAGCTGTCTGTGGGGTGATACCCAATCGCTCAGAAGTCATGCCAATCGTGGAATACGGCGTTTCGTAAAGATAATCTAACAGCTTCTTTGCATTATACATTTTTGATTTTAAAGGAATTATTTTTTCTTCACACTCATTTTGTAAATTTGAAAAATCGACATACATTTTAAAAGTTTGTTGTATGGCTTCAATAAAAGACTCTAGAAAAAATAAAATCCACCTATCCAAATCGCCTGTGAGATTAGCATGCTTAAGACTTTCTGTATAGCGTGCTTTATTTCGATTAAAAATAACAGACACATTCAAACATGGATTATCTAAAAGATTAGATTCCATAAGTTGAGCCAAAATCAGCAAACGCCCGAGCCTTCCGTTGCCATCTTTAAAAGGGTGAATGGTTTCAAATTGGTAATGAAATAAGGCTATTTTAATAGGCGTTGTAATCATTAAAGTCTCATTATGCCAAAATTGAAATAAATCTAGCATTAACTCATTCACATGTACAGGATGCGGTGGCACAAATTGAGCTGTATGAATCGTATTTCCCCCAATCCAATTTTGAACACTTCTAAATTGCCCAGGCTCTTTATCAAAACCTCTCACCCCACTTAGAAGGGTCGTGTGTAAACGCTTGCAATATCGTTCACTGGTAGGCAATTGACTTAATAAGTGTTTCGCCTGCCAAATGGTTTCCACATAATTAAGGACCTCCTGCCTGTCATATTTCTTTTCTTCGTCATTTGTGGGTTCTTCAGGCAACAAAAGCTCTGTAAAAGTTGTTTTAGTCCCTTCTAAGAAAGAAGACTCTACCGCTTCATATTGAACAATGCGATTGATAAAACGATCTAAATGCTTTAAATGTTTAGAATCTCCATTTAACTGTGTAACCAATTGAATTACTTTTTCCGAAAGTAAATAGAGTTGGTTGTTTTGGAGTGTATATCCTTGATTTAGCTTATTTGGCAAAAAATAAGCATATTCAAATTCTTGATAGAGATTATCTCTATTTTTAAACAACTCTCTCGCTGGTAGTCGTTGACCGTACATAAAACAAACCCTTCGGTGGATTCCGTCTTAATCATTTTATACAAAATATCATATTTTAAAAGCGATTCATTATGATTTTATACAAAATATCATATTTTAAAAGCGATTCATTATGATTTTATACAAAATATCATATTTTAAAAGCGATTCATTATGATTTTTCTGTTATTATGGCAAATAAAGATTCTATCTTTATCATGGAAAGGAAAGGCTTGGGCTTGAAACATCGTACTCGCAAGACGACTCCGCATCGCTACCCTGACGAATGGGAGGCTTCGGCTTTACCGCAAGGCAATGGCAGAAGACCGCAGGCATTGCCCTTTCACTTTATGTCGGAACATCGATTGCTTTGGATTGCCTTGCTTTTGGGATTGCTCTTCATCGCCATGGCAAGCCGTCTCTTATGGTTGAACTTGGTGAGAGGAGCGGAATATCGTCAAAAAGCCGTGATGAGTCAGCACCGTAGTCAAGCCACGCAAGTGTATCGAGGGCGACTGGTCGATCGTAATGGGGTGGTGCTTGCACAGGATACCCTTGTTTATGATTTATATTTGCATCCCAAAGCATTTAAAGACCAGCCACTTGATCAAATCGTAAAGCGACTCGTGCCACATGTGAAGCAGTCGGAAGCGGAGATTCGGCGTAAATTGAGTCTTGCGTATCCCACCGTTTTAATGGCGTCTAATCTTGAAAAAAAAACGATTGAAGCGATTAAAAATGAACGTCTCTTACTGCCTCAAACCGACGAAAAAAGTGGACTCCCCCTCACGGATAAACAGACGGGACAAGTCCTTTACAAGAAAGTACCGATTGCAGGTTTAGATCCCGTTAAAAAGCCATTGCGTCGTTATCCGCAAGGACGACTGGCTTCTCATGTGTTAGGCTACGTCAACGATGCAGCGGAAATATCCACAGGGGTGCATTCTCGTTTGGATGCTTTGAGTAGTCGCTGGTTTTTGCAAAAACGCCAAGCCCCTTTATTGGTCGATGGCAACGGGCGACCGATTGAGCATCATCCCACACAGATTAAGCAATTTGTAGAAGTGGCTGAAGCCCAAGATGTGCAACTCACGATTGATAGCCGTTTACAATTTATTGCCGAGCGTGAACTCCAAGCAGGGATGTCCACCTCTAAAGCGGATCGTGGGGCGTTAATCATGCTTAAACCTCAAACAGGCGAGATTCTCGCACTAGCAGCGTTTCCTGATTTTGACCCTGAACGCTACGCCAAAGCAAACTTTGAGCAGTTGAAAAATTGGGCGATTACGGATGTCTATGAACCAGGATCAACCATTAAAATTCTAACAGTGGCAAATGGGATTGATGAAGGCGTGATTCAACCCGATAGCAAAATTTTAGATACAGGCAAAATGAAAATCGGGGGGTGGTGGATTCACAATTACGATTATTCCAAGTTTCCCCATCCCGGCAATATCGATTTGGTGTATCTGCTTCAGCATTCTTCCAATATCGCCAGTGCGAAAATTGCGTTGATGATGAATCCTGCCACCTATTATAAACGACTCAAACGCCTTAATTTTGGAAGTCCCACGGGCTTAAGTATGACAGGCGAATCGAAAGGCGTGGTTGAGCCTTATCAGTCGTGGGGAGTCGCCAAGCATGCTTCAATGGGCTATGGTTACGGGATTATGGCAACGCCTTTGCAAATGGCAATGGGCGTGAATGCCATTGCCAATAAAGGGGTGTGGGTGCCGCCTGTGCTGATTAAAGGCGTGAAAGCAACCACGCCTGAAGAAAGTAAGCGTTACGCAGAAGAGTTGCGTAAGGGCTTGCGTTTACCTGAACCGCATCGGGTGTATCGTCCTGAAACCGCCAAAGCGGTTACCTATCTTTTAACGCAAGCGATGAATCAAAATAAAACACACCCTGCGTATTTAGATTTCATCAATGTGGCGGGCAAAACAGGTACCGCCAAAAAGGCACGAGGGGGCAATTATGCCAGTGCGGCTCTTGTTACCAGTTTTATCGGCTATTTCCCTTCGGAAGCCCCTGAGATTCTGATGATGGTCGTCGTGGACAATCCCAAAATGGCGGAAAGCTGGGGATCTACCGTCGCTGCCCCTATTTTTCGACGCGTCGCCTTGGAGACGATTCATTATTTTGGACTCGCCCCCAAGGCGAAAATCACCTTGCCTGCTTTAGAAAAATCATCGAAAACGACAGCCTCTCAAGCGACTGCAAAACCAAGCAACTCGCCTATTATCGCAGAGCCTGAGATGAACCGACGTTCCAGCACGTCCAAGGGTAGAAGTGCCGACACAAAGGTCTCTAACGAGCTTTCAGTGAATGTGCCTGAATGAATCACAACAGTATTAGAGCATATACGGTAAAGATGTGTTAAAATAGGAGTGTTATTATTAAGTCATGTGAGAGATGAGCCATGGCATGGAAAGCCTTAACCGACGCCGAATGGGAGCTGATTAGCTCCTTTATTGCTGTACAAAAACGAGGGAGACCGCGAAGCCGAAACCGCGAAATTTTAGATGTGATTCTTTTATAGCCAAATTTAAAAATTGCCGTACACTATAGAAGCCTCTGCAAAAGTCTAAAAGAGGGCTTACTCCCTCCCCT
>CAZDMD010000099.1:4490-6246 GCA_964506805.1 uncultured Vampirovibrionales bacterium | reverse complement strand
ACACGCTCATGCGTCAAACTAGAGTGAATCCCTCAAGTCGTAGGAGCAAACTACACGATATGTCGCAGCATCCGCCTTCTTCTCATGTCCCTCCTCATACATCTGCCTCTCAAGGGTTCGTGCCAATTAGCAGTGCCGTGCCATCCGCACCGAACGACATGAATGCGGAAACCTTAGCAGAAGTGCGTCGTTTGGCGAGTAAAGTCTTAAAATCTCAAAGCGAAGAAGCCAAAGCCTCTGCGGATCCCAATGCCTCCACACACGCCCATGTGGCGGTGCAAGAAGCGAAAGCACGAGCCCATATCGCTATTGACACGCATGCCGAAGCCTTTCTTAAAATGGCGGTGGCTCAAGATGTTAGTGATATTCACATTCGAGTGGGGTATCCGCCGATTTTTAGATTTAATGGCGAAATGGTTTTCACCAAAATGGGGATTGTAACCTCTCAACAGCTCATGGCATTCTTGCATGCCTTTGTTTCTGAAGACATTAAAGCCCAACTGGATGTTAAAATGGACTTGGATTTCAGTTTTGAAGTGGACAACTTGGCTCGTTTTCGGGTGAGCTATTTGCATGAAATGGACAATCCTGCTCTTGTATTGAGAGTTGTGAAAATGAAGATTCCTGAGTTTGCTGATTTGGGCTTACCGTCCATCTTACTGAATTTCACGAAAATGTCTAAAGGACTCGTCTTGGTAACAGGCCCCACAGGATCAGGTAAAACCACGTCGCTGGCGTCGATGTTGAATTATTTGAATCGTTATCAATCGCAACACGTCATTACGTTAGAAGATCCGATTGAATTTGTGTATAAAAACGAGCGTTCTGTTTTTACGCAACGACAGCTCGGTATTGATACCGCTACCTTTGCGGCTGGGATTAAATACGCCCTGCGTCAAGACCCTGATACCATTTTAGTCGGTGAGATGCGGGATCGTGAAACCATTCAAGCCGCCTTGTACGCCGCTGAAACAGGACACATGGTTTTTTCCACACTTCACACCATTGATGCTGTGCAAACCATTAGCCGTATCATCAACCAGTTTGAACCGCATGAACGTGAAACGGTTCGCATGCAGTTGGCTTCCGTGTTGGCAGGCACAATTTCACAACGCCTCGCTAGACGCATGGATGGACGCGGGAGGCTACCGATTACGGAAATTATGTTTGTAACTTCGACGGTGAAAGATTATATCGAAAAAAATCAAATTGAAGATATTTATCAATTGATGAGCGATTCCAAAAATGAAGAACTGGTTTCGATGAATAGGTGTTTATATGAAGCCTATACGGCTAAACGCATTAGTTATGAAGAAGCGATTGAAATTTCTGAAAATCCGCATGAACTCGGTATGATGCTTAAAGGGGTCTACGGTTCAACAGAAGACGATTTTTATGATTAAAGCTCTGTAATTCAAGCACCCAATGTAACAATTTTGTCTCTTGCTGGCAATTCAGACTGATCTCTTATCTTTATTTAGTTTAAGGAACACCTTATTTAGTGCGGATTACGTAAAGCACTAGATTTAAGATAAGAGGTTAAAATCATGATGAGTATTGGATCCAACCCAGAATACGGAGCTAAACATTGGCTAAATAGTAGCCTAAGCAACACAGTACGTAATTCAAATACGCTTCAAGCCGCTGGTTCACAAGAGCCTATCTTTACCACCCAAGCCATCCCTGAAAATGGAATTGGTAGACCGCCAGTTTTTGAAACCCAAGCCATCCCTGAAAATGGAATTGGTAGACCGCC
>CAZDMD010000099.1:0-4390 GCA_964506805.1 uncultured Vampirovibrionales bacterium | reverse complement strand
GACCGCCAGTTTTTGAAACCCAAGCCATCCCTGAAAATGGAATTGGTAGACCGCCAGTTTTTGAAACCCAACGTGATCCTGAAAATGGAATTGGTAGACCGCCAGTTTTTGAAACCCAAGCCATCCCTGAAAATGGAATTGGTAGACCGCCTCGTCAAGATTACGCTGTAACGTTGGCGTATCCTGAAAATGGAATTGGCATTCCTCCTCAACAAAACGATCCTTATTATATGGTAAAAAGCCCTTGGATGAACGCAGGTCAAAACGGTTCATCTTCACATGCTTCTGCACCCAAGTCTTGGTATTTTTAAGCCATTAACAGATTTGCAATTGTTTGACTGATGGGGTAGCCACTGGCTACCTCGTCGTATAGAAATACAGGAGATGGATTGGCTTCCAAGAAGACATGTTCACCCGTTTCTGTACGTTTAATATCAATCCCTGCCATGTGGAGTCCTAAGGTTTTACATATTAGCAAGCACTGTTGACGAATTGCCTCGGGGAGTTTTATGGCTTTTCTAAACGTATTAGGCGTTTCGCGAAAATCTAGCTTGTCTGAATGGATTTCCAGTGCAAAGCAATCCTCCCCAATCACATACACACGAATATCCATGCCGTTGATACATTCTTGGATTTTGACAGGGATTTTTGTGAGATGTTCCGCAAAACCTGCATGATAAATATCCTCTTCAGTCAATTGTACGGTATGTTTTCCGCCATGCGGATATTTTAAAATCACATTACCGTTTTCTTCATGGAAAAAGGCTTGAATGTCTTCTACCGAATTACTGACAATCGTTTTAGGAATTCTCACGCCAAGCTGCGAAAATTGCTGCAATTGAAATGCCTTATGTCGATGTTGGTTAAACTCTTCTAATGGATTCACCCATTTACAATGCGTCATCAAACGATACAAACTCCCTAACGCACATTCAATGTTCCAGTACACCAATTCACGCTTCATAAAATCATAGGTATCATTGGCTTCAATCCATTCAGGGCCTCGACGAAAGACCCCTTGAATATCCGTTAAAGGAATCCAGTTTGTCGAATGGGGCAGTTGGAGCTTGCCTTGTTCTGGTATTTCAGGATTGTAATGAATTTGAATCTGTTTAGGGTACAGTACCGTATTCAAATGAGCGGTTTCCGCTCCCATGGCATCCAAGCGTTGCTTGACCAACATACCAGACGGATCGTTTGGGGGACACTCAATTAAAAACATAGCCGACTCCTTCATAAGGGGTTTCTTTCAGTTTAAAAGACTTTTGAAGAAATCGCTGAGGCAAGGTGAAAAAATCATGTTTTAGTGGTATAGTCGCCTCCATAATTTCTTGTAGAGTGCCTATACTTTGTCGCTACGATATATTTTGTTCAGTCATGTAGGTCTATCTACACTCCGTTCACAAAATAATCTAGGCTCCTCGTCTAGCCATCTCTACAAAAAACTCTGAAGACGACTATATCTGCGTCTTGACAATTTAGTTTATTTTTGTTAATTTTTTACGGAATCATCCCTTTAAGTACATATCGTCATTCTGAACGCATGTGAAGAATCTCCTAAGCTGGAAAGCGAATCCAATTAAGAGGATTGCCACGCCTAACGGATCGCAATGACGACATAATTCTATTATGTACTTGTGGGTATTATTCCGATTTTTTATTAAGATATAATTGAGTTAAGGCTGTTTTCAATGGGTTCCTTACAAAAGTTTTATTCGTTTCTACTTGTCGCCGTTTTTTTATGTGTCGGGTTTGTCGGGCAGGCGTATGCTAAGCGAGAAAATCCTTATGTACTTAATGTTAAAGGTTTGGATTCTGCGGTAGTTTATCAAATTGTGGAATCTCATCTTGCCTCAGTGAAACGCAGTCCTTATATTCAAGATAAATCGTACTTTATTGATCGTTGGCGAGACAAAAAAGAAAAGCCTTTTGTACATCATGCCCAAGCAACCGCATTTTTCTCTCAAAATTTGCCCTATTGGCTTAAAACTTTAAACAATGCACCTGGCAAATATCATTATGTTTTCACAACCGATCGTTCAGGTTGGAACGGATTTAGTGCCGTTGAAGCGAAACGCACTAAGCTGGAATCACTAGAAAATGTGGAGTCTCTCAAGTTAGAACTTTATGACTCTCGCAGTATGGGGTTTCATCGAGAGTTTTGGTTGGGCTTCGTACCTTATGTGGGCGGTGCTTGGTCTTTGTTTAGAGATTTTGATCGTTGGGCGTATCAGTCCACGCATCGAGAAGAAAACCAAGCCTTTATGCGTCAACTACAATCGGATTTACAAGCTAAATTGGATGAAGCCAAACACGCCAAACCGTGAGTTTCTACGGCGTTTTTTCAAGTAGCTGACGTGTTTCCGCATCTAGCTGAGAGTTCAGCACACTTTTCGCCTTGCTGGCTTGGTTGTGTCCTGTTTGCTCCGCTCGGGTTAGCCACCGATGAGCCTCTTTTACGTTGCGTCCCACACCCCAGCCTTTCATATACATTAAACCGAGTTGATATTGCGATTCGGTGTGTCCTGCTTGGGCAGCCACAGTAAAAAGTTGTACCGCCTTTTCTTTTTCTCCATTGGCAAATGCCGTTTTGGCTTGGGTATAAGTGGTTTCAGGATTCAATTCATCTCGTGCAGAAGCCTCTTGAGGAATCCACAAAAACATGCCGAAGACAAGGAGGAAAAGGCTTAATCCCCACAACCACTGAAGCGGTTTTTTGACTGAAAAACTCATGTTATAGGTGTCCTTGTTGACTTCATTCAAATATCACTTATCATGCGATTCATTTATATTTTGACAAGTGAACCGCCACTTGTCAAGCCTAAGCGATACGTTTCAGTCCGTGTAATGGAGTAAAAAATCGTTGAAAATAACGTCCGTACTCTCCATGTTTACGATACACTAGATAAAAAACAGATGAGGTAGCCCCATGCTTGAATTACAAATGGCAGAAAAACTAGAAGTTCTTGAACGATCCCTTGATGCTCAAATGCACTCGATTCAAAAGGTGCTGGCGGTAATCAAACAGCTCCGTACACCTAAGGAAGGATGCCCGTGGGATTTAGAACAGACGCATTCATCTTTAACGCCGTACATGCTGGAAGAAGCCTATGAAGCGGTGGAAGCCATGCAGGCAGTTTCAAAAGACTCGTCTGCCAGTGTTTCCCATTTAAAAGATGAACTCGGGGATGTCTTACTTCAAGTGCTACTCAATAGCCAAATTGCGGAAGATGAGGGCTTGTTTACCTTTCAAGACGTGTGCGAACATTTGGCGACTAAACTCATTTCTCGGCATCCGCATGTGTTTTGCCCTGCGTCGCATCATGCTGAAATCCAAACCCCTGAAGCGGTTACGGCTCAATGGCAAGTGCTGAAAGCCCAAGAAAAAACCGCAGAATCGTCTCAAAAATCGGTCTTGGATGGCGTTTCAAAAGGGCAACCCGCTTTAAGTCGTGCGGGTAAAATCAGTAAAAAAGCGGTCAAAGCAGGCTTTACATGGCCGAATGACGAGGTGCTATGGGCTTGTGTGATGAGTGAGCTGGATGAAATTAAGGTGGAAATGGAAGCCGCGCCTCGATGTGCCGAACGTTTGCAGGATGAAATGGGCGATGTGTTTTTTGCGTGTGCCAGTCTTTCCAAGCAAATCGGGGTAGAGCCTGAAACGGCATTGGTGCAAGCAACGGAAAAGTTTGAACGCCGTTTTCGCTACATGGAATCCCTGATTTTAAAGGATGCGAAACAGCTAAAGGATTTAGATTTTGAGACTTGGGATACCTATTGGAATCAAGCCAAAGAAGCTTTGCGTGCTACTGGCGTATGTCCCTAGCCTTTTGCGTTTATTTATAGTCAAAATATAAAGACAACTACCCCTTTATAACATGTATAGTCGATTAAATATAGTCAATTAAATATATTCCCGTATAGTGCCTATACTTTGTCGCTACGATGATTTTGTTCAGTCATGTAGGTCTATCTACACTCTTTCACAAAATAATCTAAGCTCCTCGTCTAGTCTACTGTTCGGAAACATCTTTAATCGACTATATATTCCCACACAGTGCCTATACTTTGTCGCTAAAAATATCATAATAACAAGATTGTTATTCAATTGTCAAAACTACCTAGGAAAAGCTCTAATTAAACCAGCCTCGTTTTTGGGGGGCTTCCACATAGGGATGAAAGACTTCTAACATACGACGTTTAAAGCTGGATCGAATCCGATCGGCTTCTCCGCCTGAAAAACGTAAATCTGAAGCCGCTAGCATGGCATCAACGGTGGCGTTCATATCGGCTTCAAAATTTTGACGAGATAAGAAGACCAGTCGTGCTTGTCGTTCAGCAGGGCTTAACTGTGCGATTTTCTCCATAATGGATTTTCGCTTTAGCTCTT
>CAZDMD010000098.1:0-6363 GCA_964506805.1 uncultured Vampirovibrionales bacterium | reverse complement strand
TTCGTGCTATCCTCACCGTCTTGAGCGGTGTAGTAAAAGCCTGTTCTAAAGGTAGGACGCATCGCCATTTCCAAGTCTTGGGTCAACCCTGCGAGTTTGTCTAGCGTAAATAAATCACCACGCCCTCCAATGTTATTGCCCACGGCGGGATCTTCATCTGAAATGAGTGTTTGTCCGACACCGAGTTCAACCTCTTCATGACCCAAAACAGCATTCGCCTTCGGACGCTCCCCCATAAAGCCCGCTGAAAAAGAAGGAGAAGAGGCTTCAAAATGAACACCTGTTACTTCTGCGTGTTCAGGGCTTAAATCGGACAACACATTCACTTTCGTTTGAAGCTGTTGCAGTCGTTGTGTTGAGCTATGCTGGGCTTGCTTTAAGGCTTCTAAGGTTTTGTCAAAGTCTTCTGTCGTAACGCTTGTCGTCGGATTGACTTCTGCTTCATGCAAGACGTGATGATGAGGTTTTTCCTCATGTGGCGTATGCGTCCCACCGTCATGTTCTTCACCGTGTTCTGTGCTTTCTTCCCACACAATTAGGGGATAAGACTCCATTGGATCTAAGGTAGGATCTAAAGTAAAGCCTTCTTCCGTAGGCATTTCATTCATTTTGAACGAAGGCGTACTTTTGTGAGGTACTTGGTAAACAGGCATTTTAGGCGTTGTTATTTTGCTACCAAAAGACATCGGAGGATTCATCGATGACGAGGAAGGCAAGAGTAATTTGCCTTCTTCTAACACTTTGAGGGCTTTATCATAACGCCCAATCGCTTTATACGCTTCTGCCAATGGTGTAATAAACATCCCTTCATTCGGATATTTCATTCGGGCTTCATTCAGGACTTTAATGGCTTGAAAGTTAGATCCCTTCCACAAGTAGGCATTCGCCTTACCGAGCCATGCCTCTTTCGATTCAGGGGCATGATTCAATACTTTATCAAACAAGGGAATCGCTTTTTGCCCCTTGCCTGAATAGCTCAACTGTTTCGCATAGGCAAGCGTCAAGGCTAAATCATCAGGATTTTTGTTGTAAAGCGATTCAACCAACTGAACGCCACGTTCCTTCATGCGTTTGTCTTCACTTTGACTCAATAAACCTGCAAATTCCGAAACAAATTGAGCATCTTCGCCATAAACAGGCATGAGTTCATTGTAAAGAGCATACGCCTTATGCAAGTTCGGCGTGCTGGATTTATCCTGATAGTAAGCACGAGCCATCGCCAGTTTATGACCGTTAATTCCAGGATACGCCTGCCCAAGTTGTTCATACCAGCTCATATACGCACGCTTGGCTTGGTGCCACACAAGGGTTTGTTCGACTTTAGGGGCATATTCTCTCGCCACATGCGGTTGCATTTGGGCGAGTTTTAAGAATTGCTCAAGGGCTTGCGGGCGAGTCTCTTCATTCCATGAGAGAAACTCCGCATAAACGCCCATCAGTTCAGAATCATTCGGGAAACTGTTGAGGGCTTTAGAATACGCCTCTTCCGCATTGGCGGTGGGGTTGTCTCCTAAAGACTTTAAAAAATCGACGAGTTCGGTTTTGGCTTTACCTGTGGCGTCTCGTTCAGCGGCGTAAATAAAATAGTTCACCGCATTCGCCGACTCTTCAGGTTGCACCGCATATAAACGAGCCAAACTCAAAGCAATCCCCACCTTATTGGTAGAAGACTGCAAGGCTTCTTTATAAATGGATTCAATATAAGACGGGTTAATCCCTGACATGCCTTTTTTCATCGCAGTGCTTAAGACATCCGCATATTCAATCTTTTCACTCGCCGATAAACGTCCTTGCTTATGGAGTTCATTAAACAACGCCATTGATTTTTTGACATCGCCTAATTTATGATAGGAACGTGCCATGCGTAACGCCAAATCCCCGGGATTCACCTTGCCACTGCTAATGAGTTCCGTATCCATATTCAAGGAATCACGGTAATCGCCAAGCTCAAACGCCATGCCTGAAAGACCATTGAGCAAATCGGCATTCATTTTGCCAGACTCTTGCAAAGAGGCACGAATGGAACGATACATGAGACGGGCTTGTTCGGCTTGTCCGCTTTTGGCTAGAGCGGTAATATAGGCTTGACGCACATGAATCGGGGTATTGTGTGCCGTTGCATTCAGCAGTGTTTCATAAAGCGTAACCGCTTCTTCAGGTGAGCCGTTATAAGTCAGATATTGGGCATACGCCGTCATAAAGGTTTTATCATTTTGAAAGTAACCTTGTACTTCGTCCAAATAAGGACGAGCCTTCTCATAATGTCCTTGCCAAATGTAGAACATCGCTAAATCTTTTTTTGCCGAGCGATCCATAGGCTTTAGCATGACGTACTGTTGCAAGAGTTGCGTTGCCATGGCTCGCTTTTCAGGATGCCAACTATACAATTCAGCGAGTTCTCGTAAAGCGGTGGATTCGGTGGGATCGAGTTCTAAAGCGGTTTCAAAGGCTTTCATGGCTAGCGTTTGATTGCTTGCCCCGCCTTGCTTTTTATACGCCTTACCTAACCACGTTTGAGCCGCCGCATTGGTAGGATAACGCTTCACCGCATTACGAAACACGTTTAAAGACTGTTTGACGAGTCCTTTATTGTAAAGTCTGACCCCTGACTGTGCCGAAGACGGAAGGGTGCTGTCTGCCCATGCGTGATCGAATCCACCTAAAAACAGACCCAGCATCGCCAACGTAAAAAGAAATCGTTGATTGATGAAAGGCGTTAAGGTGAAATGACGCATAAGTTTATTTTCCTTGATTGTATTCCATAGGCACAGCATATGTACAAGTATAAAAAAATGCCTTACTGTAAAACCAATCAGGATGTTTGAAGTCCATTATTTAGTGGAGGAAGTCATCAAAAATCGTCTAATTAGGGCCAGGCTTGATAGCTTTTCATACTTAAGCTATGATACACTTGAAAGAGATTTTAAAATCGTCAAAAGGACTCCACCATTATGGATTTAAATATCACACAACTCCAAGCACTCGCCGATTTAGCCCGAGACAAAGATCTCGCCGAAATCACCATTACGGATGGCGACAAAAAAATCACCATTAAAACGCCTGCTTCGGTGTCTCACACCATTCATCAAGTGGCAGGTGGAGTCGCTCCTGTCCTGCATCAAGTCGCCAGCGTCGCGTCAGCACCTGTGGCAAACGCACCCACAACAGAAGCACCTCCTACCCCCATCGTAGATGCCAACCTGCATACGATTAACTCCCCTATGGTAGGCACGTTCTATGTCGCTTCAAGCCCTGATGCCCCTGCCTTTGCTCCTGTGGGAAGCACGATTTCAATCGGGCAACCCTTGTGCATTTTAGAAGCCATGAAGCAAATGAATGAATTAGAAAGCGATGTGGCAGGTACGGTGCTTGAGGTACTGGTCGCCAATGGACAACCCGTTGAATACGGACAAGCCCTCTTCAAAATCAAGCCTTAGTTTTGTTTTGAACTTGTGTTGTGCTAGTACCACGTTTACGAGTGTGAAGGACTTTGTTTGCTTGCAAATCCTGAATTTCAGACGGCAATAAACGATGCCTCATTTGTGCAAAGTCTCGTTGAGCGGTTTCATAGTCGGTATGGCGACCAATATCTAACCAGTAGCCGTCAAATTTATAGGCTCTTACGGTGTGATTGTCATTCATTAAGCGCGTAACAAGGGTATCAATCCCACAAAACTCGCCTTTGGGAATATAGTCCACCACGACACGGCTTAGGGCATGAATCCCCATACACACCGAATGTACGAGTGTGGGCTTTTCTCTAAAGCCTGCAATTTCATTGGTGTTGTTGATGAAATCTAAAATACCAAACTCGATTTGCGTCGTGCGTTGAAAGGTTGCCAGTGTCGCTACCGCTTGATGCTTCAGGTGTTCTTCCATTAAGGCTTTAAAATTCAAATCCGTAACCACATCCGCATTCATCACTAAAAAATGTTCTGGTAAATGTTTCAAAAACGCCAAAGGCCCTGCCGTTCCCAAGGGCATGTCTTCAAACGTATAGTCAATTTCAAGTCCGAATTGACGACCGTCTCCAAAATGCGCGTGAATGAGTTCTGCCATATGCCCGACGCATAAGGTTACATGCGTAAACCCATAGAGCTTCAGTTGCTTGATAATCAACTCCAAAATAGGCAGGTTACCTAGTGGCACAAGCGGCTTGGGGAGCTTATCCGTAAAGGGACGCAGGCGTGTTCCCTTACCGCCTGCTAAAATAACGGCATGCCAAATGGGTTGAATGCGTTTACTAGGCAGTTGACTAGGCATGAATCTCTCCCTCTTAGAATTTTATATTAGTGTAACGAAATTGTTGGTTCAAATACGAGCTTTGAGATAGAAACCCTTTTATAGGATGACATAGTACAAGTTCAGATGCTTGCATCTGAAGGCGAGGTTTCTTTTGTCTTGATTTGGAACAATCTATGCTACACTAGGGATTATCTTTTTTGAAGGATTTAATGTGTTTCATGTCTCTGATGCTTGAGGATGTACTTGAGGATAACCCAAACGTTTTCACCCACACTCCCCTTGTTGATGTAGGGGATTTGCACCATAGCCTAAAATGCTATTGGGGATTCGATTCCTTTCGCCCCTTACAGCTGGAAAGCATTCGCTCCATTCTCACCCGACAAGACAGCATCACGCTATTTCCCACAGGGGGTGGTAAATCCTTATGTTATCAACTGCCGATTCTCTACTTTCCGCAACAAACCGCCTTAGTGATTAGCCCCCTCATTTCTTTAATGGAAGATCAAGTTCAACAAGCCCAAGCCAAAGGCTTTAGCGTGAGCTGTTTAAACTCATCGCAGTCGCCTGAAGAACGCCGAGATATTTTTAATCGATTTCGTGCAGGGACGCTACAACTGCTCTATGTGTCTCCTGAAAAATTAGCGAATCCCTCCTTTATTGAAGCCCTTCAAACACAAGGGCAAATTGCCTATATCGCAGTCGATGAAGCCCACTGCATCAGTCAATGGGGGCATCAGTTCCGCCCCGACTATCAACGACTTGGGGAACTACGCACGGCGTTTCCAGCACTTGGCATTCATGCGTTTACGGCAACCGCCCCTAAGCGTGTGGTGGAAGACATCGAACAGAGTTTGCAGCTAAGAGAAGCTGATCGTTTTCAAGCCTCCATGTTGCGAGCTAACTTAGAGTATCGTGTCGAAGAACGCTCCCAAAAGCTAGAGGTCTTTTTGCAAAGTCAGCTCTTACCCATACTGAAATCAAGACAGGGACAAGCAGGCATTATTTACTGCTTAAGTCGTAAAGATGTCGAAGACTTAAGCCTTTCCCTACAAGTGAATGGTATCAATGCCAAGGCATATCATGCAGGTTTGCCCGATGCCCTACGCACTCGCAACCAAGAAGCCTTTATGCGAGGCGATATTCATATCATGGTGGCGACCACCGCTTTCGGTATGGGGATTGATCGTGCGGATATTCGCTTTGTCATTCATGCGAGTATGCCCCAATCGCTAGAAGGCTATGTGCAAGAGGCAGGGCGTGCGGGTCGAGACGGCTTGCCTTCCACGTGCTATTTGTTCAAACGTCCTAACGATGAACGTAGTTGGACGTCTATGCTTCAAAAAAATGGAGAATCCACACACAAGCTATGGGGCATGTTGATGTACAGCGATTCTCAAGTGTGTCGGCATCGTTTGATTTTAGATTATTTTGGACAGGTTCTACAGGCTAAGCGTTGCACGGGTTGCGATGTCTGTCAAACTCGCCCCCGATTTTATCCGCAGTCTACCCTATTGATGCAACATGTCTTTTCGGTGATTCATCGATTAAAACAGCACGCGAGCACGGATTGTATTTTAGGTGTCTTACGAGGCGACTTGGCACTGATTCCCTTGGGGTTACGAGAAACCGTCCAAGACTTTAAGAGTTATGGGGCATTTGCGTCGGAGCAGGCGTTTAAGTTGTCGCTATTTTTAGAGCAGTTAGAGCGTTTGCATTATATTTCTCACGCTTCTTCTACAGGAGAAAACGCCATTTTTCATTTGGAAGCCAAAGCGATGAAGTGGATCAAGGAAGCGGAAGAGAATCGGGAAGACGTTAGGTTAATGATTGCCGAGGCGTATTGTCCACCACTGAAGTCCCCCAGCCCTGCGGTGATTCTACCGAATGCCATGCCGAAGCCGACGAAAGCCCCTCGACGCAAAGGAATCCGTAATGGTCGTCTTTAGTGGGAAAGTCGAGGTTTGCGTGTCTCGTTTTTGAAACCTTACGCACGGCGTTTGAGAATCACCTTATAATCCATACCTTGGTTCTTAAGTTCTGCTTCAATACGGTAAATAAGCCACATATAGTCGATTAAAGATGTTTCCGAACAGTAGGCTAGAAGATAATCCTAGACGA
>CAZDMD010000097.1:0-6514 GCA_964506805.1 uncultured Vampirovibrionales bacterium | reverse complement strand
AAAATGTCTCGGAAGCCTCGCATTTAGTGCAGGTCGTCGAAAGACACCCATTTTAAGCATCATGTTGAAAGTAAGTGTCTCCATAATGATGAGTTTAGCTATAAGGGAATGAAATCACAAACAGGATTCATCACCTCGAAAAGACATCGGCGGACAAATCATGGCGTTGAATCGGGTTAAAATAGGCGGAAGCGGCAATCATGGCGGCGTTGTCGGTGGAAAAGCGTAAATCGGGGATATGAACCTCAAAGCCGTTTTTTTGCACATCTAAAAACGCCTGCCTTAAAGCCGAATTAGCGGAAACGCCTCCCGCAAGCGTTAAACGACCAATGTTTCTTTCATCCGCCAGTTTAAGCGTTTTAATCATCAAAGTTTTCACAACAGTGGCTTGAAAACTCGCCGCCAAATCCGCCACCAAAGCACGAGGCACATTTTCCTCATTTTCTACATACGCTTGTGATTCACGCCTCCACACGTTTAAAACCGCTGTTTTTAAACCTGAAAAGCTAAAATCATAAGGGGCTTGAGTCTTGGCAATTGGCAAAGCAAACGCCTCAGCATTGCTCTCTTGTGCGAGCTTATCCAAGACCGCCCCACCTGGGAAACCCAAACCCATTTCCCGAGCCAATTTATCGTAGACTTCACCGACGGCATCATCCAGCGTTTCGCCACAAATTTCAATGTCGTCATACGCTTTGACATGCAATAACTGCGTATGTCCCCCACTCACCAAAAGCGTTAAACACGGAGGCGTTAAATCGCTTTCCAAATACGTCGATGCCACATGCCCATACAGATGATGCACCCCTAAAAACGGCTTATTCGCCATTAAAGCAAGCGTTTTAGCGGTATTCGCTCCCACCAAGAGCGATCCCAAGAGTCCTGGCCCGAGCGTAGCGGCGATGGCATCCACGTCATGTATCGTCAAGCCTGCGTTTTCAAGGGCTTGAGCCACCACGGCATTCACGCTATGCAAATGCGAACGTGCCGCTAATTCAGGAATCACCCCCCCGTAACGAGCATGCACGTCCAACTGGCTGTCTACTACAGAAACCAAAACACGCCTGCCGTTTTCGACAATGGCACAAGCGGTGTCATCGCAACTGGATTCTATCGCTAAAATACGGCGAAAAGGAAAGGTTTTAGACATCAAATCTCACGTTCTTCAACCGCACCAATCTGCCGATACTTTTGAAAACGCTGTTCTTTAAGGGTTTCGGCATCCCACTGATTCAATTCATCTAAACCCCTTTGTAGACGCTCGCCAATGGCTTGAATCGTCGCTTCAGGCTGATAATGTGCGCCGCCTTGGGGTTCGTCAATCACGGCATCACAAATACCAAAGCGGTATAAATCTTGAGCCGTAATTTTGAGTGCTTCCGCTGCGGTGGTGGCAAAACTGGCATCTCGCCATAAAATAGACGCACACCCTTCAGGGGAAATCACCGTATATTGAGCATGTTCTAGCATGTAGATGTGATTCGAAATCCCAATCCCCAAGGCACCTCCGCTAGAGGCTTCTCCCATGACGACTGAAATAATCGGTACATTGAGACGTGCCATTTCTCGGATGTTTAAGGCAATCGCATGACCAATGGCATGTTGTTCCCCTTCAATACCTGGGTAAGCCCCCGGTGTATCAATGAAGGTAATCACAGGCATTTTAAATTTTTCGGCATGTTGAAACAAACGCAAGGCCTTTCGGTAGCCTTCAGGGTTTGCCATACCAAAGTTATGCACCAAATTTTCCTTCATGGAACGCCCTTTTTGCGTGCCAAGCATCATCACGGGTTGACCGTTGAGTTCCGCAATCCCACCAACAATCGCACGGTCGTCTTTCCCCATACGATCGCCATGCAGTTCAAACCATGTGTCAGGCGAAAGCCCTTGAATGACTTCTAGCGTATTGGGGCGTTGCGGATGCCGAGCAATCTGCAATTTTTGGGCAGGACTTAAATTATCGTACAATTTAAGCTCCATTTCTTCGAGCTGAACTTGTAAACGTTGCCAATCTTCATTCAACGGCGACTTTGGCTCTTTTTTAAGATCCTCAATCTGCTTTTTAAGTTGAATGAGTGGCTTTTCAAAATCTAAAGGTTGAATTTTAGTTGTCGTCTTTTTGTCTTGCGTGGAAACCATAGGGGGAACGCTCCGTTTGAGTCAAACAATACATTAAGATACCATCATCGGCTCGTGCATCAGCATCGCCAATGCCTCTCGATTCGGGACGAGCTTGCTACTGGCTTGATGCAGTAAAATCAGACGCTCTAGGGTATGGCGGATGTCATGCCGATGTAAGACCATGTCGACTTGTCCGTAATTTTGAAGATAGCTTGCCGTTTGAAAATCCGAAGGGAGCTTTTGACGAATGGTTTGTTCAATCACACGACGACCCGCAAATCCGATTCTCGCCCCGTCTTCGGCGATGATCAAATCTCCTAAAGTACCGTAACTGGCGGTTACGCCTCCGTAAGTAGGTTCAGTCAATAAGGTCATATAAAGCAAACCTCGTTCGTGCAAGCGTGCTAAAACAGCGGAAGTTTTGACCATTTGCATCAAGGAAAACATGCCTTCCTGCATTCTCGCTCCGCCTGATGCGGTAATCACCACAAGGGGGATGTGATAATCGAGGCTTTTTTCAGCAGCGCGGGTGATTTTTTCACCCACCACAGATCCCATAGAGCCACCCATGTAACCAAAATCCATGACGGCTAAGGCATAATAGGCTTCCCCTGTTCGAGCAATGCCTGTAATCACCGCATCCTTTAACTTGGACTTTTTCTCCGCTTCGGCTTGACGAACGGTGTAGGCTTCGGTATCGCTAAAATGAAGGGGATCTTGAGGGGCGAGGCCTGCATCCAGCTCATAAAAGGCATCGGTGAGTTGCTTGATGCGTCGTTTGGCGGAAATACGGTGGTGGTATCCGCATTTGGGACAAACCTGTAAATTGGCTTTTAAATCCACTTTGGTCAGTTGAGCCTCACAGTTGACGCACTTCGTCCAAACTTTGGCGTATTGAGCGTCCGTTACTCGGTTCATGCCGTCGGCGTTTAGCGTGGCGTTGGTTTGCTTCTTGCGTTGTTCAAACCAATTTTTCAAGCTCATCATCTGAAGGAATCCCCTTATTTTGAGTGATACAATTTTTATTTTACTGTAAACACATCTAAAAAAACAGCCGTCTTTTTGGATGTTTACATTTTATATCTTGATCTGATTATTTTCTTTATTGTAAACTCAAACGTAAAGCATAAAGGTTCAACATCATGGATGAAACGTTTCATTGCTCATTTTGCCTTCAGGCTAACAGCATTTTTGTCGATCCCAGTGGGGGATCTGTTCAACGCTATGTCGAAGATTGCCAAGTGTGTTGTCAAGCTAACATGCTCTTCATTCACTGGCATGAAGAAGAGGGCTATTTTGAAGTTCATGCCGAACCTGAAAGCTAGTTCTTGGTTTGAGCAGACGCTTTTGTTGTCAGGACATCTGAACCAATGTAAAGGGTGATTTGTTCACTACCGCAACGCTCTGGTGCTAAGCTAGAAGTACGAGGCACAAAGGTAACCCGAGCCGTACTTAATAACGAAGATGCCCCTTGAAGACTTTGAATGCCTGTTTGTGTTAAACGCAGGGTGTTGTCCACAATAGAGGTACTGGAAATCCCAGAGGCTTGACTGCAACTCACTTCCCACCCTAGTGCGGTGAGTTCATCCGTTAAAGCCGTCAACGCTCCCGCTGAAATTTTACGAGAATAAACTAAACCGACCTTTTTGACTTCAGACAATGATTCGC
Source organism: uncultured Vampirovibrionales bacterium (assembly GCA_964506805.1). Lineage (GTDB taxonomy): Bacteria > Cyanobacteriota > Vampirovibrionia > Vampirovibrionales > JAJTHC01 > JAJTHC01. The sequence goes on along the minus strand of CAZDMD010000097.1, from coordinate 2,725 downwards.
CCTCTTCTGTTTCTTCTGCCAACACCGTGCCATACAAGAGGCGTGCCAATAGTTGTTCCGTCTCCTCTCGATCAATAATCCAGTAGCTCGTGCCTTCTCGAGACGAGGTATGCCCTGGCAAGGTGGCGAATCGGGTATCTTGGGTGGGGACTTTTTTGGCATAATTCGCAAATTGTAAAAGCTCTGTGGTAGAGAGGTTCGTTTTCACGTATCGACTCACCACGCTAATGAGTTCAGGCAAACGCAAAACGACATCAGGGGAATTAAGCCGATTCCGTAACGCCCCAATAAACTGCTGTTGACGACGCACACGCCCAATATCGCCATAAGCATCATGCCGAAAACGTAAAAACCCTTCAGCGGTTTTACCGTCCATGTGCGTCCAACCAGGTTGTAGATTGATTCGTAATTTGGCGGTGTTGTCCGTGTATCTCATACGTTGAGGTACATAAATATCAATGCCTCCCACCGCATCCACTAAAGCTCGCACGGCTCTAAAATCCACGGCGACATATTTATTGACCGAAACGCCTAAGGCATCTTCAATCACACGACGCGTCTTATCGGGGCCTCCAATGGCGTGAGCCGCATTCAATTTTCCGACACGAGACTCCATCTCATCCAAGTAGACTTTGGAATCACGAGGCAGGGAAATCACATTTAAACTTTGTTCTTTTAGGTTGGGTTTAACCAAGAGCATAGTATCCGTGCGAGTCCCCGAATAGGTGTCGCCAATACGATTGCCGTTGCTATCCACCCCCATAACCAAGACGCTAAAATTAGGGTCTGCCGTAGGCAACATACCAAGCGTCAAGGTATCGACAGATGACTTATATTCCGTCGGCAAAATCCATTTGAGTCCTGCCATAAAAATTAAAAAAGCCGTCAAGCACCCTGCGACTAAAACCGCCAAACGCAAAAAACGACCGTATCGGGGAGATTTAACTTCTTTTTTCGTGCGAGCATGAGTGGCTTGGAAAGAAGCGGGCAATTTGATTTCATCCCATTGGGGGGCCACCAATTCAGATGCTTCATCAACAGGAGAGGATGCTTCAGAGGGAGAAGGGGTGGAAGCGTGAGAAGGATAGGGGTTCACGAGAGTGGAGTCTCCTGTTATATTATGCAGTGCTAGGGATATAAATACAATCTAAATTATAGTGTAAATAAAAAATCATGTATTCTTCATTTTATCATGCACATGATGAAAAGTTAATTCATTTCAACGCCCTAAAAATCTAAAACTTTACAATGTGTCATAATTGGCAATATGCTGGAGGCTTTGGTTTTTATTGGTTTGAGTAGAGAAATTTAGTTCGTCAACTTGAGGGCAAGACATCCAAAATGAACATGTATATTGCAGGCACAATGAATCCATTAAGTGGTTATCCTGGTATCGCAACAGGCACACCGATGTATATGACGGGTTCCGTGATTGGAAACGGAACGAGCAATGTTCCTCAACAACAACAGATGATGATGCCTCAACAGCTGGGGTATCCGATGCAACAACAGCAGATGATGATGCCTCAACAGCAGCAAGTCGTTTTAGAGCCAATCATTGATTCCACTTCAGGGTTTGGGAATCCCAAATATTATGAACAACAGCAAAAAATCCAACAAGGTTTACTTGTACCGTCTTCTCAAGCTGGCATGCTGATGTCTGTCGCCCCTCAACAGCCACAAATGATGATGCCTCAACAGCCACAAATGATGATGCCTCAACAACCACAAATGATGATGCCTCAACAACAACCACAAATGATGATGCCTCAACAACCACAAATGATGATGCCTCAACAACAACAAATGATGATGCCTCAACAGCCACAAATGATGATGCCTCAACAACAACCGATGATGATGCCTCAACAACAACAACAAATGATGATGCCTCAACAACAGCAACCTGATTTAGATACTTATCTTATAGCACTAGCAAAACAATTTTTATCGTCTACTGGCGTGTCTGATACATCAAACAATAGTCAAAATAACAATTTTTTAGGTCGTTTAGGTGTTTCAGGTGGTGCCTCTAATACCATTCCTCTTAATGACTTATTACTGGATTCGGATTCAGTGGATGAAGACTCTAGTGAAGAGAGTACAGGTTTTTGGTAAGTAGTGCTTAATTTATTACAAAAGTGTTAAACCTGTTACATTTGCTTTTATTTTTCACCTAAAGATGTTCTAATAAGAATGTGATTTTTTTAGTGTGGAGACTTCAAGCCAAATGATTAACAACGTAACTTTGGTCGGCAGACTGGGACAAGACCCTGAAATTCGTTATTTTGATGCAGGAAGCGTGAAAGCTCGCTTTAGCCTTGCGGTGGATCGCCCTGGCTCAAAGGAAAACAAAACCACCGACTGGTTTAACATCGAAGTGTGGGGTAAGACGGCGGAGTTTGCAGGAGAATACCTCAAAAAAGGCATGATGGTTTCCGTGCAAGGCAGTATTGAAGTCGATACGTGGCAAGATCAAACAGGCAACATGAGAGAAAACCCCATTGTGCGTGCCAGTGAAATTCGCTTTGTCGGCTCGAAACGAGACAATGAAGGGTATCGCGGGGGCGGACAAACCGCCTATCAAAGTGATGCTGTTGTCCCCTTCTAGTATAGCTTTCTCAATAATTTCTTGTACAATGTCTATACTTTGTCGCTACGATGATTTCATTCAGTCATGTAGGTCTATCTACACTCCTTCATAAAATCATCTAGGCTCCTCGTC
>CAZDMD010000096.1:0-6621 GCA_964506805.1 uncultured Vampirovibrionales bacterium | reverse complement strand
TAAGGACACCCCCACGATGATGAATGCCAAGCAAAATACCCATAAAGTCAGACGCTGGTACGATACCGATCCTGTTTTACTGGAAGTTTTAAATTTTATGGAACTCGCTCCGAAAGAAGCCACCGCTTATGCCTCTTCTTTGATTGCGGGAGTCGAAAAGCATGCCCCACAAGAGGCACTGGCTCAAGTGTATCAAGAGTTTGAAGATCCCAATCGTCCCAAAAACCGCTGGTATGATGAGAATCCCATTTTATCCAAAGCGATTGCCTTGCTTAAAATGATGCCGCCTGATGTGCAGCGAATGGCAGCACTACAATTTATTGAAGCCACAAAGGCGGATACGATTACTTATGCTATTTTAAAAGAAAGTTTTGCGATGTCTGAACTGGATTTATCGTATTTAGATGAAGATTACGACGATGCCACGCTTTATGTGCCTTACGCCGAATCTGAAGGAGACGCTCCGATTAAGGAAACGCCTCAAACGACGGTGGAAGGCAGTAGTCTGAATAAAAAAGCCCAAAAAAGCAAAAATTCAGATGCCGTGATTGAATGAGTTGAAATATAGTCGATTAAAGATGTTTCCGAACATTAGGCTAGACGAGGAGCCTAGATGATTTTGTGAACGGAGTGCAGACAGACCTACATGACTGAACAAAATATATCGTAGCGACAACGTATAGACGCTCTACAAAAAACTATGGAGACGACTATAGAATCTACATTTGAATGTCTAGAAAGTGAGGGGTGTAACGTGGATTCCCCGAAATCGCTTGTTTTGCCCTTTCCTGTGGAATGCCTCCCTGATGTGGAAGCAGGTATTGCCCTATTTGAGGCAGGGGATTTTTGGGAAAGCCACGAAGCATGGGAAAGGGCATGGATAGTCTTACCTAGTAGCCAGCCGAAAATTATGTTGCAAGCCATGATCCAAATGGCAGCGTGTGCCGTCTTATTACAAGCAAAACGATTGAAAGGGTTTCATCGAAAAATGGCACAGGTGAAGTTTAAACTCGAAGGATTTGTTGCTTTAGGGATTGAAGCCTTTCCGCCTTTTTCCGTGCAAGGTGGCTTAGACTTTCTCGAAAATCTTGCGTCATTTCAAGCATTAGAATCTAATGCTCAAAAACAAGCGATTCAATCGGCGTTTAAGCAGGTGCTTTATGCTTAAAGGGATTTTTCGTTTTCTCATGGTGATGGGACTGATGTTGGGGCTTGGGCTGTTTCTCTTGTATGGCAGTGAAATAAAAACCCGTTTAACGCAGTATCAATACCTCAATGAAGTGGAGACAGCGATGCGAAAGGGACACCACAAAGATGTCAAACGCCTTTTGGAAGCAGGGGTACATCAATGGCCGAATGAGGCGATGTTTCATTTGCGACTGGCTCATTATTATCATCAAACGCATCAGTGGGAAAAAGCGAAAGAAGCCTATGAACGAGGGTTGGACTTGCATCCCACAGCGGATGCGTATCGCTATAATTATGCACGGCTCTTGGTGCAACTGCGTGAGCCGAACAAGGCGATTCAAATGTATCGGATGATTTTAAACGAATCGCCTCAGCATCTAGGGGCGTTGGTGGATTTGGCGAGTGTGTATCGATTTGCAGGTAATCGGGCGGATGCCTTGGGCTTTAATGAAGAACGGCTTATGCTGTGGGAGTGGTCTCGATACTATTATAGCGTGGCGTTATCGATGAATCCGCATTCGGCGAAGGCGTGGTATGGGCTAAGTGAAGTCTTACAACGAGACGGACAATTTGAGGCGGCTTCTGCAGGTTATTGCCAAGCCATTCGCTTAGTGCCGTCTTACACGCTGGCATGGTTTAACTTGGGTTTAAGCGAATGGTATTTAGAACACGAAGAGCATGGCATGAAATTGATGAATTGGGCGATGCAAAGCTATAATCGCTTTCATAGTCAACCCCTCACAGAACAGAGTCGGACGCTTCATGCTTTACGACAAACCTATTTTCTCGTGCATAAAAAGCATTTACCGATTACGCACTTTGACGAGGCGTGGATTGAACGCATTGGAGACGCACACCCCAAGCCACCCCTGAAAGAGGAAGAGTTTCCCCCTGAACTTTTAGAAGCGTGTCAAGGATGGCGTTCTGTTGAACTGAACACGAAACGCCCTAAGCTCAAGGCGATTTCAATGTCTCGTTTAAGTCAGGCTTTGTCTCAGGTGCAGACTTCAGAGGAGCAAACACTTCGTGCAGCTCAAGCTCTTCACAAAACACAGGTTAAATCTACACAAAGGCTTTAAGTTTTTCGACGTTTTCCGCTACATCGTTAATCGAAATGTTCAATGCCTCTTTTTCCGCTGGTGTGAGTTCCAGTTCGATAATTTGGGCTAAGCCTTTGGCACTTAATTTACAAGGTACACCCACATAAAGATTCTGAACACCATATTCCCCTTGCAGATACGCTGCACAAGGTAAAATACGTTTTTTGTCTTTCACGATGCTTTCTACCATATCTAGGACAGACGCAGCAGGAGCATAAAAAGCCGAGCCTGTTTTAAGATATTTCACAATTTCCGCACCGCCATTTCTGGCACGATCCACAATGGCATCGAGTTTGTCTTGGGGAATGAATTGATCTAAAGGAATGCCTGCAATGGTGCTATAACGCACCAAGGGTACCATGCTATCACCATGTCCGCCTAGTACGAAGGCTTGAACGTCTTGCACGGAAACATCGGCTGCTTCAGCGAGAAACGTCCGAAAGCGAGAGGTATCCAAAACGCCCGCCATCCCGATGACACGCTCTTTCGGGAAGCCTGTCGTTTCCAGTGCAACGTGGCACATCACATCTAAGGGATTCGACACCACAATCAAAATGGTGTCAGGGGCAACACGCTTAATTTCCTGACAAACCGACCGCATGATTTTCGCATTGGTTTCCAGTAAATCATCACGGCTCATGCCAGGTTTACGAGCCATACCAGCGGTGATGACCACGAGTTCGGCATCACGGACTTCTTCATAGCCGTTTGTCCCGATAATTTGAGTATCGTAGCCATAGACAGGCCCACTTTGACATAAATCAAGTGCCTTGCCTTGTGGAATGCCTTCAGAGACATCCACCAAAACGACGGTTTTAGCGAGTTCGGCTTCTGCAATCCGTTGAGCGGTGGTTGCTCCGACATTCCCTGATCCGATGACGGCAATTTTTTTAAACATGGATTCATCCCTTTACTAACGATGCTAAACACCTTTTAGTATACAGGCAATTTAGAATCCTAGCAAGCCTTATCCAGCCCCATGACAACACGATTTTTTTAGCCACTGTAACGATATGTAAAGAAGACTGTGCCAAATCCCCAAAATGAATGATACCTCTTTTGTCCGAAAGGGTTGAGTCCCAAGTAAACAGGATTTTACGAAACGAATAGGAGTAGCGGTCATGTTGAAATTATCTAAATTATTTATACTTGCGTTTTTATTTGCAGTGGGTACTGTGGTTGCAAATGGCGGACAGGCTCAAGCCTCTACCTTAGGGATTGATGAAGTAACCTCTTTACGTGCCAAAGTTCATGCGGAAATTGAACAAGCCAACACCGAAGAGATGAGTAACCTGAACTCGTCTCCATCCCACTGGTTATTAGTGAATGATACCGCATGGAAATGGGATGAGTCGGTTTTGTCGATTTCTGAACAAATGGTGAACACCCACTATGATAAAAAACCTCCCCATGATTATGATGGCGATGATGAGAAAAATACGTTGAATTTCGACTTTTAATGGCCTCCTATAAGTGGTTGAAGTTCTAGTTAAATGATACAAACTTAATAAAAACAATTTATAATAGGTTGAGGTCTTTAAAAGACTTCAACCTATTGTTTTGTCGTCAATGTAAACAGGAACTTGTATCATGCCTTGGATTTCGATTTTCTTGAGAGGAAGCGTTGTATTCACGCTGTTATATTTTTTCGTAGGGAGTGTAGATGCCAAGGCGGATGAAGTCGGGGGGATTAACGCCACCAATAACCCTGGCTCCTTGACCAATACGGGGCTTGAACAAGTTACTGAAAAAGGGCGTTTAAACCGTAAACCCCAATTCGGACTCGTGAAAGACGAAAGCATCAAAAGCACGGATGAGGTGATTAAACTAGAACTGCCTGATACGACGAATCCGCAAGCCTTTCACATCAAGGAAACGCTACATCACTTGCAAATTACAGGCAATACCATTTTTAGCAAAGCGGATTTACAACCCTTAGTGGATGAGTTTCTTAAGAGTCCTCGTCAAACGCCTGACGTTCAAAAACTCATTCGTGCCATTGATCACCAGTATTATGAAGCGGGTTGTCTCACCACCAAAACCTTATTTGAAGGGGAGTCGAACGCCACGCTCAAGCTCCGAGTGGTGGAAGGGCATGTGAGTCAAATTAAAATTGAAGGCAATCGCTTTCAAAACGACAAACGCATCCTCAAGCAACTTGGGATTAAAGAAGGCGATGTGCTGAACTTGGATGAACTGCAACAGAAGATAGAAGCCTTGCATGAGTCTCAAGATTTATACAAACTGAAAGCTAAACTTTCCGCAGGAAAAGAAGCAGGCGAAAGCGTTTTAACCTATGATGTTGAAGAGCGTTTACCGATTAAACTCACGGCGTTTACGGATAATCGGGGGCGACCGCTGATTGGGCAAGTACGGTGGGGCAATGAACTTACCTATGATAATCCCTTAGGCTTAGGCGATCAATTTACCTTGTCTTACACGGGGGCGAAAAATACTACGATTGTCGAAACCGCCTATACGCTCCCTGTCAATCAAAAAGGCACAACCGCTGGGGTGGCGTATAGTTTTGCGTATGTCAACCCTGAAAATCGTGGGGGGACGCAACGGCTCACGGGGCAAGCAAATAATTATAGTATTTTCTTAACACAGGACGCTAGTAAACTCATCGAAGGATTGTCCTTCAACACAGGCTTTAACGTCCGAAAAATTAGAGCCTATTTAGATGGGACGCAATCAGGTGAAAGTGATGTAACCAGTGCCACCGTGGGTTTCAATTGGGACAAGCAGGATAAAATCGGACGATCCAACCTAAACGCCACGCTCACTTCGGGTATGCAGTTATGGGGAGGCGATACGCACTTTAATAAGTATGAAGTGGGGGCGACTCGTACCTTTAACTTGCCTCACAAGCAGTTTATTGTGCTACACGGTTATGGGATGTATTCCCCTGAACCGATACCAGGGTTTGAGCAAATGCAAATCGGGGGATCGGCTTCTGTTCGTGGCTATACGGAAGGTTTACTCTTTGGTGATAGAGGCGTGAACTTTAACGCCGAATATCGTTACCCGATTTGGGGATTAGACCAAATAGCACCTAAACTGGCGGAAAATCTTCAGGGCGTGATATTTGCGGATGTCGCTCAAGTTCTCATCGATCGAGATACGACGGGTCGTGGGGCAGGGGTTTCTAAACGAGACAGCACGACTTTAGTCGGGACAGGGGGCGGTTTACGCCTCAGTGTGAATGATTGGGTGGAAGGTTTTTTAGATATTGGCGTGGGCTTAATGGATAGAGCCGCCAAAGAGCCAACGGCTCAACCGTCGGCTCGGGTTCACTTTGGATTCCGCACCAATTTATTGCCTCAATCGTATAAAAAGCGTCAAGGGTAGAGCGTTTAATCCTGAATCCCACCCCTAAAAAATCGGGTTAATATCTTCCATACGCACAATCCCTTGACGCATGGCTAAAACAGCCGCTTGTGTTCTGTCATCGACACACAGCTTTTGTAAAATACTATGCACATGGGCTTTCGCCGTGGCTTTGGTAATGACGCATTTTTCGGCAATATCTGCATTAGAAAAGCCTTCGACAATCAGCTTTAACACTTCCATTTCACGAGGCGTTAAGGGACACTCCATCGTTTGGGCAGGGGCATGAGGCACAGGAATCCCCACCATCGTGTTTTGACGACTATTGGCAGGAGACTTCATCCCTTCAGAAAAGAGATCACCACTAGGCGACTGCCCCCCTTGAAAACGCCCCAAGACCAAGCGGGCAAGCGCAGGATCCAACCAACTGGCTCCTTCACTCACGGTATTGACAGCGGTTTTCAGCGTTTCAAAGCTCGCTCCTTTAAGACAGTAGGCATCCGCCCCAGCCCCTAGGGAGGCAAACACATCATTCGGCTCATCTTTGGAAGTCAGCATCATCACAGGCAAGTTCGGGTATTCAGCTTTAATGCGTTGCGTGGCTTCAATACCGTCCATATCAGGCAAGCCAATATCCATAAGAATTAAATCGCATTGTCCGTTACGTTGTGTGATCACTTTTAAGGCTTCTGCCCCTGATTCTGCTTCGGCTACCACGTTATAGCGAATATCTTGCTCAAGCATCAATCGTAAGCCAATGCGAGTCATTTGGTGATCTTCGACAATCATTAATTTTAAGGCATTTTTTTTCGAGGAGGCATCAGTGGCAAACATAAAAATTTCTTTCTTTATTATTTCATCGATGAGGGAGATGTAAATCTTACGATGCGTTACAATAATTAACCCTAAGTATAGCATAGATTGATACATGGGGGAGGCTTGATTGTTCAATTATAGTCGATTAAAGATGTTTCCGAACAGTAGACTAGACGAGGAGCTTAGA
>CAZDMD010000095.1:0-6659 GCA_964506805.1 uncultured Vampirovibrionales bacterium | reverse complement strand
TCTAGCCTACTGTTCGGAAACATCTTTAATCGACTATATTTCAAAAAGGGCTTTCTATTTCTTTCTTTTGCGAAAACTTCTACTGGTCTATCTAGGGTTTTTATATCATAATAGGAACAAATTGTATTGTGGAGACTTTGAACGATGCTAGATCCTAATTTAAAACGTGTGTTGATTATGTTGGCGTTTCCTGTGATTTTAGCCCTTGTGCCGATTCGCCTCAACAAAGTACAACTGATGAAACTCGCCTTTTCCATTTGGATGGCAGGGGGCTTGGTGTTAAGCTGGCGAGGGATTCAATTTCTATCGACTTCGACTCTCCCCATGACGACACTGGTTTTAGCCGTTTTTGGGGCATTGTTAATAGGGATGTTAAAAGGCAAGTTTGTTTTGAACAAATCTTCCATTCGGAACATCTTGCGTTTGCAAGCCTTAGAAAGCCCTCAACGCCCGATTCACGTGTATCCCCTCAGAAGCTGGATTGTTATCGGTGTGATGCTTTTAATTAGTTTGAGTCTTAATGTGTTCAATGTAGATACCTTCATTCGTGGCTTGGTGAATCTAGGGGTGGGCATGGGCTTAATGAGTAGTAGTTTTGTGTATCTCAAGTATCAAAACGTACTCGCTGAACCTACCGCAGAGACGACCGAAGCACCGACTCAAACCCTCCCTCAAGAAGAGAGCCATGCGGATGCCTCCTAAACTGATTGATTTACAAGACGTGTTGGCACAGCCTGATGTGCTGAAACAGATTTTGCATCAACTCCCAAGTGCCTCTCAACTGCCTACGCATCCATTAAGGCCGTGGGTCTTTGTCGCTGAAGGATCGAGCTATAATGCGGTAGAATGGCAAATTAAAACGATGATTCAAGCACACCCTCGTCAACGAGCCATTTTGTTTTATCCGTGGGAACTAGAAGCCTCGCTCAACGAATGGCAAAATACGCATGACGGCTTGCCTTTTCTCGTGGCGGTGTCACAATCAGGCAAAACGGCTTCGTTGTTAAGGTGTGTTCAAAAAACCGCTCACAGCTGGGGGCATCTCGACGGTATTTTACTCACCAATGCAAATGCCGAAGACTTGGATATAACCGCATGGCGAGGACTCACGCCTCATTATTTAGACGTGGGTCAAGAAACCGCTATTGCGGCGACTAAAACCTTTTTAGCGACAACCTTTACCCTGCTGGGCATGGTAAAGCCCAAGCATTTTGAAGACAAGCTCATCAAACTCATCCCTGAACTGCAACGTGTGCTAGATGATTTACCGAAGCATCCGAAGTGGGAGCAAGTGGTAGAGTCCTTTAGTTCGACCATGAATCTGCCGATTACCGTGATTGGGGCGGCATCCGTGATGCCTGTCTTGAATGAAGTGCATTTAAAACTCACCGAAACCTTGAGTCGTCCTGTGCTGACTTATCACCATGAAGGGTTTAAGCATGGGCCTCGCTCCTTATTGCACCGCAAGCAAGCCTCTTGGCCGTTTTTGGTGTATGCCTGCCCTAGTTGGCATACGGCTGATTTTTATGCGGATGCGATGCTTCATCTGCACCATGTGGAGGCATCTCATGCCGAACGCTTAAGGCATTTGTGGATTCGTAAAGCGACAAGCCCCCCTGTTCCGCCCGCCTTGCTGAGCTTGGGTCATGCGGTGGACTTTGTGATTGACACGGATTTACCTGATGATCTATTGCTCTTGGTGCTGATGCAACGCCTTGCGGTTGCCGTCGTAGAATGCTTGGGGCTTGAAGCCGACGGACTCACCAAGTATGTGGCGGAATCGCCTGCATGAGCGTGAACTGGCATGAGATTTATGTTGATTTAGATGAATCGCCTCATCTACCTGAATGCTGGAAAGCCACAGGGGGGGTGTATGCCTTAGGCGTTTTTGACGGCGTTCACTTGGGGCATCAAGCGGTGTTTAAGGAAACGCTTCAAATTGCGGAATCTTTAGGCGTATGGGCGGGGGTGTTTAGCTTTTCGACGCATCCCAAAGCCTATTTCAACGCCAAGCCCTTAAAAAATCTGTTGGCAACGCCTGAAGAAAAGCAGAGTTTATGTTTGTCCTTTGGTTTAAACGTTTTGGTGATGCCCCCCTTTAATGACACCTTTCGCATGATGAAGGCGGAAGATTTTATACAAGTTTTAATGAAGCAAACCTTAGGAGCCGTACATTTAGTCGTGGGACATGACTTTCATTTCGGTTTTCAGAGACAAGGCAACGCCCAGTGGTTGCGTGAAAATGCAGAGGCTTTAGGCATTGGTGTAACGGTAGTCGAACCCTTTGCTAAAGCCGAAGACGGGGTGTCTCAAGACGAATCACTCCCTATTTCGAGTACATGGATTCGCCACTGCCTCGCCAAAGGGCAAGTGCAAGAGGCTCATCGTCTGATGGGGCGTCCTTACTCGATACAAGGCACGACCTTTGCAGGCAAGCAAAAAGGACGTTTGCTGGGATTCCCCACGCTAAACATTCGCCCGACACATCCGCAAAAAATGATCCCGAAAACAGGGGTCTATGTAACCGCTACGCTCACGGCAGGACGCTGGTGGCAAAGCATCACGCATATTGGCACCGCACCTACCGTCAATGGGGACGTGGACACGCCACCGTGGCTAGAGTCTCATCTTTTAGAAGCCTTTCCTCATGCGGATTGGGTAGAAGAATTCGCCACCGTTTTATTTTATGAACCGATACGCCCTGAAATGCGTTTTGAAAGCCTAGAGGCTCTCGCCAAACAGATTGAGTTGGATGTGGCATCGGCTCGTCATTGGCATCATGCCCACCATGCAGGGGTATTGACGTGATGTCGTTGCTGTCTTTTTTGTCCAAATTATCCAACTCTACGAATACGGCACAACTGAACTTACCCTTACTCACCTTAAGCACGGGGCAGCCTGTTGAAGTCAGGGAATCCAAGCGATACAAGCGTGCCACAGGGCGTTTACTCAAAGAAACCGCAATCATTAACCTCCCTCAAACGTGGTCAAATGCGTTTAAACAAAAAGCAGTCGATGAACTTATTGTTAAACTAGAAAAAGCCCATCTCAAACAACACGCCTTGCTAGAGGCGAATCAGGCTCATTTGAAAACATCTGAAACGACCCTTTCTATTCAATCACTTGAGGCGTTGGAGGCGTATATTCAAGCCTTAAACGCTTCGACCTTTCAAGCCCCCTTGCGAGGCATTCGTATCGGGCGTTCTAAATTGTCTCACTTGGCACAGGTGAATTTAAGAACAGGGGTGATGACGGTGTCTCGGTATTGTTTGGGGGAACGTATCCCTGCGGAAGGCTTTCGTTATTTGATTTTACATGAACTTGCTCATTTTCAAGAAGCCAATCATAGCAGTCGTTTTTGGCGACTGGTGGAAGCCTATTGCCCTGACTACAAGTATCAACGGCAGGTGATGCGTTTATATTTTAGGCATAATCAGTAAAAATAATCGATATGTAACAAAAACGTTTTATCTTATAAGAATATAGAGAACAAATAAAAATAACGCTTGCTATTGGAAGACTTCAAATTCATAATGTAAATTAATTCTTAATGTTAATGTTCGTTATCCTTTTATGTCTTTAAGCGTAAAGTGAATTCTCTTTATGGTTCGTAAAACCCTTAAGAACACTTATCATACGAGTTCTCTCTACTTACTTAAGTTTCTATTGTTTTTGACTGAAAGACCTCTGAAACGTGCGGAACTTCAGACGATTTTCGCTGAAGATCCCGATTGTTTAAATGTGCTTTCGGTGGATACATTAAGGTTGTATGCCAACGCCTTAGAAGAGCTAGGCTGTGTATTAGAACGCCCCGATAAAAGTAATAATTATCACTATCGCTTATTGCATACCCCGTTTATGGTACAGTTTACGCCTGAAGAATGGCAGTCTTTTTTACGGGGGATTGAAACACTTTTAGATACCTATGAAATCCCTAAGTTTATTCGGATTTATGAAGTGGTACTGTCTTTATTGGACTATACCTGTTTCAATCCCAAACAAAAAAACGAATTACAAGCCTTATTGTCAAAATTTCAAGAACCGTATCAATTCAAATATATTAAACTGCTAGAACGAGCCAAGTATTTGCAAGATGCCTTTATGGTCAGCTATGAAGCCTCTTCGGGCGTGAAAGAATGGCAAGTGCTACATGATACCTTGATTGTGGATGCTCGTCGGATGTATTGGTTGTGTTATCATTATGATGCCGAAAAACAATATGTAAAACCTTTAATGCTACGCATGGATAAATGCCGAAATATCTTTCCGATGCAAACGCCCCGTTTTTACGAGGAAAGTCAACTTATTCAAGACTTTGTTCACAATCAAGCAGAATTATCATGCCTTATTGTCTTGCCCAAAGGCATTAATTTTATTCCACCCTGCCTGAAGCAAGAACAGTATCACGTCATGCCTGAATCGCAACTGGAGACGCATCCTCATTGGCAGACCATGAAAGACTTTTATGGGATGGAGGTATATGCCGTTTCCTATCGGGTCAAAACGTCTCATTATTTTTATCTCATGCAGTCGTTGCAATATCTAGGCGGTTTTATTGTCCCTGAAAATCAAGCCTTTTTGGAGGCATGGCACGCTCATACCAAGCACACCTCTACTCAGGAGGTACACGTCTAATGATTTTTCAGTTTCCCGAACGATTTGAATCGACTTTAGAATCACAGGCGGGTTGTTCTTCGTCTGACTTGCATGGCACGGCGAAACGGGTCTTGAGTATTCTCTTATTACTTTTAAAGTATCTTAAAGTGGAAGAATTAGAGTTGATGCGTTATTTCGTCCCGAAAGGAGAGCCACTGCTACCGTATAATACCTTGCGTAAATACATTCGTACCTTACGATACGCAGGTTTTGATATTGTCAGAAAAAGAAAAGATACTACCGTGTGGTATGTGTTGAATGATACCTTATTTCACAAAGATTTAACCGTTCAGCATGTGCAAGGCTTTGAAGAATTAATCAACACCTTTCCTAAATCTTCTTCGATTTACCAAAAATTGATGCTGTTGATTGCCCCTAAATATCGCATGGGATTTTGGGAGCTGGGTTTTAACCATAAACATTTCGCACGAAGTACACGATTTGAAAGCATTGAATTGCTGGAAAGCCTTCAAGAGGCGATACAAACGCGACGTCTCCTTGAGTTTAAGCTCTTTGATGATGCTACGTCGTCTAGTCCGTTTAAACAATTCTGGGGTGTTCCGTATTCCATTAAGCCTTTCCGCCAAAAAGATTTTGTCGTTTCCTGCAGACACCCAAACAATCGGCAGAGTTTTTATTTTAAATTGAGTGATCTACATCAATTACACCCCGTAGAAAGTGTTCCTTTACTTCAACGATGGCTTGCCCCGATGGACTTCACCTTAGAACTCGACGAAAAAGTGGCGAAAAACTATGAACCCAAACAGAATGAAACCCTTGTCTCTTCTCTTTATGAGTCAGGCATACGTCTTGATGTAAAACAAGAACGATGCTATAAAGCCTTGTCTCGTTACTTGAAGTATTATCCACATGCGACGGTTTCCTCAAACCCGAATTTTGAAAAAACGGTGCAACAATTTAAATCGATTCAAAAGCAAATCATTCAAACGCAAGAGGCCGTTTTGAGACAGCATTCTGAAAAAATAGAGATGTTCACGAATTCTTGAACTATAATATAGAGGTGCTTCGTTTTATAGTCGTCTCCATAATTTCTTGTAGAGCGTCTATACGTTGTCGCTACGATTATTTTGTAAACGGAGTGTAGATAGACCTAAATGACTGAACAAAATCATCTAAGTTCCTCGTCTAGCCTATTGTTCAGAAAACTCTTGAAAAGACTATACTTCAGACGCATCCAAAAGCGAGGACTCTTCAGGCGTGGCTGATTTTTTAGGACGACCTCGTTTTTTAGGGGCTTCCACAATCTCCACCTCTACCACATTGGCATCAGATACTTGTGAAGGAGGTGTTTCCACTTTAGCATCAGAGGCATGCAATTGCACTTCAGATTGTTCCTCTGATTTTTCAGGACTTTGAGCTTCTGCTTCTTTGGCTAAGGCTTCATCTGCCAGCATGCGTTCACGAGCCGCTTCAATCTCAATCCGCATGGCTTCAGGCAAATCAGGTCGTCCTTCATTCCACTGCGGTAAATTGCGTGATTTACGAATTAACTTAATCGCCACATGCACACGCCATTCATCGATTCGCAACTGTTTGGCAATAATTTTGTGAATACCGATAGGAGGGGTAGGCAAATAAGGTTCATAAAGCATTTGAATGGCTTGTAATTGATCGGAAGATACCGCCAAAGGACGCTTGGGTAAATCCACTTTCGGCAGATTCATTTTTTGCCGAATGAGATTCATCCCAAAAAACACTTTCATGGGATCCAACTTCAATTCTTCACCGACGACGGTATGAAAATCAGGGTTGGGTAACGGTAAACAAGCACGATAGCGTTTTTCAATTTCAGCAAGCAATTCAGGCTCCACAAAGATACGACGCTGTTGAGGACGACCGCCTCCTCGATTAAAGCCCCCACCACCGGGACGACCGCCTCCTCGATTAAAGCCTCCGCCACCTTGTCGATTTTGGTATCCACCGCCACCGCCTTGATAGCCTCCGCCACCTTGTCGATTTTGGTATCCACCGCCACCGCCTTG
>CAZDMD010000094.1:0-6739 GCA_964506805.1 uncultured Vampirovibrionales bacterium | reverse complement strand
CGTTTCAAATTGTTACATTCTGCGACTTGTTATTTGTCTATGTTTCCACTACATTGAACATTGAAGCAAGCAGTCAACGTGTCTTTGTCGGTGAGCAGGCGGTGGCGATTCTCTTGCGTCAATGCGTCATACCGTGGGCATTGTTGGGGTGGAGTTTGCAACAGCCTGCTTTGGCTTTTTTGACGCGTCCTGTGTATCGTTGGGTGGCGGCTCGGCGACATCGATTTTTACCTCCTTTACCTCTCGAAGCAGAAAATGCCTCTTCTTGTGAGGGGGCATGCCCTCCTTTTAGCCTCTGATTGAGCGATGAATACCAAATAACGTCTTCAATACCGTCAAGTGATTTTCGTTAATTTGTTGTAGGAGCTTATTGTTTTGAAATATAGAGTTTTCAGCCGTAAATAATGCAATCCAACGCTGGTAGAGGCTTTGCGTTATTTGATGTGTTTCTATCGTTCCATTTGGAAGTTGTCTTACAACATCATCCCCTTGCCCGTTTTGAGTTTTAAGGATCTCGATGCGAGTACCGTCTTGAAATTCAAGTTCGACACCTTTTTTATCCTGTTCGCCTCCATATTTAGAAACCTGTACTTCAAAAGGTACGTCGTTATTGATAGTGCCTTTAAGCGTAGCTGTACCTTCTGCGGTCTCGAAATCTCCTGTGCGAATAGGATTTTTATAGCGATCTAAGAGATTCGTCTTTTCTATCGTTAGGGTATTAGGCTTTTCCTGACTATAGATTTGGTCACAAATCGCCAACATTAAATTTAAAGGGTGTATGGCTGTATCTAACAAAACACCGTTGGGGTGTTGATGAATCCATTGTCTTCGGTCAGGTTGTCCTGTTTGAAAATCCAGTGGAAAAGGAATGCCCGCCTCTGTCGTACTAGGCTCAATTAAAAACCCACTTATTTTTTTGAGTTCAGAGTGCTTGAAGCTAGAAAAAAGTGTTTGCCACGTTAAAAGTCGCCCCAGCCAATGATCCCCTAATAAAATTTTACCTTCACTCTCTGATCGCTGAAGCATTTGACTTAGTACATTTAGTTCCTCTTCTTCTGATGTGGCAGGCTTTTCGCATACAATCTGGTTAAAGCCCAACGAGAGTGCCTCTTGCATTCCCAATAGGTGAGCTTTTGGTGGTGTTGCAATAATCAGCAAATCTTTTTCAGGGACATCTTGTAAATGATTTGCGATCCGCATATTCGGATATTGTCTCTGAACTCTTTCTACTGTTCCAGCATTGATTTCAACGCTAGTAACATTAAATTTTTCATACAAAGCAGGTAAATAGCTAGATTGAGCAATGGCTCCCAACCCTTGAAGTGTTATGTGTTTCATATGTAACTCAACTCTATTTTAAATAGGGAGTCTTTTTAATTATACTATGTGTAGTTTTTAATTTAATCTATATTTAGAGACTGTCAAGAGGTGAGACGTTGGGATTCGCTCGTTGTCATAAAATCGTTTCAAATTGTTACATTCTGCGACTTGTTATTTGTCTATGTTTCCACTACATTAAACATTGAAGAGTTTTCTTCGTGCCTTTATTGGCCACTGATGCTTTCAAATTCACCGAAAGTATCTTAATTTTCAGTTAGAAAAGGATGCAGGAGATACCCTGAATGGCCCGATTAGTCGGCGTTGATTTGCCGAAAAACAAAAAAGTGCTTTACGCGCTCCCTTACATTTATGGAATTGGTTACAGCCTTTCCAAAGTGATTTTAGAAAAAACTGGTATTGACCCAGACCTTCGCGTTAAGGATTTGACGGAAAGCGATGTCAACAAACTTCGTGATGCCATTGAGTCCACTTATACGGTTGAAGGGGATTTGCGTCGTCAAGAAGCAATGAACATTAAGCGTTTAATGGAAATTGCGAGTTTTCGTGGTATTCGTCATCGTCGTGGATTGCCTTGTCGTGGTCAGCGGACGAAAACGAACGCTCGTACACGTCGTGGGCGTAAATCGTCTCCCATTAAAAACAAGAAGTAATGTTAGAGGTTAATACACATGATGGCAAAAGCTAGTAAGCTAAAGAAAAAAGAAAAAAAGAACGTGGTGCAAGGCATGGTCTACATTCAATCCACGTTTAACAACACGGTTATCACCTCTACCGACACACAAGGCAATGTCATTGCGTGGTCGAGTGCAGGAGCGGCGGGATTCAAAGGGGTGCGTAAGAGTACGCCTTTTGCAGCACAATCTGCTTCTGAATTGGTGGCAAAACGTTCAATGGAACAAGGTATGAAAACCGTGAAGGTCTATGTCAATGGGCCAGGATCAGGTCGTGAAACCGCCATTCGTGCGTTACAAGTTTCAGGACTTGAAATCACCTTGATTAAAGATGTTACCCCCATTCCACACAATGGATGCCGTCCGCCTAAACGCCGTCGCGTTTAGTGCTTAGTAAGATGTAAGGAGTATGTAACGTGGGAAGATACAAAGGCCCTGCGGCCAAAATTTCACGTAACTTAGGGGTAAATCTAACCGAAACCCCCAAAATTGATGCCATTATGAAGCGTCGTCCGTTTGCCTCTGGTCAACATGGGCCAACGCAAACACACAAAAAGATTTCCGAATTCGCCCAGCAATTGAAAGAAAAACAACGTCTTAAAATGCGTTTTGGGATTCGTGAAAAGCAAATGCGTCGTTATTATGATTTAGCGAACCGCAGTAAAGGCAATACAGGTACGATTTTATTGCAAGTGCTTGAGCGTCGTTTGGACAATGTGATTTTTAGAGCAGGATTGGCAGAAACGCGCCGTCAAGCTCGTCAAATGGTGGCACATGGTCATTTCTTGTTGAATGGTCAACGTGTAACCGTTCCGTCTATCTTGGTGAAAGATGGCTCCGTAATTTCAGTGCGAGCCAATAGCGTGGCGTTTGTGATGCGTACGTCTGAAACGGCACAAGCGTATGTGGCTCCAGCGTCTTGGTTGACGGTAAGCAAGGAAACGGCATCCGTTCGTTTTGATCGTTTGCCTGAACGTGAAGAGTTAGATCCGAACATGCGTGAACAGCTTGTGGTTGAATACTATTCTCGATAAGTGTATGATTAGTCTATATTACAAGATTTAAAGTCATTTGGAGGTTAGTGTTCACTATGAATGAACATTCATTAAATATAAAATGTATCAACAAAACAACCGAACACGATGGTTCGATGTACGGTAAATTCGTTTTGGAGCCTATGGAGCGTGGTTTTGGTACAACAATGGGTAATGCCTTGCGTCGTGTGTTGTTGTCTTCGATTCCAGGGTGTGCGGTTACCTCTGCTCGATTTGAAGGCGTAACGCACGAGTTTTCAAACATCGAAGGTGTTGTAGAAGACGTGCTTGAAATTCTGTTGAATTTCAAAGGCATTGTATTGCAGTCTGAATTGGGTGAGCCTGCGATTCTACATTTAAACGTCAACAAAGCAGGGGCTGTTACGGCGAAGGACTTGGAACTGCCCGCAGGAATGCAGGTCTTAAATCCCGATTGGCACTTATGTACCTTAAGCGAAGGGGCTAAAATTTCGGTGGAATTGACTGCTGAAACAGGTGTGGGTTATGTGCCTGCCGATAAAACGCCTCCTGTGGGGACGAATCACGACTCTTTGCCTTTGGATGCCGCCTTTATGCCGATTCGTCGTGTGGCGTATAATGTGGAATCGATTCGGGTGGGTCAACGTACCGATTACGATAGCCTTGAGCTTGAATTGTGGTCCGATGGTAGCGTCGATGTAACCGCTGCCTTGAGTCAAGCGGCGAATGTGTTGATTGAAAACTTGCTACCGATTGCATCGCTGTCAGGTGTGCCTACGGTTGTAACACAGCCTGTAGTGGAAAAAGAAGAAGTGGTGGATGAAGCCATTCCTTCCATTACCATTGAAGACTTGGAGCTTTCTGTCCGAGCCTTCAACTGCTTAAAGCGTGCGAATATCCACAGTATTCAAGAATTGATGCAGAAATCTGAACATGATTTATTGAACATCAAAAACTTTGGTAAAAAATCTGCCGATGAAGTGATTGAACGCTTGAAAGCCTTCGGTATTGATTTAAAACCTAGTCCTGAAGATGCGTTAATGCCCTCTTTGGACTAATCATCCCTTTTAAAAATATGGAGTTTAAAGATTATGAGACACCGTAATCGAATCAAAAAACTAGGCTTGCCTGCAGATCAACGTAAAGCGTTGTTGCGTTCTTTGGCGACTCAATTGTTTTTACATGGTGAAATTGAAACCACTGTAACACGAGCCAAAGTCCTAGTTGAGTTTGCTAGCCCTGTGGTAACCTATGCCAAACGTGCCTATGCCAAACGTGGTAATTTAAACGATGTTCGTATGGCATCCAAGCGTTTATACAAAGTGAAAACGGGTAATATTATTCAATCCGCCAAAGGCAATGATATTGAAGAAACGGTTTTGCGTAAAGTATTTGCGGAAATTGGGCCTCGTTATGCAGAGCGTAACGGCGGATACATGCGTGTCCTCAAAACGCATCGTCGTCGTGGTGATAACACCCAAATGGCGATTGTCCAGTTGGTTTAGGTTTTTCAAGTATCTTTTTATTGGACGAGGGCTTAAATGCAAGCCCTCGTTTTTTAGGGGCTGTCTTCAAATAGTCAAGAATGGCGGAATTTCAAGGAAAAACAAACGGCTTTTGAGGCGTGTAGACAAACTACATAACGCTGATTGCTTGCAATCACTCGCGAAGCGAACAACGGCTTGTTTTGACACAGAAAGTACCCATTATGGGCTTTTTGAAGACAGCCCCTAGGTAAATCCAAATGCGACTCTATAGTCTTTTAAAGCGTTTTTGAACCGTTAGGCTAGACGAGGAGCCTAGATTATTTTGTGAAAGAGTGTAGATAAAAACCTACATGACTGAACAAAATCATCGTAGCGACAAAGTATAGACAACGGAGCGGAAACTATTGAAAAGACTATATCTTTTGTTACAGTATGATGGGAGTCTCTATTCAGGTAGTCAAGTGCAGCGTGGGAGTCATTGCTCGACGATTCAAGGTGAATTATGGCGAGCCTTTGAAGCCTTAGGCATTCAATTTAAAATTAAGCGTCTACATTTTGCCTCTCGCACCGATAAAGGCGTTCATGCCTTAGGACAAGTTGCTGAACTGGATGTGTCTCCTGAACTTCTCGATACGATTTCAGATTTTGCACTTGCTTTGAATTCGGTTTTGCCCCCTTCTATTGCGGTTCAATCGGTGATTCCCTATCAGCCTTCTGTGCTTGCCGAGCGTTTGCCATCGGTTCAGTTTGAAGCGGTGGCGAAATGGTATCGGTATCGGTGGTTGCTCTCTTCTCAACGCAGTGCGTTTCAACGAACGAATGAAGTGCGTTGCTTTCAAGCCTTTGATATACAAAAGGCACATGCCTATGCACAAGGTTTTCTTGGAGAACATGACTTCCGAGTTTTCCAAAGTGCGGGGAGTTCTGTAACAAATACACGTTGTTTGTTACATTATATGGGTTTTTCGCAACAATTTGAAGAAGAAATCATTTTAGATGTTGTAGGAAATCGTTTTTTATATAAAATGGTAAGAAATATGGTTGCGTATCTTCAACAAGCGGGATTAAATGCCGAAAACGCGTTGCCTCCTGATGCCTTCTTGAAGCAAAGTGTTCGTCCGTATTCATTGCGAACTGCCCCGTCGCAAGGTTTAACGCTTATGGCGATTCATTACAAACAGCCGTTTTTACAATTTAATGATGTGCGTGTCAAAATTTTAAGCCATGCCTTTAATAAGGAGTTTTCAAATGTTGAAAACCTATTCAGCAAAACCCGATGAAATACAAAAAGAGTGGTACATCGTCGACGGCGAAGGACAAACGGTCGGTCGTCTTGCGGTGCAGATTGCCAACGTTTTAAGAGGCAAACACAAGCCCTCTTACACCCCTCACATTGACAGCGGTGATAACGTCATTATCATCAATGCGGATAAAGTCGTTGTGTCAGGGAAAAAGTTTGAGAAGAAGCTGTACCGTCATCACACAGGTTACATTGGTGGGATTAAAACCTTTACCTTTCGTCAAATGATGGATCGGAAGCCTGAGCGGATTATGGAAATCGCTGTCAAAGGTATGTTACCTCACAACCGTTTGGGTCGTCAGCAAATTAAGAAATTACATGTGTATTCAGGGGCGGCACATCCCCATGTCGCTCAGCAACCTAAAGAACTACCTCAGTTCTAGCGTGCTATTTTCATTCGTTTTATGCTTTAATTTTTAGGAGACACTTTATGTCTTATCCTCAAGTTGGACAACGTGGCACAGGTCGTCGTAAATCAGCGATTGCTCGTGTACGTTTATTGCCTGGTACAGGTACGATTTTAATTAACGGTCTTTCGGTTGAACAATATCTGGGAAGTCGTGTGTCTTTGCACGTTTCCGTTAAGCAAGCCCTTGTCGCTGCGGGTGTTGAAGGGCAATATAATGTGCTTTGCAAAGTAGAAGGTGGCGGTAAAGTGGGTCAGTCTCAAGCGATTCGTTTGGGAGTGGCTCGTGCGTTGGC
This sequence comes from uncultured Vampirovibrionales bacterium, assembly GCA_964506805.1. Taxonomy (GTDB): domain Bacteria; phylum Cyanobacteriota; class Vampirovibrionia; order Vampirovibrionales; family JAJTHC01; genus JAJTHC01. The sequence goes on along the minus strand of CAZDMD010000094.1, from coordinate 225 downwards.
GGAGATCAATCCTGATTACGGTCGTTTGATGCGTGCAGAAGGTTTCTTAACCCGTGATGCTCGTGTGAAAGAGCGCAAAAAATACGGCTTACATAAAGCTCGTAAAAAGCCACAATACTCCAAGCGTTAAGTTTCATTTTTCAAGAGCCTCCGTTGGGAGGCTCTTGTTTTAATACCATTTAAACGACTGAATAGCGTATAGGTGGATTCTAGGAGCCTAGACTC
>CAZDMD010000093.1:0-6842 GCA_964506805.1 uncultured Vampirovibrionales bacterium | reverse complement strand
TCGCCTTTTGGGGTTTGGGGTCTTTTGGCGATGCAAAAGACCCCAAGACCAACCAACCCAAGCAAGGAACGGCTCGCAGAATGTTAAATTAAAACTGTTCCGCATGATTGTAAAAAAGCGTATTAAGAAAAGTCAGACGTTTCATTTTTAAGAGGCAAAATAAAGCCGAAAATAGAGCCTTGCCCTTCCGTACTTTCGACAAAAACTCGCCCCCCATGATGCTTTTCAATCGTGAGTTTCACCAAATGCAACCCCAAGCCTGTGCCTTTCACCGTATGCACTTTATTTTCCACCCGATAAAAGCGATCAAAGAGATGGGCTAAGTGTTGTGGTGAAATCCCGATGCCTGTATCCTGCACACTTACCATCACCCCATTGCGTTCAGGTGTGAGTTCCGCCTTGACTTTAATATGACCCGATTCAGGGGTGTATTTAATGGCGTTTGAAAGCAAGTTCAGCATTACACGCTCCAAACTATCCGTATGAATGTAGACGTTCGGCAAATCACTTTCCAAAGCCGTACTAATGCTAATTTTCTTTTGTTGAGCCAAGACTTTAACGGATTGAATCGTCAGGCTAATCAACGGCGTAATCGATTCCCATTCCTTATGGAGTTGCACTTGTCCTTCATCCAAGCGTGAAAAATCTAAAATATCATTCACTAGCTTTTTCAGCCGTTCCGTTTCGACATGCAGGGTTTCAAAAAATTCGTTTTGTGTCGGTGCATCGAGTTCATTCCGATGATGATAAAGCGTATCCACATAGCTTTTAATCGTAGTAACAGGCGTGCGTAACTCATGGGAAACATTTGAGATGAACGCCGTTTTCAGCTTATCCACTTCACGCTCCCGTGTGATGTTGTGCATAATCAGCACATAACCGCCCATACTAAAATCTTCTTTGAAAGAACGGGTTACCTGACGCAAAGGAGCGACAATAATTTGCAATGCCAGCTCGGGTCGTAATTCCAGCACTTGGCTAAAGGGCGTCATAAACCAAGCATCATCGCCTTCTTTACTGTTGGTGGGGAGTTGGCTTAAAGAATCTTTAAAGGCTTGAACAATATCGGTAAAAGGCGTTTTACCTTGATCGTCCTGATAGTTTAAAATAGATTGCCCAGCAGCACTTTGCACCGATTGTAAATCCAAGAGTCGAACGCCTGCATCGTTAATAAACACGATTTCATCATTCGTTCCACAAACGACGACCCCATCCACAATAGACTGCAAACTCGCTTCGAGCTTTCGTCGTTCAAAGAGAATCGTTTCAATGTTGTGATCTTCATAGATTTTAAGCCGACGAGACATTTCGTTAATGTCTTCGGCAAGCTGGCGTTGTAGCCCTGTAAATTGAAGCGTCGGCAGACGAACGCCAAATTCGCCTTTAGAAAGACGCTGTACGGCATTGACAATCAATTCCAGTTGCTTCATCCAAATATAAGTCATCACCATAATCACCAAAATGGTGAGAATCCACGCAGAAGTGAAAGGTACGATTAAAATCGGTTGACTCAATCGACGCAGTTCATTCAGCCGTGCTTCTGTCAGAGTAAGCACCACTTGCCCCACGATTTGCTTTGTTTTTTCTACACGAAGAGGAATGGAATACTGCATGTTTTTTTGAAAGACTTTGAAGGGAACGTCTTGACGTTTAAGACCGTATAGGAGGCGGTGTTGTGCGTCATAAAATTGAATTCCCGCAATATCGGGATTCACTTGAATCATGCGGTTGGCAAGGAGTTTGACTTGAGAGACTTGCATCGGGAGGACAACTTGTTCCGCCACCATATGAGCCATGGTATTGCCGTAGTGATCATAGTCATTCACGAGAGCTTTTTTGTAGTAAAGATTGAGCATCCCCCCGACGGTGGCGAGAATGGAGCTTAAAATCACTAAAATGCCAAAGACAATCATTTTTTCGTTTTTGATGACTTTGTGCGTTGATTTTAATTTAGCAGGCGGTGCAGATGCCTCAGAATTAGGTGTTGAAGACGGTAAAATACGTTGTGGCTTAAACGCCGTGTTGCTTACAGATGTCTCTTCATCTAACCCGTCTATTACATCTATAACCCCTTCAGGGGCTTGAAACGTGGTAGGGGTTTGATTTGATTTAAAACGCCAACGCATAAAAGAAACATCCTATTATATTGATGTTTTTAGTTTAAGGGGAAAACATCGTTTTGGTCTAGTGTATTAAGTTTACATTTCACAATCCGCAATAATGGTATGAAAAGAGTAAAGTTATAATCAGAATGTGTCGATAAGATACTAGCTAAACTATTTTGAAAGCATATTGAAGATGATTTTAATCAAAAACAGATTGTTTAAAATATACATGAATCAATATCTTTTAGGTTTTTTGTTACTCGCTTTCCATTTACCTATAGCTATGGCGGTGAACAATCAAACCGATTTTATCAACGCCCTTTCAGCGGCTCCAGCAACTATTAGTTTAACGGGTAGTTTTACTCTTGATACTCCTGTTACGATTCCTGTAGGTAAAACTATTGCAGGAGGAGGACACAATATCACCACAACAGGAGCGGGTAATGTAACGATTCCTTCTAATGTCCGCGTAACAAACTTAAACATTAATGGCGTCCTTAATTCCACTTTAAATACGGCGGCAAATGGCCCTCTTTTCAACTCAGTGGGGGGGATTACAACTTACAATAGCGGAGTCAATTTCTCCTATAATACAGCCACTAATAATAGTGGAGGCGGTGTGTTTCGATTGACAGGAGGAGCAACCGCAATTGTGAATGGTAATGCTACTTTTGTTGGAAACCGTGCGACATTTTCAACAGGAGGGGATGGTGGAGTTGGTGCTATTGATAACTCCACACTTACTATTAATGGGGATGCCCAAGTTCATAGTAATACAGCATCACGTCACGGGGGAGCTTTTTGGAATCGTTATACAGCTTCAAATCTCACTTTTGGGTCAACATCTACATTTACAAATAACACTTCTGTAAATATCGGTGGAGCCATTCGAAATGAGGGGACAATTGTTTTTACAGGATTAGCCACTTTTAATGGAAACATCGCTCAGACAGGTGGCGGAATCCAAGCAGGTGGAGGCAATATTACTTTTAACAACGGAGCAACTTTTATTAACAATACGAGTACTTCCACTACAACTACACAAGGGGGTGCTGCTATTCGCAATGCTTCCCCTGCTAATCTAACGATTAATAACGGACTGGCGACTTTTACTGGCAATCAGTCTGGGGGATTCGGTGGGGCGATTCAAAATTTGGGGACGTTAGGGCAATTTACCATTAACTCAGGAGCTGTTTTTACTCAGAATCGATCAACACTTAGTAATGGTGGAGCTATTCATAATGCTTCTAGCGGTACAATTAACATTCATAATGGTAGTACATTCACGAATAATGGGAAAAATGTTTCAAATACAACAGTTACTCTTAGTGGGGGGGCTATTTGGAATGATGCGAATATGACCTTATCTGGCCTCATCACCTTCAACAGTAATGCTTCAACCACGCAAGGAGGGGCATTATGGACTTCAGGCAATAGTATATTGAACGGGGTTACAACATTTTCTAATAACGCATCTGGGTCGGGAGGGGCAGTCTATTTAGGAGGAGGGAATTTAACTTTTGGTAATGGCGTTACTTTTTCTAGTAATACCGCAACCAACGGAGGAGCCTTGGCAACCGCAGGTACGGCAACACTTACAGGAACAACAGTTTTTAACAATAATGCGGCAAGTGCTGGTGGAGCCATTAGTAATATCTCGGGTGGCAATGTGAATTTGTTAGGAAATAGTTCCTTTATATCTAATACAGCAACGAATAATGGCGGTGCGATTAACAACCTCAACTCAACCTTGACCCTCACAGGCGATAGCACCTTTACAGGCAATAGCTCTACGGCAGGATCAGGGGGGGCGATCTTTAACGACCCTGGTACGATTGTTATTAACGGCAATACGACTTTTAGTAATAACAGCTCTGCTTTAAATGGCGGAGCTATTGCCAACGTCATCTCGTCCACCTTACGCATCACAGGCACGAGTAGTTTTTCAAGCAACAGCTCCAGTACAGGCAGTGGTGGGGCGATTACGACCGAAGACAACTCACACACTACACTCGTCGGCAATAGCAGTTTTAGTAGTAACACGGCTTCGCTCAATGGCGGTGCGGTCAATGTCGCAGACAATAGCTCTTTCAATGCCCTTAATGGTGCTTCTTTTACAGGCAATACAGCCTCCACTGGCACAGGTGGAGCGATTCGCCTCAATAATAATGCCACAGCGACGCTTATCGCCAATACCAGTAACGTCAGCTTTAATGGCAATACCGCCAATGGTCTTTCAAGTGGTGTAAGTCTTGGCAGTAATTCCACCCTGAACCTCAATGCAGGCAGTGCAGAAGTCATTTTCCTCGATCCCATTGTCTCCACAGGCACGAATAATGTCATCAATCTGAACCGAACAGGCGACTGGAATACCGTGGCTTCTCCGAATACCCCCACAGGCAATGGCATCCCGACCACTGCTCCCACCACAGGCAACATTCGATTGAATTCCAATATGAGCGGCTTTAGCGGTGCTAGCAATAGTGTCAATCTCTATGGGGGAAGCCTCTATGTGGGTAGTACAGGGACGTTCTTTAATAACATTAACTTTAACGCCTTTAATAATACAAATTTAAACTTAATTAACAATAAAATTGATACGCTTAACTTCGCAAGTGCTAATTTTGACAACCTTAATCTATATTTAGATGTTAATCTTCTAAATAATCAAATTGATAACATTACGGCAGGTTCTTTGACAGGGAATACGGTTACAATTAAAGGGCTAAACCTCTTAAATGACGGCAGTGGTGGTCTCTTGTATGTAAGTCCCACAAATCAACTCAATATCAATTTAGATTCCACTCTCTCACAAGTAACGGGTCCAGTGCATATTTATAACGTAAGTAACAATGGGAATGGGGCTTTATTCATTCAACGAAACGGTCAAACTTCACCCGCTGTACAAGCCTCACCGACTGTTAAAAGCTCTGTTGTTTTAAATATGATCGACAATAACCGTGTCGCTTTAGGGCGTGCGGATGAAGTCATGACCTTTATGGATAATATATTGATACAAACGGGGATTCCTTATCATCAAAACAATAAAATCGCAGTCTTAGATGAAATGCCTGAGTATTCTGAGATTTACGATCGCCTAGAAAGTGGTGCTTTGTGGTATCGTCCCTTTTCGAGTTTTGAACGTATTGATTCTCCTTCCAATGGAAACCGAATCGATAGTACAGATTTTGGCATGGTGCTAGGTTATGATTCAAAACTAAAGCATCATGGCTTTGGTGTTACGAGTATGACAACCTTATTTTCAGGCTATAACGGATCTTTACAGTCCTATAGTAATATTGATAGCACTATTAATGGCGGGTATGGTGGCATTATGCAAGCCTTTTTTAAGGGTAAGTTTTACGCCACCCTGATGGGAACGGTTGGTGGTAATCATGTGAGAGAACGCATCGCAAACTTTAATAGTACAGGTTATGGCATGTTTAACACCTCCGCCTCTGGAAAAATCGGTTATAACTTACACTTGCCCAAAGCCATTGTCATGCAACTCAGTGGACAAATTACTTACGCCGCCATTCAAGGCGAAAGCTACCGAAACGGACAAGGCACGCTCATTGATCCTGAAATGACCCATTCGATTCAAGTCGCACCGGGTATTCGAATCACCAAAAACATCCACGGCTGGCAACCCTATATTGCCGCTCAGTGGGTCATGAATCCGTATCAGAGTGCTGTCATCCGAGTAAACGAATTTGCCATTAGCAGCCCCGCACTCGGAGATTATGTCGAATATGGCGTGGGGTTACAAAAAAATACCAAGTCCGATGTACAAACCCACCTTCAAGCCATGGCACGCACAGGATCGCGTAATGGCGTTAATCTAGAACTCGGGATCAAAATCCCCGTAGGCAGAAAGCATCACTAAGTAAGTCTATCTACACTCTTGCATAGAATCATCTAGACTCCTCGTCTAGCCTACTGTTCGGAAACATCTTTAATCGACTATAGATGAATTGAAAATCCCCTTCTATATAAAAGTCAGAAGAGGATTTATTTTCTAAATTTTAGACTATCAAATCAACTAGACGATAGAACCGTCAATAGAAGCCTTCATCAAGCTAGGATGATAGCCCAACGTCGCTTTTTTTTGCTGTTGAGCCGCCATTTGCTGTTTCAACGCAGGCATTCTTGACTCTAATTGCGAAGCCTTCGCTAAATTGGCACGACCAATAGAAGCCACATTGCGGTCGGCTCCTGACATTTGCCCATAACCCCCGATGCCTGCATGTTCAGGGGCATGAGCCGAAGACACTAACCCTTGACTTTGACGTTTAAATTTCGCCAAGTAGCTGGAATCTGTTAAGGCACGTTGCATGTTGAGTTGAGGCACAGACAAATTGACGTGTCCTGCCACGGTTAAACCATCTCTAGTTTCAAGGACAGGTCCACTGGTTTGAAGCCCTGCGGCTTTGGCCTCTCTGTCATGAGCCCGTTCGTGAGCCAAAACGCCTTGTCTTGAGTGTTCGCCTGCGGTAACACCACTGGCATTTTTATACTGAGATTTAGGCGTACCTGCAGAACCATAAAACGTATTGCCAAACATCGTTAAGCGATACTGTTTTTGCTGTGCTTGGGCGTTGTTCGCCTGAAGAGGTTTATTCACAGAATTCAAACCAGAACTTGCTGAAAGAGCCATACTATTATCATCCTAACTGCTATTATATAGTCAATTAAATATATTCCCGTACAGTGCCTATACTTTGTCGCTACGATGAT
>CAZDMD010000092.1:0-6846 GCA_964506805.1 uncultured Vampirovibrionales bacterium | reverse complement strand
CTAACGGATCGCAATGACGACATAATTCTATTATGTACTTGTGGGTATTATTCCGTCATTTTTTAGTATAAAATAAAGATATTACTATGACAAAGATGTTTTCTCATAAAGAAAGAATCTACAGGAAATGAAGCCAAAACCGCTTTTATAGTCGTTTTCAGCCTTTTTTGTAGAGCGTCTATACGAGGGCAGTCGGTGTATGAGGGCTAGGCATACGGCACACCACCAAATTTTTCAATCAAAACGTTGTAACGAGATTCTAACACCGTGATGCGTGCAAGGTCTTCTTGAAAAATCAAGCCGTAGTAATCACGCTTGTTTTTAAGCCACATGAGTTCAAATCCCACCGCTTTTAGAAGACCTTCTTCGGACCTGTTACCCGTCAAAGCCTTTTGAGCGTCGAAAATAACTTTACGCGTTTCAAACTTATCGAGACTACCTGCTGGCAACTGACGGAAGAAGGGGAAAGAATCGGAAGAAACGCCCCCACCGATAACAAGCGTTTTATCGTGAGCCATTGTTTTGTGAGCCAGACTTTGGGCAATATTGAGAATTTGATCCGAATTGATGTCATCACGAGACAAGCCCATGGAGCCTGTCATGTCCATCCGACCTAGCACGATGCCCATGAGATCTTTCGCTTCGGGGATGTCCAGCATGTCGTTAAAATTATGGAAGCCCGTGATGGTTTCGATGTTGATGAAAAAATCCACATCTGCACGTTCTTCTTCAGGAAATGCTTGCTTGGTGGATTGGATGTACTTCTTCAAGGCATAAGGCGATTCAATCATGGGGGCAATAATAGCATTCACACCTATAGTACGGGCTTCGTACATGTCTTTTAGGGCTTCGCAACCACCAATTTTAATGCTTAAATCCAAGCCTGCACGCGTGATGACTTCCTTCAAACGAAGGGCTTCTTCCATGCGAGTGCCTTCGGCTTCAAACTCCGCCTTAATACCAATAACATGGTGGTTTTCCTTCAAATCCAACAGTCGTTCGATCATTTTCTTTTCTAACGGGTTCATCATGTTCTCAACTTTCTTTTATTGGCGAGAGAGCAAACGGGATCCTTTACTCTAGTATAAGAATCAAATAATCCTAGTATAGTCATCTCTACAAAAAATATGGAAGCGACTATATCATAAACATTTAGTCAAGTTTTAAATAACGCAGACATTCCACAATCGTAAGCGATCGCCAGGTGCCAAGATTAAGCAGATGAAAGCCCTCCGCCTCAAAACCCGATACCTCTTGCGGAACTCCGATGTTCAGCACCCACACCGATTGCTTTTCTTTTCGATGCAAACGCAAGCCTTCCAAGATTTTTTCCCCCACATGAGGCAAGCACACCACCACAAGCAAAGAAGATACCTCTTCCTTTGAAAGAGCCTTTAATAAAGTATCTAACATATTTGATTCTCTTTCCTCATACAAAAAATGTAGAATCGAGGGCTTGAGCTTGCCTTTTAAAAGCGAGTCGCCTTGACTTTCCATGACGTAATGCGGTAAGTGAGTCGCCCTCGGCTCTAGCACCACGAGCGAATCAGCTTGAAGCGTGGACGCATAAGGCATAAGCACGGACAACATCGCCTCTTGATGCAAGGCGTGGCGTTCCGCTTGCCAGTGATCTAATGAAAAAGGGGTTGATGAAACAGAATCAGGGGCAGTGGCAGATTCAAGCATGGCTGTATGGCGTTTTAAACGATCTAAGCTAGCCTGATGCAAGTCCCCATTCAAATCGCCTGCTTGTAGAGATTTCGCCAGTGCCTTGATGATGTCAAGCTCCCGTTCGCCTGATTCTCGGAAAAGCAGGACATCCACACCCGCATTCAGTGCGGTGAGACAGGCTTCTGCCTGATTCCCCCCAAACGCATCGAGGATGCCTCGCATATTCAAATCATCGGTAATCGTAATGCCGTTAAAAGCATTTTGTTCTCGTAAAACGCCTTGCACAATGGATGAATCACAACTGGCAGGCAGACGGCAGGAGGCTTGCAAATCGGCATACACCCCATGAGCCAACATCACCCATGGGGCTTGACAAGGGGCGTGATGATTCGGGGATTCGTGCATTAAGCGAACAAATCCCGATGCTTCCGCCTCGCTGTATTGCAATTCAGGCAGTGCCAAGTGGCTATCCACCGTGCCGTTACCATGCCCTGGAAAATGCTTCAGCACACTTTGAATGCCGTATTCAGACTGTGCTTGCATCGCAATACGCCCCAAACGCTCCACTTCAGAGGCTTGCGTTGAAAACGCACGATTCCCAATAATCGGGTTTTGCGGATTGAGATGCACATCTAAAGTCGGAAAAAAATTCAGATTAAAGCCTGCCGCTTGAATGCCTTGCGACTGCCAACGGTAGTAGCGTTCGGCAAAATGCGAATCAGGCTGAAGCCGTTCGACTTCCCCCACCGTAAAGGGAGACAATCCCCCCCCTAAAAGGCGAGACGGCAAACGCTCCACCTGTCCACCTTCTTGGTCTAAGCCCAAGACGAGCGGTGTATCGTGTCGAGCTTCTAGCTTCTGCAAAAGCGATTGCAGCTCTTCAAGCGTTTGACAAGTCTCTAAATGGGATCTAAAAAAAATGTAGCCTAAAGGGTTTAAATCCGCCAGTTCAGACGCAGGCGTATTCGGCTGAAACACATCCTGACTAAAGCCGAAAATGCACCGCCTTGCGATTTGTTTCAACGCCTCGTCAAGGCTCAAGTGGGAATTTTGCTTCATTTAAGACAAACGCCCTTGAAGGTCAAGCAAATCGTCCACCGTATGAATGGGCGTACCGTTGTCTCGACTTTTCTGCACCAAGGCAAATAAAATCGCTGCGGACATCCGCACATCCGCTTCCGCCCGATGCGGATTGGGGTTATAGTATCCACATTGGGTCGCCACCAAAATCCCCTCATAACTGGGGAGAGGGGGGAGTATCTTTTGAGCCAGCACTTTCGTGCAGAAGGATCGAGAAGGAGAAAGACGCTCTTCCATACCGTAAAAACCACACTCTTCGGCTTTGGCTTGTAAAAATGCCAAGTCAAAACCCACATTATGCCCCACGAGAATCGGACGAGTCCCCATAAACGCAAAGAGTTCATTCATCGCCATGAGCAAGGGGGGGGCTTGTGCCACCATCTCATTGGTGATGCCTGTCAATGCCTCGACTTCGGGGGGGATGTCTTCATTCGGCTTGACGAGTGTGCTGAACATCTCTAACTCTTGGTTATTTTGATAGGTAATGGCAGTGATTTCTGTGATGCTATTTTTTTTCGGGCTTAAGCCTGTGGTTTCTAAATCCAGCACAACGAAAACAGCATCATCAAAAGGGGTTTGAAACAAGCTAGAATCACTGATGCGGTCGGTTTCGGAGTCTTGAAATGAGGTTGCAAATAAAGAGGTTTGCATGGGGGGTTTCCTTTTTCTGATGCCATACTTATAATAAAGGAGGTTAAGACGATTGAGACAAAGTGGCCTCCATTGAGGCGTTTTGGCTTTCTATCTGACTTTCTAATAATTCTTGCCCGAGTTGATACGCCTGAATCAGCGTGCTAGGATTCAATAAAATCGCAGGATAGTTGCGTTGACTTTCAAGGGTGCATCCCACACATTCGGTGGAGCAGCCTGTGAGTTGCCTAAGGCGTTTCGCGTGTTTGCCCTTCCACAATGCCATAAAATTATATTGATTTTCTCGAACATTGCCATAAGACTTGGGATTTTTGGTGTTATGAACGAACTCTTCGCATCCACCGATTTCCCCTGTGGAAGACAAATACGCCCCCACGATGCCTGCTTTGCACTTAAACAAATTGGGTTTATCAAACAGCGTATTGCGATTTTCCTTTTGAGAAATGAGATCCAGTGCCGATTTCATCGCCCCTTCAATCGGGCGACCCGTATGGTAATTAAACTTTAAGTCCCCTGATTTGGCATCGTCTCGCACTTGGCGTGTGATGTTAATATACATTTCTTCAAAAGGTTCTAACACGCCGTTTTGACGACGCTCCATGAAGTCAGGTAAGGCACTTTGACTCATCTGCACACTACGACGCATCAAGTTGAGATTCCACTTATCAGGTTGTAAAACGTCTCGAATAAAGGTGTACCACAAGGGCATTTGCTGGTAATTATCAGGGCTACACACGGTACAAAGTTGAACATCCAAGTGGGCGTAACCGTAAAGCTGGCGAATTTCTTTCAACGCAAAAAGCGTATCAATCGTGTTTTGCCACGCATCCCAGTTAGGGGATTTGGTATGACGTACTTGATTATTGTAGTCTTTAAAGCCTTCAATACTGAGCGACCACGTCAAGTGCAAGTCGGGGCAACGTTGCATCAGGGTATGCGTGATTTCAAGCAGTCGTTCAGGCTTCCACGCATTGGAAATAATATACACGGATTGTACCCGAGTCGTGCGATACGCCGCTTCGATAATCTCAATAATCTGCGGATGAAGCGTGGTTTCCCCTCCTGAATAGACAATCGTATTCAGAGAAGATCCCATACTGCTGTAAGTGAGTTCGATTTCATCTAAGCTCATCTCATCGGTCTTTTGATTGAGGCTATCGGCAAAGGAGCAGAAACCACAACTGTAATTGCAACGCGTCGTTAAAATATGGGTGAGCATCACGGGTTCAGGAATCATGCCAATGCTTTGTTTGAGAATCCCTTTTGCCACAGGTAAAAACACCGAACGATTCGTGCGTGTGTTAATAGGAGAACCAATTTGCTCCACCGCAGGCGGGGTAAAATCGTAGCGAGTAAAATCCACCCCCAAAAGCCTTAGCTTTTCATGTTGAGGGAGACCTGCCATTTCTTGGATTTCAGTTTCCGTTAAATGCCCTGATGCCAGTGCATCCAAAGTTGTCGTGTAAGACATGCCAACTCCTTTATGGATTAAAGTCTTACTTATTATAAGGGAAACAGCCTGATATTCACTATTTTGTAACAATTTCTTCAAAAAGAGTGGTTTTTCAGCACTGTAAAAGGGGATTTATATTTGCTACAATGAAAGTAGAAGCCTTTGAAGAAGTCTTATCCCCTCTCCCCAAGGGGAGAGGGTTAGGGTGAGGGGTTTATATTTAAAGCGGGATTTTGACATCTACTCCCCTCCCCAACCCTCCCCTTAAAGGGGAGGGAACGAGAACTTTTTAAGACTTCTTTCAGATATTCTTATAGCATCCTCTTTTTTCTCTCAATTTGTAAGGACAAACAACGATGAACACCCACGATGCTCCGACGGCATCCGCCACGTCGCCTCATTTGATTTTCTTACACGGCATCGGAAACCCAAAACCCAACTGGTTTGAAATGGACAAGTCCGCCTTGCCTGAGCATCTACACCCCCGATGCACAGGCTTTTACTGGGGAGACCTCTTTGAAGCCAGCCCCGCAGGCAAACGAATGAGTCGTCTCATCTCGTTTTTAAATGCCATCACACCGATTTTCACCCCAATGACCGACTTCAGCTTCCGAACCCTCATCAATGCGGGCGTGCAGTGGATTGCCCTGCCTTTCTTAAAAGAATTGCTTGATAAAAGTAGTGATATTTTAGGCTACAATAGCATTCAGCATCAGGCGTTTAAGCGACTCGAATCCCTTATTTTAGAGCATCCTGAAGGGGTGGTTTTGGTTGCTCATTCCATGGGGAGCGTTTTGTCGTTTGAATTTTTACAAAGCGAAAGCCCTGCGATTGCCTACGTTAAACGCCTGATTAGCTTGGGATCCCCCTTGGATCGGCAACCGATTAAGTCTCAAGTGTGGAGCCGTACACAAGGTGCTACTCGGGTGCCTTGTGCTTGGTTGAACATTTGGGGGACTTTGGATTTAATTTGCTGCTGGCGACCTTGGCGTTCGGGGGAGCTGAATCATTTTTACGCAGATGAACAAATCAAGATCAACTGGCAGAATCACAATTTTGCAGGGTATTTAAAGCGTATTCCGCTTCTGTGGCTCATTTAAAATTTAAAAAACAGATTCCTTCTTTTGACGAGAAGGAATCTGTTCTGTTTTAGAGTTTTGGTGTGCTTTTACAGATTTGCCAAAAACTACTGTCCAGAACGCTGTGATTGACGTTGTTGAAACTCCTGCTGACGTGCCTGCATTTGCTGTTGACGTTCCCCTTGCTTCTGTTGCATTTGATTGAGTCTGGCTTGACGCTCCGACTGTTTTTGTTGGAACTCCTGTTGGCGTGCCTGCATTTGTTGCTGACGTTGGGCTTGTTTGGCTTGCATTTCTTGCTTTTTGGCTTCTCGTTGGGCTTGGCGTTCTTGACGTTGCTGTTGCATTTGAGCCTTTTGAGCGTCTCGTTCTTGCCTCATTTGCTGGTGTTGTTGCTTCATCGACTCATGCTGTTGTTGCATCTGTTGATGCTGTTGCTTCATTGATTCGCGTTGGGCTTGATACTGACCATTTTCTGCAAAGGCTTGTACATTCATCAACGCTAAAACAAGAGCTAAACTCAAAACAGAATACACATTTAAAATAGATTTTTTCATTTCAATACATCCTTCTCTCATTTTATTAACAACACTGTAAAAGAGAATTCCAGTGTTAAAAGAGTCATCGAAACAAGCCCCCTTTTCTTGAAAGATTGTTACAAATTTTTTGACAAAAGTCTAGCCTTGAATTTATACGAATTTTGAATCAAAACCTTTATTTAAATATATTTTTTCTTATTTTTAAACAATGTTATTGATAATTTCAGGTAACAATTACTAAATTTAAAGCAATTTTAAACTATTTTAATTGTTTATTAAACTACATATTGATTTAGAGCCTATCCGAGAAATAAATCAAATTAGTCTTTCAAGGATGAGGCAACAAAACGCCAATTGAATAAAACCGACATAG
>CAZDMD010000091.1:0-6862 GCA_964506805.1 uncultured Vampirovibrionales bacterium | reverse complement strand
TGTAGTTTGCTCCTACGACTTGAGGGATTCACTCTAGTTTGACGCATGAGCGTGTTGACTCACATCAATCAGATAGACGGCTTTCTATAAATCAAACATGAGCGTCTAAAACCGTGGGCTTATATTTGTGAACTTCAGGTTCAGGCTCATAATTATTAATATCCAAACGATCAGGTAATTCCTGCCCTGTTACCTTGTGAGACAACCAGCTCTGTACCAGTGGAGACAAACGCCCCATCACCAAAAAACCGCCTAATAAACTAGCGACAATCCCCATGCTATGCCCAATGTACGACGCTTTAAGTTGATGCCCAATTTCGCTTTTTTCGGTACGGCTTAACTGCTCTAAGCGATACATTAAATTAGAAATCCCCTTTTCGTCATGTCCTTCATCAAAGGCAGGCATGGCTTTCGTCAAATCAATCCCCAAGACTTGCGGATTAAACACCCGTCCATGCTTCAACGCTGAAAATCCGTCTTCATGGTGAACGGGCATCACCCCTTCAGACACCAATAAATCCACGATGATATTGTCATGCGTCTGATACGCCTTGGGATTCTTTTGCATGTGTTCGCTAATTTGCCCCACAATCGGATTCATCACTTCTGTTAAATGAGCCTTTGCCATTTCTTTTTCTTCTTTGTTGAGTAAATGATGATGCACGGTAAAGGTTTCAAAGGCGTGTTTCATTTCTTTGAGTTTCGTCTCATCCACCCCGAATTGCTGTAACGCCTTTTGAAAGGCATCCGCTAAATGGGGTTTCCCTTTTTGAGTCTGGGCGTCAGGCTGGGCATAATGATTCAAAATCGCTAAACTTTTAAGATTGAGCTTTTTGAGTTGGGCATGTTCTCTCAAGCTCGGGAGTTCCATAACCCCTTGTTGCACCATGTCTCTTACTTGAGCGGATCCTAAGTACATCATATAAAGAAAAATGGCTTCATAGGTCGCCCAACGGATTTTATCGTTGTTGTCTTCTGCGGTTAAAACCCGACTAGCGGTTACAGTGGAATCCACCAAGACCAAGTTTGTCATATTCGGATTTTGATTAAAATAGTCTACCGCATTGCTAAAAGCACTTCTAGGTTTTACGAGTGTTTCTGAGGCTTGTTTTTCGTTTGAATCCGCTTGAAGTGTTGTGGCGTTTTGTACTTCAAGGGCTTTTGCGTGTTTCCACTGTGTGGCAAGCGTAGGGCTTGGAGTTTCTTCTTGTGCTTGATTTGCGTTGGCACGTTGCATGGCTTCACGGCTTAATTTCTTTTTAGAATGGGCTTGTGCCATTTTGGGTAGTACATAGCCTGTTAAAAAGGCTGGAATCGCCCCTGAAAATAAAATGCCCGCAAGCTGTGCCTTTTTGATATGAGACGCATAAGTGGTGGCATCCTTTTGAGCAATTTTGAGATAGTCTTGAGCCAGCTTTTCCGCCTGATGACTTAAAGAGGCGTCTCCTGCAAAACGCTGTTTAAGACTCTGAGCATAAGCGGTTGCTTTTTCATGGGTGAGGCGTTGAACGGCATCAGGGCTTTCCATAATGCCACTGTCTGCATTTTTCGCCATCGGCAAAACAGGATGCAACGCCTTATAATAGAGGTTTTTAAGCAGAAAGCTACCGCCTCCCCAAATCGCCCAAGATCCCCACATAATCAGGCTAATTTCATCCCCTAGATCTTTATTTTCTTTTTTGGATTCATTGACAATGCCATAATTTTGAAGTCCGTCTCGTACCAATAAGCTCGCCGCCCCTTCACCTGTAAGGGAATGCAAGCTATTGACAATGGCAGGATTATATAAAACGGAAGAGAACGAACCCATTGAGGAAAATCCTTACTCGCCTAAAACGACAACATCACAACAGTAACAGTCTGTTATAACCCTGCATAGCGTATTGCGAAAGTGAAAAGCCGAAACGTGGAACTAATAAAAACGATTTACACCACAAGCCCTTCTAGCAATGCCATGCAGGCGTGCTTCGTCGTCGAAAAAAAGATTTGGGAGTCAAAAACGGCATACACACGGAATCCTTGCTGAGTGGGTGGATGATGAAGCATCACAACTAACATTATATACTGACATAGGTATAAAACAAAATCAAGAAAAAAAAATGCGTGGCGGGGGTCTCCTCTATTTAGGAGGGGTGGATTTAAGTTTTTTCCCTCAAGGTCGAAACGAAGCCTATCTCAATGCAACACACAAAGAATAAAGAATTAGGTAAATCAATATGCGTGCTTTCACTTGGATGTTCTTAGGGATTTTGTTGGGAATCTTCTGTTTCCCTGCCTTAAATGCTTTGGCACAGTCAGAGGCGTGGTGGCAACAATCGCAAGCACGAGCCATGCTTCCCCCTGTTCCTCAAACGAGTAAAAGCAGTCAACGACTCTACCTCAAAGCTACTGAAGAGACGGCGACTCGTGGCATACAGCTTTTAGCGGTTGAGGCGATGACTTCTGCCGTAGGAACACCTCAGGCATGGGTCTCGATGACTTCGCATCTTAAGCTGGCAAAGGCGTTAATGCAAATGGCGGAACATCCTGAATCGGCGGACTCTTTAGCCATTCTACAACGCAAACGGGGCAAAGTCCTCTTTAAAAATTTAGCCGAAATTGCCCCTCAATACGTTAATTTTGACGCACTGGCTTGGCTAGACAAACAAAATAACTGGATGCTTTTTATCAACGAAAAACATGAAACTGCCCCGATTTCGGCTTTAGTGGCGTTAATTTCCCATGAAGCCATGCACTCGGATGCTCATAACTCTCGGGTAGAAGAAGCCGAAGCGTGGATGCGTGAAGCACGGGTGTGGGTGCATTTTCGCAAGCAAATCCCCAGCCTGACGGCAGTATCTCATCCCCTCGTAGAGCGTTTGAATCATATTGTCGATTTAATGCAGGAAGAGACTTTACAGCACATGGTGATGAATCATCCCTCTTACAAAGCCTTGCCGATGACCTCTCCTTTTTTTAGTCAGTTAAATACACCGATGAAAAACGAAGTCCTCGCCCGTGTATCGCCTGAAATACAAACTGCTTCTGTTCCTCAATTGATGCTTCAAGCCAAAGCACCGCTCCCTGATGCCTCAAAAAATCAGGAGGGTTTTAAACTATTTGGGGTAAAGCCCAGCCCCCCACCACTGGAATCGATGACGATTACCAGCACGAAAAAACTAGAAGGCATTCGTTTGAATCCCTTACCTTATGGCAATACCGCTTTTTCTGTGATGAATACACCCTTGCGTTCTGAATAATCATAAAAAATTCTTACTTGATGTATAATTAAAAAGTATTCACTCATCAAGCCCAAAGAGGATGCTTTTGATGCACTCCACGGTAGAAGTCCTACACTATGGCGGCGGTAACGTCGGAAGCCTCTTGCGTGCCTTAGAACGTTGCGAAATTCCTTTTAAGGTGCTAAAAGGCAATGAGGATAATCAATTCCCTTCTGGTGAAAATCCTGTGATTTTACCAGGAGTGGGTGCGTTTGGCGCGATTATGCAAGGGCTTGCGTCTCGGGGCTTTGTGGCCTCTTTAGAAGAGGTGGTGATGAGCCAAAAAGTCCCGTTTTTAGGGGTCTGTGTGGGTTTGCAAGTCTTGTTTGAATCGAGTGAAGAAAGCCCTGATGTAGCAGGCTTAGGCTTTTTAAAAGGGCGAGTCCGTAAATTTTCAGATGCCGTTGAGCATTCCAAAATCCCCCAGATCGGCTGGAATTATATTCACGCCCAACAGGTCGATGCCCCTGAAGGCTTTGTGTATTACGTCAATTCGTATTATGCCGAACCTGAAAATAAGGACGTACTTTTATATGAAAGTGAGTACCAGGGGACACGCTTTTGCGGGGCAATTCGATACGAAAATCTCACAGCCTTTCAGTTTCACCCCGAAAAAAGTGGAGCCTTTGGGCATGAACTGCTCCGTCATTGGTATCAATCCTTGGAGAAAACCCCATGCTAGAAGTGCGAGCTTCACTGAAAGAAACGGTGAATCAGGATGAGGCGTTTGAGGCGTTGTCCGCTTTGTTAGAAGAGGCTCGTGAAGTGGGATCTACAAAACAAGCCCCTCCTGCCAAGATGATTGGAGACTGGCAAAGTACCGAAACCCTTTATGCCGTTGTTGATTCCAACGCCTTTAGCGATTGGCGAAGCCATGTGCAAGCCTTTTTAACGGCTTACTGTGAAGAATCCGAGGCGTTGTGGTATGGCTTTGATGAATTGTGCCGTTTTCCGCAATTTTTTGAATTTTTAGAGGGTCAAAAGTTTCTCGTCGCTCTTCAAAAATCTTTAATACACAAAGCCTTCTCTTGAATACGGTAACCCCTTTTGATGAAAGGTATCGGGGTTTTCTTGCC
Source organism: uncultured Vampirovibrionales bacterium (assembly GCA_964506805.1). GTDB lineage: Bacteria > Cyanobacteriota > Vampirovibrionia > Vampirovibrionales > JAJTHC01 > JAJTHC01. The sequence continues at coordinate 2,526 of CAZDMD010000091.1, read as the reverse complement.
ATAATCGGCATAAATGCCACGCCATCATCACGCTATCGAGGGCATCTCCGCCTGATTGCGAAAGAATTGTCTCTTCAAACGCCGAAGAAATTTCAAACGGAAACCTCGCTTGCAGATGCTCTAAAATGCGTTGCCGAGCGTTTTCACAATCAGGCGTTTTACCCTTATACACAGGTACTTTAGGCATTACCGTTTTTAACACACTCGCAGGACAAGATTCCACCAAGCACGGCTTTTGAGGCAGGGGGGCTTGCATAGGCAAAATACTCCCCTTTTGTGCCATGAGAAAGGGACGCAACACATCATGCACCACGGTAAAGGTTTGCTTATAATGCCTTAGATTATAAGGAGAAAAGGGCGTTTTCGCTTCAATATCCGTTTGACGCTTCAGCTCTTTATTCGGGGGACTCGCCTCTTGACACGCACGCCGAAAGGTTTCCGCATCAGGGTATAGGCGTGCAAAATCTTGCACCCATGCCTCCCAAGTGGGGTGTGTCATTAAAGACGCGGGAATCCCAAAAGAGGCATCAATCCCGATTAACGCCTGCGGATGCTGCAGCAATAACTCAAAGAGCTTTAAAGTGGGATTCGTACTCAAGCCTTTTTGTGTCATATAAGTTTTAAGGGATGCCAGCTCCACTAAAGTCCAGATGCCTTTCGCCTCTTGCGAAAGCCGAGCAATCCACGTATTGCCTGCCATGGCACGCCCTGTGGCAAAATCCACCCCGATAAATTGATCCCGATGTAATCCAGAAGACTTCACTGACTTAGACATGTACGCTTGCCAACGCTGATTTCAAACGTAACGCAATACGCTCTTTACCTAGTAACATCAAGGTGCTAGGGAGATCCGCCCCCTGAACACGACCCGTCAATGCACAACGGAGTGTCCACATGACGGTTTTGGTTTTATGCTCTTTCCCGAGTTCTTTGGTGAGGTGCTTAATCCCTGCCTGTGCCGATTCCAGCGAATCCACTTGCAGATGAGGCAACCACTGTTCCAACATCAGTTTGAGTAAATCTTGAGCGGTTTCGTTGTGTAAGACCTCTTGCACTAAGTTTTCGTCTCGTTGCACGTCATCCCCAAAGAAATACGCCCAATCATGTTGCACATCGGACAATTTCACCAACGGTTCTTTGGTAATCGCCACCATGTTTTCCAGTTGAGCCCGCGTGTAGCGACTTAAATCGTAGTCCCCTAAAAAGGGCTTTAAACGCTCTAGCAGTTCAGCTTCCGACAAACGGCGGATGTATTGACCGTTCATCCAGTTCAGCTTTTCTCGATCAAAAATCGCCCCACTATGCCCCACACGCTCAATCGTAAACAACTCACATAAACGCTCAAGGGACATAATCTCTTCTTCATTCGGGGTAGACCAGCCCAATAACGCCAAAAAGTTCACAAAGGCTTCAGGCAAATAGCCGTCTTCCTTCATAAAGGTATCCACGGCAGTCGCCCCATGACGCTTGGACAACTTCGAGCGATCAGGCGCCAAAATCATCCCCAAATGGGCAAAAGCAGGAGGCTCCCAGCCTAATGCTTGATACAAAAGCAACTGCTTCGGTGTATTCGGCAGGTGATCTTCGCCTCTTAAAACGTGGGTGATTTTCATCAAATAATCGTCCACGACGCAGGCAAAATTATACGCCGCCCCCCCATCCGATTTTAAAATGACCAAATCCCCGATTAAGCTGGTGTCAAACTCGACATCGCCTCGCACCAAGTCATGGACGGTAATGCTATCTAGGTCTCGTGGAATGCGAAAGCGTAAAGAAGGTTTCATCCCTGAAACGGCTTTGGCGGCTTGTGCGTCTGGGCTTAAATCATTGCGATAAATAAAGGGCTTTTTTTGAGCGGTGGCTTCTTCTCGTAAGGTTTCTAGTTCGTCAGGGCTGGTGTAGTCCCAATAGGCAAGCCCTTTTTCGAGTAGGGCGTACGCATATTGCTGATACAAGGACTCTCGTTCGCTTTGCTGATAGGGGGCGTAGTCGCCACCGACATCGGGGCCTTCATCCCACTGCAAGCCGAGTGCTTTTAAGCCGTCAAAGATGTTTTGGGTGTATCTCGCTTCGGAGCGTTCCTTGTCCGTGTCTTCGACTCTTAGAATAAACGTGCCGTTAAAATGCTTGGCGAATAAATAGTTAAACAAGGCGGTGCGAGCCGTCCCCACATGTAAATTGCCTGTGGGGCTTGGGGCTAAACGAACACGAACAGAATGCGACATGGGACACCTCTTAAACAATTTGAAAAAATTTTGACAAGGCAATGAAGATATTGTAGCCCAAACACGCCAATAAGGGGAGCTGAAATAAGAGGAGCTAAAAAAGCCCTAGCGTTTGACTTTATAGTCGCCTCCATAATTTCTTGTAGAGCGTCTGTACTTTGTTGCTACGATGATTTTGTTCAGTCATGTAGGTCTATCTACACTCCTTCACAAAATCATCTAAGCTCCTCGTCTAGGATTATCTTCTAGCCTACTGTTCGGAAACATCTTTAATCGACTATATTTGAAGACATCCCCTAGT